>JAQVBP010000001.1:7716-19714 GCA_028690255.1 Methanosarcinaceae archaeon
AAAGCGGACTATCTCATTTATCTTGAAAAGTGATTTATAACCATTATTTCGGAAAAGTGGAGTAAAAACCTTTTTCCGAAAAATTTAGGTTAAAAATTCTATTCCGTAAAATTTGGGTTAAATAGCTCATTTCCTGGAAGATAAATAAGAAAAAGATGGCCCAAAGGGCTTCATCGGTTTAAATGAAGCACTTTGAGCTGATCTTGAGTTTTGTCATATCGATAGCTTCTTCGGGGCAGATGTTGACACAGCGGCGACAGCTTGTTCCGAGGCATTTCTGGCTGTCGTAGTGGGCGTATCTGTTGCCGTCGAGTTCGATGATTTCTATTGCGTTTTCAGGGCATTCTTTTTCGCATTTGTGGCAGTGGACACACTTTTCTACGGGGACTTCGAGGGTTATGCCGATTTCTTTGAGTATGGCGAGGCCTTCTTTGCCGACTTCTTCGATGTCTTTGCTGACCCGTTTTTCGATGTTGGCGTGTTCAAGGGTTTCGGGAAGGCGGGGGATTCCGTACATATCGAGCATCTGGTTGTACATCTCGATGGGCATGCCCTGGGTCCAGTAGGAGAGTTCGCAGAGGTAAAAGTTGTTGAAGGTGTCACTGGTGGCCATCATGAGGTGGTCGGCAGTGATTTTTTTGGCAACCTCTATTACGTAATCGAGCCTGGCTTTGTCCATGACGAGTTCCCTTGCAAGGCCGATTGAGGTGTTTCCGAATTGGAGGATGTTCTTTGCGAAGCCCGGGCAGGACCCTATCTGTCTTGCGCTTTCGGCGTCCACGTACGCTCCGGTAGCTCCTGACATGTAGGCATTTTCCAGGTCTTCGTATTTGATGCCGGATTCAACGATCAGGGTGAGGTGGGCGGCCCGGATTGCTCCGATGGCTTTTCCGGCTTCTTCCAGATCCTTATCGGTGATCTCGATTTCGGGGCCGAGGATGAGCCTTCCGTTGGGAAGGTTCGGAAGCTTTTTAATAAACCCGTTCTTGAGCGCCACGGCAAGGGCGGAAATCACTCCAGTGCCTGTAATGCCCACGGCCTCACAGCCGTAGTTTTCCTTTATTTCTCCGGAAAGGGGGTCGATCAGGTAGGCGTCCCGGGTTTCCATTTCTTTGTCAAGGACCCTGATTTTCCAGAACTCTCCTTCCTGTTTTACCCCACAGATGGCTCCGGGGCTTGCAAGCATCCCGCAGCTTATGCCCTGTCCTTCAATTGCGGGACCTGCAGCGGCGCTTGCGGTGATAATCCTGTCTCCCACCTTCAGGGCCATCTCGGCGTTTGTGCCGTAATCGGTTACCAGGGAAGGGGTGGTCTGGTTCAGGAAATCGGTCTCAAGCATCATTGCAAGGGCGTCTGCTCCTATTTCGTGCTTGATTGCCGGGGGCACGATAACCTCGCAGTTCGGCAGGTCAAGGGTCTTGAAGACCTCGGAGGCAGGGAAGACGCGGGCGTCTCTTGTTATATTTTCTACCCCAAGTTTTTTCTGTTTGTTTTTTCCGGCATAAGCCAGGTCCCTGATTTCCATGTTCTGGAAGAGAGAAAGCTGGATAGGGTTTCCGCAGACAGCTAGCCTTTCGATTTCGGAGGGGGCCACGTTAAACAGCTGGAACATTCTCACGATTGTTTCGATCATGACCCCGTGAGCCACGTCTTCTCCGGTTGTGATGGCGAAGTCCAGGTGATCCATAACGTTTCCTCCGGGAAGAGGATGTCCCATCGTTATGACGGTCTTTATCGTTTCCTTTGTGTCGATGTCAATAAGCTGAGCCCTGAAACCACTTGTTCCAAGATCGAGTGCTATGCCGTACATTTTTGAGATCTCCAGAAAAACAAATTATGCGAAATAATCCAGCTTGCTCGTTTAATTAGGGGCCTATGGATAATAGAGGCAGGACAGAGGTCCCGCAGGATGTATTTATATTAGGACTTACGCAGTTGAACAAAAAAACCAGTAGCATGAAGCACCAAACTGTCTAAAACCCAATATTCATGACAAGCTCTCATGTGCTTGGTTTTACATCTCAAGTGCGTAACTCATAAATATATACGATCTGAGCCATACAATTAATTAAATTATATTGTTAATGATAACTATGGTATATGAATCTTAAATAATGTGAACTACCGCTCGGCTGAAGACCGACTGGCTTCCTGGCTTCATACCCCGGAGCAACCTCCACGAGTCCACGGGCTCTTCCCGCCGTCCCGGCGGTGCATCTTTAATTAGTTCCTTTTGCTTGGCTATTTTCCAGTTACACTGGAAATCCCACAAATTTCCAATTTGTGCGATCGCAAAAGTGAGTGGTACTAAATCGGTACGTTAATATATTATTTTTTTGGCATTGAGCCAATATTGAAAAGTGGACGCTTATATCCCCGAAGCTAAAGACTTCGGGGTTTTACGCTGCATTCTATAAATTTTATATACCTTCTGTAATTCAGACGTTTGCAAGTCTCCCTGAACAATTTTCCCGAAGTTCTCCCTTAAAAGTTCCCGTTTACAGGTTCCGATTAATAGTTATTTATGGATACTTCTGTTTGTATTTAAGGGTGAAGCCACTTGATTTTCCTATTGATTAAGCGCCAATCTTTCTGATACTTTAAACTTTTCGTCAGGGAGCTATCTGAAATCAAATTTACATGTTTTCAGATATATTTCACTCCTCTCCTCTCAATATTATACTATCATAATTATATATCAACGTTTAATTTATACCCTATAATACATACATATTTATACTATAATTTTTTGATAATAATCCTTGTATATTTATATACGAGAGAGGGATTAATAAATGGCAGATTACACACCGAAAGAAAGATTATACCGTGCACTCAGGAAACAGCCAGTCGACAGGATGCCTGCCGTCTGTTTTACCCAGACCGGGACCGTCGAGCAGATGGAAGCCTGTGGAGCCTTCTGGCCTGAGGCCCATGAAGATGCCCAGAAGATGGCAACCCTTGCAGAAGCCGGCCATACCGTGGTCGGTTTTGAAGCAATCCGCCTCCCCTTCGACATCACTGCCGAAGCCGAACTCTTCGGCTGTGGAATCAAGGCCGGCACAAAGGAACAGCAGCCTTCCGTTATCAAGCACAGTGTGAGCACCCTGGAAGACCTCGAGAAGCTCAGGGAATACACTCTCGACGAAGGCAGAGTTTCCAAAGTCCTCGAAGCTGTAAAGATCGTAGCCGAGAAGTACGGAAGCGAACTCCCAATCATAGGTTCCATGATCGGGCCTTTCTCCCTTGCCCAGCACATCAACGGAGACGCCTGGTTCGGCAACCTCTTCACCGGCAGCGAAATTGTCCCGGCACTCCTTGAGTTCTGTTCCGATTTCAACGTTGCATACGCAAAGGCAATGGTCGCAAACGGAGCCGACACCATAGCCATCATCGACCCGACCGCCAGCTACGAACTCATTGGTGGGGAGTTCTACGATAAGTACGCCGTACCTTACCAGAAAAAGATCGTTGATGCCATGAAGGAACTGGATGTCGCAACCGTCCTCCACATCTGCGGAAACACCACCAATGGCCTTGCAATAATGGAAAAGACCGGTGTTGAAGCCATCAGCGTTGACCAGAAGGTAGACATGGCAACCGCAGTCGGTAACGTGGAAAACGCCCTCATTGTCGGAAACATCGACCCTGTGGCCGTGCTCTGGAACGGAACCCCCGAAACCGTTGAAGAAGCATGCAAGAAGGTCCTGGATGCCGGCGTGGGCTTACTCACTATTGGATGCGGTACCGTCAGCATGACTCCAACCGTAAACCTTCAGAAAATGATTGAGTGCGCGAAAAACTTCACTTATTAAATACCTGATTTTTAAGCTGGCCTCTGGCTAGCTCTTCTTTTTTAAGAGATTTTTTTAAATACTTCTCACTGTCCGGGGGCCTCAGGGGTCTGGAGCGGGTATAAATAACCGGCAAACAATCCCCGCCAGAGTCTGAACGGTTGAGAAAGAGAATTTGCGACTTCTGCGGAATTGGGTGAAATAAAATCAAACGGTCATGCGTATATATTCTCTTTGCTTTTGGGAAAGCATTTTGAATTTAATAATACATCCGCATTCTGTATATATAAGGTAATAAAATAAATCCCCCATCTTATTCAATATTTATACTTTTCGCTCTACTTTATACTCATTTCCTTATATGGCATTTTCAAGCCGAAATTAGGTCAATTTTATCTTTACTTTAACTATATTTTATCTTCCTATTTTTTTCCAATATCTTATGTTATAGTATATGTTTAACAAATATAGTATTCATTTATATAGTAGTATAACAATCTTTTAACTAGGTAGTTGTCTCTGCGATGTCAGGGCAATACCACGCAGCTAAACTGTTGGGTAAATCCGGGATAAAATCTGTTATTCAGTTGGGATGATAAACAGGTTTGCAGTCTCTAATCAAAATAATTCCCTCAGTAAATGTCAAGAAAAACTGATTCACAATAATGCAGACTCCTTATTCATGTTAGAATTCCGGTAAAAGGGATTCTACTAATGGCTCGTGGATAATGAGAATTGTTAGTGGATAGTGGATATTGTAGACAAATGAGATTGCTGTAAGTGTTTAGTAAATTGTTCTAAAAAGCTTTGCTAAGAAGCCCTTTGTCAATTTACTATAAAGTTAGCAATCCACATCCTGCCAAACGGCAGACCGGGATAAAAAGTCTTTTGAACCCATTTAGAGGTAACTGTAGATACGCATTAGCGGGAGCTATGGATATCTATAATTCCGAAATTCCGGTGTGGGTATGTGATACCAGAGCTTTTGGCACTTCGATGATTTTGCATTTCAGGTCTGCATTTTGAGACATTATGCTGCGCAACCAGAATAAATCATGTATTGGAGGTTTAAAAATGGCAAACGAAGAACTATTCGACAAACTTCGTGATTCAATTGTAAACCAGGACATATCTGGCTGTGTGGAATTAACAAATGAAGCTCTTGCTGAAGGAATTTCAGCACTTGATATTATCACAAAAGGTCTTTCCGTCGGGATGAAGATCATCGGGGACAAGTTCGAAGCCGCAGAGGTATTCCTGCCTCAGATCATGATGTCCGCAAAGGCAATGAAAGGCGCAATGGAAATCCTCACCCCCGAACTCGTAAAGAACAGGGTTGCAGGAGAAGAAATAGGGACCGCAATCACCTTCGTTGCAGAAGGGGATATTCACGACATCGGCCACCGCCTTGTAACCACCATGCTTGGCGCAAACGGCTTTGACATCATCGATCTCGGCACTGACGTCCTCAACGAGACTGTTATTGAAGAAGCTGCAAAGCACAAGGGAGAAAAGATCATACTCGTAGGATCAGCTCTCATGACCACCTCCATGCTTGGCCAGAAGGACCTCATGGACAGGCTCGGGGAAGAAAAGCTACGGGACAGTGTAAAGTGCATGTTCGGAGGCGCACCCGTATCCGATGGCTGGATCGACGAAATTGGCGCAGACGCAACCGCAGAGAACGCTGCAGAAGCCG
The DNA here is from genome assembly GCA_028690255.1 of Methanosarcinaceae archaeon. GTDB lineage: Archaea > Halobacteriota > Methanosarcinia > Methanosarcinales > Methanosarcinaceae > JAQVBP01. The sequence goes on from JAQVBP010000001.1 coordinate 13,210, forward strand.
CAAAAATTGCACTTAAAATCATGGAATAAACGTAGATAAAAGGAGACATTGATATGACATTTACCAAATCATTTGACTGCTACGAATTCTATGACCGTGCAAAAAAAGGCGAGAAATGTACTCAGGATGACTGGGATCTCATGACGATCCCCATGAAGGCCATGGAGCTCAAGCAGAAGTACGGGCTTGACTTCAAGAATGAGATCATCCCTACCGACAAGGACATGATGGAGAAGCTTTTCAAAGCCGGGTTCGAGATGCTCCTTGAATGCGGTATTTACTGTACTGACACCCACAGAATCGTCAAGTACACCGAAGCCGAGATCTGGGATGCACTCAACAACGTCCAGAAGGAATTCACCTTAGGAACCGGCAGGGACGCCGTAAACGTCAGGAAGAGAGGCGTCGGCGACAGGAGAAAGCCCATTATCCAGGGGGGTCCTACCGGTTCTCCGATTTCTGAAGAAGTTTTCATGCCAGTTCACATGAGCTACGCCCTTGAGAAGGAAGTGGACACCATTGTGGACGGGGTTATGACCTCCGTTCGTGGCAAACCCCCAATTCCGGGTAGCCCCTACGAAGTGCTTGCATCCAAGACCGAGACCAGGCTCATCAAGCAGGCAGCAGCCATGGCAGGCCGCCCTGGGATGGGCATATAGGGCCCTGAGACTTCCCTGTCCGCTCAGGGAAACATCGCCTCTGACTGCTGTGGTGGCCAGATCTCCTCCGACAGCCACGAGGTATCTCAGTTAAACGAACTGAAGATCGACCTCGATGCAATCGCTGTTATCGCCCACTACAAGGGAAACAGCGACCTCATCATGGACGAACAGATGCCAATTTTCGGCGGATACGCCGGCGGCATTGAAGAGACTACCATCGTGGACATCGCAACCCACATCAATGCCATCGTCATGAGCAGTGCAAGCTGGCACCTTGACGGGCCTGTCCACATCCGCTGGGGTTCAACCAACACCAGGGAAACCCTGACAATTGCGGGCTGGGCATGTGCAACCATCAGTGAGTTCACAGACATCCTCTCCGGAAACCAGTACTACCCATGCGCTGGTCCCTGTACCGAGATGTGCCTCCTGGAGCTTTCTGCTCAGTCCATGACTGACACAGCATCAGGCCGTGAAATCCTCTCCGGAGTTGCAGCCGCAAAAGGTGTCGTGCAGGACAAGACTACCGGAATGGAAGCCAGAATGATGGGCGAAGTCGCAAGGGCAACCTCAGGTATGGATATCACGGAAGTAAACGGTATCCTCGACAAGCTCATTGGCCTCTATGAGAAGGACTACGCAACTGCTCCTGCAGGTAAGACCTTCCAGGAATGTTACGACGTCATGACCGTAACCCCGACTGACGAGTACGTCCAGGTTTACGACGCTGCAAGGAAACAGCTCGAAGATCTCGGGCTTGTATTCTAAGTTGACCAACCCCAAACCCTTGCCAGCGAGTTTCTCGCTGGTATTTTTTTTTAAAAATGTCGGGCGAAATCTTTAAAAACACCTGATACAAATTATATGGATCATTTTCAAGGGTGAGGGTACCGAATGTAAAAATTCAGTGTGTGAATAAAATAAGGAGGATCTTAAAATGGATATCTGGACAATTATTAACGGAACGATTTACCTCCTCGCTTTTGCACTGATGGGCTGGGTATTGCTGGACGCCAGTAAGGTGTCCGGAAAGAATTGATTTCCCGGAAAAAAGGTGATATCATGTCTGAAGAATCTGCCAGCCTGGTGAAGACTCTCCGGCCTTTCCACGTATGGGCCCTGGGAGTCGGTATAGTCCTGGTCGGGGAATACATGGGCTGGAACTTTACCGTTGCAAAAGGGGGAATACTCGGAGCCCTGCTGGCCATGCTGGTCGCGGGGACCATGTACGTGATTATTTCTCTCTGTGCGAGTGAACTCGGTTCGGCCACCAAACTGGCCGGAGGACCGTATGACTGGGCGAGGCTCTTTGTAGGCCCCGGGGCTGCTGCCAGCGTCGGGCTTGCGGTGTATATGGAATACATTGCACTGGAAGCCGCAGACGCCATTGTGGTTGCAAGTATCGCATCCGCGATTTTCCCGGAACTACAGGTCTTTCCCATAACCTTACTTGTTATTGCACTTTTGACTTTTATTAACTACCGGGGCGTTGTCGCCGCGCTTACCCTGAACTTCTTCCTGACCATGACGGCTTTTATCGCAATTATTATGTTCTTCTTTGCGACCGTCTTCGGGGTAGTGAACATCCATCCGGAATACCTCTTTGAGGGAGCTATTCCGCACGGGATGATAGGGCTTTTTGCGGCGCTCCAGTTCGGACCCTGGTTCTACCTGGGAATCGAAGGCGCAGCCATGTGTGCCGAGGAATGCAAGCACCCCTCGCGGGCGGTCCCGCTCGGACAGCAGGCCGGGATGATTACCCTCCTCATAGGAGCGGCCATGACCCTCTACCTCTGTGCGGTGCTGATCCCGACCGATATGCTGGGCGTTTCTGTCTACCCTCTCTTTGAAGCTGCCCAGAACAGCGGGGTGTTCTTCTTCATTGCCTTCCTTGGCCTGGGTACGTTTTTGACCTGCCTTGCAAGCGCAAACGGCTGTGTCTGTGACTCCTCCAGGTCCTGGTTCGCCCTTTCCAGGGACAACTACGTCTCGTCCTGGTTCTCGGCGGTGCACCCGAAGTATAATACCCCCTACAGGGCCGTGATCTTCACGATGCCGGTAGCTATCGGCTTTGCTTTCAGTGGTTTTCTGGACCAGGTTATTACCTTCTCCATAGCCTCGGGGCTGCTCTGTTACGTGATGATCCCCTTCTCTTTGATCCGCTTCAGAACCCTCTTTCCGGAGACCTCGAGCAAGATCCGTCCCTTTGTAGGACCCCTGCAGCCTTACATCGCATATCTTGCGATTGCGCTTGCCCTTACGATCCTCTCTACCCTCTTCTGGGGTTATAAGTACAACCTGATCTTCGCATTTGTGTTTTATGGCATTGCTTATTTCTACTTCAGCTATAAGCAAAAGAATTCTACCGCGGAGAACAACTGGGTATCTATGGGCTGGCCTGAGCCGAGAGGTTCCCCGAAAGCCAGAGTTTCAAAGGAGGTGAATGGAATTGAGTTTGGAAATGACGAGTGAGCTTGAAAGCAAGTACCACAGTAAGCTCAAAGGAGACTCACTTATGATTCTAGGAATGTTGGCCCTGCTTATAGGGGTTGAGACCTTTGTGATTGGCAAAGTTCTCTCAGCGACCTGGGAAATCTCCTCGGGCTTTTCCTACCTCTACATAGTCTTCGTCGGGCTTGTCGTCGGTATCGAAGCAATTGGTTGTCTCAGGGTGAGAGACTCGATCAGAAATCACATGTTCGAGTTCCGGTATTACGACTGAGAGGAGGACCTGGAATATGACTGAAATATCCGCAAAGGAAAAAGGAAAATTTGCAGAAGTCTTTGACATCGTCTTTATCTTTGTTCTGGCCTTCGCCTGCGTGGTGATTCCCACCGTGATCCAGGGAGCTGTGCTCGTATCCTGGGGAGAAGGCGGAGCAGGGATCGGCTTTGTCTGGGATCCGGTTGCCTTTTTCAGTTTCTTGCTGGTGATCATTGCCTTCTTTGGAGTAATTCTCTATCACTCAGTCAAGAACTACAAGTACTGAAAAGAACTACAAGTACTAAAAAAAGGGTCAGGTGCTAAACAGTAATCAACTCTCCACTAAATCTAAAGATTTAATGGTCTTCTGTTGAGGTATTATGAAAAGTAGATTCTAAGAAATATTTTGAAAATAGAAGATAAGGAGCTGCCTGAAAATAAATCAGGCAGTCAACTTTTTTTAGTGGTTATTCCCTGCTTTGCTCGTGGAATTTTCAGGGAATATTTTGGGAGTTTTGTGGATTTATTTTTGTGGATTTGTTTTTGAAGGGTATGTAGGTCTGTATACTAAATCCCTTCTTTAAGCTTTCTTTGGTGTCTATTATATTTATAATTTTTGGTACTATATTTTAAAGTACAGTACTAATATATATATTTTTCTACTTTTGAATGTTTGTTTATGCATAAATATAAATACTAGTTTCTTTTTGAAGCTATATATGAGAAACGTATAAATGTAATATTCAAACAATTTATTTTTACTTACTAATTTAGAATGAAGGGGGTGCGGCGGGTCCGGAAAGCTCAGGCCCCTGGATATGAGTGTAGCCACGGAGATAATACCTGACATCTTCCTCAACACGATAGGAAAAACAGAATGAAAAAAAACAGAAATAAAAAACGCACATGAAACTCTTCGAGTAACAGGCACAAATAAATGAAAATGCTTGAACGCACTTTCATACCAAAACAGAAAGAAAAAAACAGATAGAAAAAACGTATATAAACTCTTCGAGTAACAGGCACAAATAAATGAAAGTGCTTGAACGCACTTTCATACCAAACAGAAAGAAAAATACAGAAAGAAAAAAGCTCGAAATTCCTGAATAAAAGCCGAAAATTTAAGATTCAGGCAAACGGGTGCTGTGCACTATCTTTTTTTGCAAGCGCTTCTTCAACGGTGGGCTTGCCTTCGACAGCTCTCGCAATCGCGAGTTTTGTTGCCTCATAATTGAACTCGTACACTTTGTCCTTGTCCTTTGCGTCCCATTCTATAAAGACCGAAACAATGATCAGAACGTTTTCTGCCTCTTCTTTCGGGATCACTCCTTCTTCCACGCTGTCCATTACCGCTTTTGCAATGGCTGCCTGAGCGGGCCCGTACATCAGAGCCGCCTGGGCTACGTTTTTTATGGTCACCTTGTTTACCAGCAGGGTCGAGGGTTTTGGAGGTACATTTGGCTCAAGAACCGCAAGTAAAGGGGTGTGTCCCTGCCTGGGCATCGCAAGGGAGTTCATAAACGCGGTTTCAATGGGTCCACCTTTCGGGCCGATTACAAGATCTATGTGAGCAATTTCCGGGCCTTCGCCTACGAGGGCTTCGCCAATCAGGTTCTGTGCAATTTTTGTCATTAATATGCCCCAAATTTTTACAAATGTATCTTTAAATGGATACATATAAAAAGTTATGCTTACCCACCCGAATCCTGCGCAGAAATTTTATCTGGAAGTTCTGCAAGGAATTTCTGATACTATTATCACGATTCCTCAGGCAGGATGCCCAAAAATAGGCATAATAATATAAGAAAGTATCAGGAATTGCCGGAATCGTTTAAAAGAAATTCATGAAAGTTCCGTAACCAGTCGTTCAAGCTGGATCCTTTCGTTTGCGGCGTCCAGCAGATAGAAATCCGTATCCGCAATTTTTGTTACCATCAGAGCAGTGTCCTCATCAGGATCTCCGGAATTTAACGCGGCTTCACATAGCCCTTCGAGGATTTCAATTCCGGAAAGGCCTTTATCAATAAGCATTTCATCTATGAGTTTTCGGGCTTTCTGGAAATTCCCGGCTACGGAGGCCATGAAAAGCTCATCCATACCCCCGTCCCTGCCCATAACCGTAACCTCATAGACAAGGTCTTCGGTCACGTTCCTATCCTCTCCCGCCTCAAGGGAGGTGAGCTGGAGCGTCCTGATAGCTTCTGCGACGTTTCCCTTAGCCGCATAGAGAACCGCATCCAGGGCCCCATCTGTAAGTTCCAGCTTTTCCTCCTCAGCTATCTTTATAAGATGGGCTTTCAGGGCTTTGTCCGACACATAGGTGAAGAAAAGCTGTACTCCTCTGGAGCGGAGAGGGGAAATCAGTTTTGAGGGCCGTGTTGTGGAGAGAATGAACCTGCAGGTTTTGCTGTACCTCTCCATTATACGCCGCAGCGCATGCTGGCCATCGGGACTCAGGGACTCGGCGTTGTCTATGTATATGAGCCTGTAATCAGCATCCAGAGGGGCCATTCCTGAGTATTCGTTGATGATTTCCTTGAAAATTTCGATTACGCTCTTGTAGATCTTTTTAGGGTCATCGGTCCCGATGATCCTGACAAAACGCCTGTCTCGGACAAGGTAGCGTTTGCCCTGATCAAAAAAATCCGAGGCGTTGAAATAGGTAAAATTGCTTTTCCAGCTCTCCCCGTAAAGCTCAAAGGCAAGCGCAAGGGCAGTCGTCGTTTTTCCGGAATTTTCCGGCCCGTGCAGGACAAGGTGCGGGAGGGTGCCTGAACGGACAAGATCGGATAAAGTCTTCAGGGTGGGGGTATTTCCCAGCACTTCCTCCAGTATCTTTGGCCGGTACTTCACTGTCCAGATATCATGCATTTTTTTCACTCTTTGCCCACCTCATATTGACCATACCTCATATTGCACATACCTCATATTGCACATATTACCGCTCTTTGCACTCCTAATTATTTCAGGTTTTTGATTCTCAGGCTTTTTCTGGAAATAAAGTAAAAAAGCGAAGTAAAAACCAAAATGAAGTAAAAACCAAAATGAAGTAAAAACCAAAATGAAGTAAAAACCAAAATGAAGTAAAAACCAAAATGAAGTAAAAACAAAAGGGGAAGGAGAAGGGGTTGGATATCCC
>JAQVBP010000001.1:19814-24460 GCA_028690255.1 Methanosarcinaceae archaeon
GAAGTAAAAACCAAAATGAAGTAAAAACCAAAATGAAGTAAAAACCAAAATGAAGTAAAAACCAAAATGAAGTAAAAACCAAAATGAAGTAAAAACAAAAGGGGAAGGAGAAGGGGTTGGATATCCCCTTTTTCTTTCACTTAAAAATTTCAGGCAATTTCGGAGGTATTTGGCGCTTCCTCACTTGCTTCAAGCAATTCCTTGATTACCGTCCCGTAAACCGGCCTTGCGATAAAGACCCCGATGAACACCCCGATGATCGTGGTAATCGCAAAACCCTTGAGGCTCCCGAAGCCCATTACCACAAGCGGGGACATGGCGATGACCGTTGTTGCAGCCGCCCCGAAGATAATCGCAAAGGCTTTCCCGATTCTGGAAATAAAGACCTTTGTGGAAGGCAGCTTGCCCTCGTAGAGTACTTCATCGGTAATGATTACCAGGTGGTCGATCCCGGTTCCTATGGCTGCAATAATCCCTGCAATTGCCGGGAGGTCAAGCTGCCAGCCAATTGCTGCGGCAACTCCCAGGATCATGATAACCTCACTGACGGAGGTCCCGACCATGGGCACCAGGATTTCCTTTCTTCCGTACCTGCGGAAGACCACAAAAGCCACCGCAAACAAAGAGAGGAGGCCCGCAATCACAGCTTCGGCCTTGAACTGCTTTCCTAAGGTGGCATCCACGTGTCCCGAGCCCACAAGTACCACTTTCACAGGAAGGGCTCCTGCTCTGAGGTGGATCTGGAGCTGCTGGGCCTGGGCCTTTGCTTCCTCGTCCTGACCCGTAGAGGCCTGCCAGGAATAGATGGGAGCTTCTCCCAACCTTACGGCCGCAGAAGAACTCAGGGGAGCGCTATAGATCAGGTTTTCGTCCAGATACATTTCAAGGTAGTGCGAATAAGGGTCAGATACCGCTCCGGTCTCGATTGCGGCTTTCTGGAGGGCCAGGCCCCCTTCTTCACTCAGGGTAAACGGAGTATGCCACTGCTCATCGTGGAAGCCTGGAATCCCAACACCTACGATTGAGTCTCCGTAGAGCACGTGCATGGATTCGTTGCCTTCGGTCTGGACCCGGATTTCGAATTTACCAGGTTTTTCGGCTATGTCCTTGGCCTTTGCAAGGTCAATGCCTGCGAAATCAATGAGGATGTAATCGTCTCCGACCGTCCGGACAGGAATGTCCTTAAGCCCCAGAGCGTTGAGTTTGTCGTTGAGGATTTCCCGGGTCAGGTCCCTTGTTTCGGTGCTGACCCCTTCCTTATAGCTGGGGGTCCCGTCTTCGTTTGTGAGAATGGAGCCTCCTACCTTTTCCATAAGGGCTTTAAGGTCTTCTTCGGACACCTCGGTCCTGATCTCGTAAAAGAGGCCTTCCCCGGTATTTACCAGCACGACTTCGGCGTCAAGGGAATTTGCCAGGTAGTTTTTGATCAGTTCCTCCTTACCTGTAATGAGGGTTACCTGAGTCTTTTCCTGGCTGAGCCTGTCCACACTCACCTGGCCGAGCCCGAGGAGTTCAAGTTCGGACTTGCTGACCTGGGCCGTTGTCGTGAAAACGATCCTGGGGTTTTCAGTTTCACTCAGGCCCGAGCTTTCCAGAGTATTGGCCGTAATCTCTATAGGCCCTCCGATAAGCGGTTCAACTGTTTTACTTACAATCATTTCGGGGTCTGCATCCACCTGGGCCAGGGCTCCCTGAAGCTTGATCTGAAGCCAGGACCCGCCCTCAAGGTCGAGTCCGTAGTTCAGGTTTGATCTCCCGTCTTCCCCGAGAGCTCCCCAGGGCTGAATAAACGCAATGGATGCCAGGAGGGCGAGGATGAAGATGATTACCCTGGGTTTCCTGAGAAGCTCTCCCGGGTTATTCACGAGTTTTTTCTCCGTTTTTTCACTCATCTGTTATACCTCCCTTTGAATTCGGGTTTCAGGACATACCAGCGCAGAATCCCGGTGTTTAAGAGCCAGGTGTTCATAAGGTCAGCTGCAAGCCCGATGAGCAGTACGCTTGAGATCTGCGAGAGCAAAGTGATCTGCGTAAAGGATGGAATAACCAGGTAGGGGAAAGTGGAGACCACGTACATCACCAGCAGGGCTGCAAGGGTTGTGGTCGTCATGGTAATACCTGTCTGCATGGCCCTGGTAATCTTTTCTTCCGCTGTCCCCCTGCGCTTGAGCACCCGGGTGGTCAGGAGGATATCACTGTCCACGGAATAACCGATAAGCATGAGGAGGGCCGCAACGGTCCCGAGGGAAAGCTCAATTCCCGCAATCCGCATGAAGGCCGCCGCGATCAGGATGTCCGAAAAGGCCGAAAGGACCACGGCAAGAGAGGGCACAAAGCTCCTGAAGATAAGGAAAACTACAATTGCCATTCCGATAAAGGAAAGGATAAGTGCTCTTATGGCCTGGAACTGCAGGTCCTTACCATAGACGGGTCCTATCTGTTTGATTTCCACATTAGAATACTGGCCAGTAACAGCGTCTTCAAGTCTTCTCTGTTCCTCGTTGTCCATTACCCCGAACTGCATTATGACCCGGCTACCTGCCGAGCGGGCGTCCTGTATGGGGTAATCAGAATAGAGGTTTTCAAAAGTCTCGGGGGAATCCGTAGTCTCCATTGAGATCTGGGTCCCTCCCTGAAACTCCATTCCGAGGGGAACGGGAGAACCGCTGCTCGCGTAGGAGACCCCAAGGATTATAAGCGAGATTGCGAGCACCGCAAGAGGTATTGCCAGCAACTGCCGATTATCGTGACTCTTCACGAAGGTATCTAAAAATTCGGTCAAACCTGTTGCCATAATTAAATACTCCGAATGACTAAATTGATTCTTATCCTTAACATATCAGTTTTAAGCTGTCATTATACATAATTGGTATCAGTGTCTATGAAAGATGAAATACAGTGCTTTTGAAGCCCTCACCTGAGGGGCTATATGCTGAAACCGGACGAGGTTGATATTTTATAATTGGTTTCTGACAGGATCAACATATTTAATACTTTAGATCCGAATGTCGTATGACATCTATTGAAATAAGGAAAATTAAGATTCCGTATGACATTTCAGTACTATTTATGAGACTATATCAATTATTCCTTTGAATGATGATTATTTTGTAGTTTTGATTAGTAATACCTTTATTCTTTTTAAGTATGTGGAAGGCTTTTCATCTAAAAAAGGTTGTTTTCAGACAGTATAGAAGTTAACGACACAACTATATATACCGCTTACCGTGGAGTAAAAATAATGACTCAAAGACCATCCCTTGACGAATATTTCCTTGAAATTGCTTTCGTGGTCGGAAAGCGGGCCACATGCCTTCGAAACAATGTCGGAGCCGTGATTGTCCGGGACAAACGCATCATTTCTACGGGTTATAACGGAGCTCCTCGAGGTATGGACCACTGCCTTGAGATTGGCTGCATGCGGGAACAGGAAAACATCCCCTCCGGCACGAGGCACGAAAAATGCCGGGCCGTGCATGCGGAACAGAACGCCATCATCCAGGCGGCCCTGCACGGGGTGAGCACGGACGGGGCGACCCTTTACTGCACGCACCAGCCCTGCATCCTCTGTGCAAAAATGATTATCAACGCAAGCATTGAGCGGGTCGTGTACGCAACCCCCTACCCGGACACTGATTCCCTTGACTTTTTCAGAGATGCCAGCGTGGAAGTGGAACATATTCTTTTCGAGGAAATTTGAAAAAAATTTAAAAAACAAGAACATTTAAACAAATATGCATATTTAACAAAGTTGGAGAAAAGGCTCGAAATAGTAATTTTCTTCGGGAGCCTCTCCTTCCCCTTAATTTTATATTTTTTCTTTCAAAAGACAGCGGAGCCCTTTTTTAATAACGTCCTCTCCTTCGGTCCGGTACATTTCTTTGATTTCAGCCCCTTCGTCGGCATAGTAATCAAGCCCCCGGATAAGCACTATAGGGATACCTCCGGCGGCCTCTCCCATAAGGAGGTTTGCGGCCCCTGCCAGTTCGTCGGCCACGGCTTCCTGGGTGATCTCCAGGATTTTTCCGAAAAGGTCCTTTTCCCCGATCCAGTGTTTAAGGGGGTGGATTTTATAAATCCCGATTGCAACCCCGGTCTGCCCGATTTTGAAAGCCCGGCCATTCGTATCCGTGACGATGACGCTGAGCTTTTTTCCGGAAAGGGCTTCAAGCCGTTCTCCTATTTTTGCGGCGCTCATATCCGGGTCCATCGGCGTGTTCAGGAGAAATTCTCCCTCGATATTCGAGTCGTCAATCCCGGCGTTTATGCAGGTGTGGCCTTTTTTCGTGACGGCTAGCATGAAAGGGGCTTCCACCAGGAGTTCCGAACTCCGGGAAAGAACCGCTTCCACAAAACGCGGGTCCTTCCTGTTTCTGGCTGCAATTTCAAGGGCTTTTGCTCCGGGAGTGAGGTCCTCAAGCCGGAAACTCAGGCCTTCGGCCTTTGCGACGATGGTGGAGGCGATTACTACGATGTCCCTGTCCCGCAGTTCAATGTTTTTGCAGATTAATGCAGGGATGTCGTCTTCTTTTTTGATAAGAGGGATATTTTCCACGGCAATTGCTTCAAATCTCAAAGGGATTCCTCTGAATTTTGTATGAATTTTGTATGAATTTTGTATGAATTTTGTATGAATTTTGTATGAA
>JAQVBP010000001.1:24560-26080 GCA_028690255.1 Methanosarcinaceae archaeon
TATGAATTCTGTATGAACTGTATGAATTTTGTATGTCTAAATCCAGGATATTCGAAAGTTTGAATAAAATCAAGGTTTCTCTCAATAATTTTAATCAGTTATGAGTCCACTCATAAATAAAACCGTCTAAAGGCAGTAATGATAAATAAGACCATCCGTATACCTAATTCTGCGGCGATGATGAGAGTTACCCCGACCGAGCAAAAGATGACGAGACTTACTTCCTGATGCCGCACTTTTTTCAAACATTTTTTTTTCAAACAATATATATTATTATATAATGTCGGAACAAGGTCTCGATTTTAGGTGTGATGTTCAAAAATTCCTAATTATTTTTGTTTCAAAATCGATATCATACAGGCAAAAAATCCTTGTCCCAGGTCAATAGACAATGCTTATTTAGGCCGGACGCCCAACCTTTCCTCAGGTGAAAATATGAGCCAATATGACCTTGACGTTATCGTACAAAAAATTCAGGACAGGAGTCCCTTCGAATTAAAAGACAACAACAGAAGCAGGCAAAGGGTTCTGAAAATCATTATATCCAAGCTTTATCGCTCCCTTGACTACAAAAACGAACCCCGGGCCTGCCGGGAAAAGGTCACGCAGCTCCTCCTCTTCCAGGGGCAGTTCGGTAAAGAGGAAATCGATGAAATTTTCAAAAAAGCGGTTCAGCGCAGCACCGAATATTCAAAAGAATTCCTTGAGCAGTACCCTGAACTTGCGCGGGAGCTTTTTGAGGGCAGAACAGGGGAAAAGAAAAGCGGTGAGAAAGAAGTCCCCGAAGAAATAATCTACCGTTTCCAGAATTACGCGTGATTTCCCGGTAAACAAAGATATATGCGGTAAAATGAAAAAAGAAAAAAAAGAAAAAAAGAAAATTACTCGATCTGTATCCTTTTTTTCGGTTCTTCAAGCTCCAGTTTAGGAATCGTTATTGTCAGGACTCCGTTTTCCATTTTTGCACTTGCGTTTTCCTCAGAAACGCCTGTTGGCAGGCGGATCGCCCGGTAAAAACGCGTATAAGAACGCTCTTTTTTCAAATATCCTTCTTTTTCAGTCTCTTCTTCTCCTCCACACTTTGCATTTATTTCAAGCATGTCTTCTTTCAGGTTGATCTCGATATCCTTTTTGTCAACTCCGGGCAGGTCCGTTGTGACAATGACTTTGTCCCCCTCTTCCATGACATCCACGAGAGGGGCAAATGTTTTTCCCGTCCACTCCTCCGAAGGCACAAAGTCTTCAAACAACTGGTTAAGGCGTTCCTGAGTCCGCCTGAGCTCCTCAAACGGGTCCCATCTTACAGGACCTAAAAATGGCTTGCGTGCCGGCCATCTTACCAAATCAATCCCCCCATTAAGAGTTTAAGAATGCAGTATTTAGCATGAAAGTGCAATGTGTACTTTCATTTTTTGTGCTGTTATTCAAAGAATAACATGTACGTTTTTGATGACTGGAAAAAATATATACCTTTCTTTAAAAAAAGTATGAGAAGAAGATGGGTAAAGAAACAGAAAAAG
>JAQVBP010000001.1:26180-50503 GCA_028690255.1 Methanosarcinaceae archaeon
TTCAAAGAATAACATGTACGTTTTTGATGACTGGAAAAAATATATACCTTTCTTTAAAAAAAGTATGAGAAGAAGATGGGTAAAGAAACAGAAAAAGAAAAAGAAAAAGAAAAAGGAAAAGAAAAAGGAAAAGAAAAAGAAAAAGAAAAAGAAAAAGAAACAGAAAAAGGAAAAGAAAAAGGAAAAGAAAAAGAAAAAGAAAAAGAAAAAGAAAAAGAAAAAGAAAAAAGGGAAATTATCAGGGCCCTGTCAGCCTTCCCACAAGCATTCCAACAAGGTCCGAAGCTTTCACGATCCCGAAGGCCCCCTCTTTGACAGCCTCCTCGTCAAAGGTCTTTACCTTATCAGGGGCCTTTTCATCGGTCCGGTAGACCGCAAAGGGTATGGGGTCGGGGGTATGAGTCCTGATAGAGATTGGAGTCGGGTGGTCGGGCAGGACGAGGATTGTGTAGGGCTCGCCGGAGTTTCTAACGTATTCGAGGATTGGAGTTACGATTTTGCTATCGAAGTCCTCGACTGCCTGAATCTTTTTTTCTAGATCTCCCTCATGGCCGGTCTCGTCAGGAGCTTCCACATGCACGAAGACAAGGTCGTGGGCTTCCAGAGCTTTGAGGGCGGCCTCTACTTTTCCCCTGTAGTTGGTGTCGAGGTATCCCGTAGCTCCCGGGACATCGATAACCTCCAGGCCGGCATAGACTCCTATTCCTTTCAGGAGGTCAACGGCGGAGATTATGGCCCCGGTCTTTCCGTAAAGTTCCAGGAAGGACTTGAACTTCGGGGCTCGTCCCTGGCCCCAGACCCAGATCGAGTTGGCAGGGTTTTTGCCATCTTCCATACGTTTCAGGTTAACCGGTTGTCCGGCCAGGATTTCCATGGACTTTTCGGTCATTTCACAAAAGATTTGACTATCTTTTCCCCGGGGCATGTGAGCCAGACGTTTTTCCCCGGTAACATCATGCGGAGGCGTACACTCGGTTTCAGCCCCCCTGTTTCCACTGGAAACCAGGAGATGCCTGTAGCTAATCCCCGGATAGAACCTGAATTCCTCGTTTCCCAATTCGAAATCAAGGGCTTCGACAAGGGTTTTTGCTTCTTCGCTTGTGATGTGCCCTGAACTGTGGTCCTTGATAAGTCCGTTTTCTATTGTTATAAGGTTGCAGCGAAAAGCTATGTCTTTTTCGCTCAGGTCCACGCCCATGCTCGCAGCTTCGAGTGGGGCCCTGCCGCTGTAATAAAGCGCGGGGTCATAACCTATAATGGACATGTTCGCAACGTCACTGCCGGGGGGAAACCCCTCGGGCACGGTTCTTGCAAGGCCAGTGTTGCCGTGGGCCGCAATAAAGTCCATGCCGGGGGTCCTGGCTGCCTGGAGAATGGTTTTTCCGCCCAGTTGAGCCAGGGGGTAGTCCGCCATTCCGTCTCCTATAAGTACGGCATATTTCATTCGGTCACCTAAATTGTTATAGTCTCTTTGAAAGTAGAGAAGGGATATATCGTTTTCCGATGAAAAAGGCCTCGCAGGGAATCAGGAACCTTCCCGGCAAAAAATCTCTTTGAAAGGAAAAAACCCTGCACAAACATTATAATATAGGGTCAATATCCTATACAGGACATATATACCGATAAGTATATAATGTGGTAAAAAAAAGCCAGCACTAAAAACCCTCAACAAATCCCCAGTATTTATCTTCATCGAGAGGTTATTAATAGTGATTATCCTATCTGCTTTTAAAATGTGATCCGATCATGAGACTCGTAATGAAATTTGGAGGCAGTTCCGTTGGAGACGGAAATAAGATCCGTCATGTTGCAGGACTCCTGAAAGAGTACTACGAAAAAGGGAACCAGATCGTGGCCGTAACCTCGGCCCTTGGCGGGCTTACAGACATGCTTATGGAAAATGCTCACCTGGCAACCACAAAGGGAAAAGTCTCCCTTGTAAAAGAATTTAAAACCGAGCTTACAACAAAGCACCATGAAGCCGTTAAAAATGCCATTGACGACCCTAAAATCGCAGAAGGAGTCCTCCAGATCCTCGACCTCCGAATCGATGAACTCGAAAAAGCTCTGATTGGGATCTGCTACCTCGGGGAACTCACCCCGAGGTCCGTTGACTATATTTCCTCTTACGGCGAGCGCCTTGCCGCCCCCATCCTTTCGGGAGCGATCCGGTCCCTCGGGATAGGGTCCACGGAATACACCGGCGGAGAAGCAGGGATCATAACCACAAACGATTACGGAAACGCCCGGCCCCTTGAAAAGACCTATGAGACCGTGGAAAAGAGGTTGGGACTCAGGCTGGACTCGGAAATTCAGGTAGTTACGGGTTTTATCGGGGAAAACGAAGACGGAATCATCACAACCCTGGGCAGGAGCGGCTCGGACTTCTCGGCCTCCATCATAGGCGCGGGCATAAAAGCCGATGAGATCTGGCTCTGGAAGGAAGTCAACGGGATTATGACAACGGACCCGAGAATCGTTCCCGAGGCCAGGACCATCCCTCAGATTTCCTATTCCGAGGCAATGGAACTTTCTTATTTCGGGGCAAACGTGCTCCACCCTAAAACCATCGAACCCGCAATGCGCGAGCATATCCCGGTACGGGTAAAGAACACCTTCGATCCGGCTTTTCCGGGGACGCTTGTTGTTGCGGACAAGGTCCGGTGCAGGCACGTGGTAAAGGCCGTGAGTCTTATCAAAAACGTGGCCCTTATAAATATCACAGGGGCTGACATGGCAGGCACCGTCGGAACGGTGGCCAGGGTATTTACCGTACTCGCAAGTTCCGGGATAAACATCATCATGATCAGCCAGAGTTCTTCGGAATCAAACCTGTCTTTCGTGGTCAGCGAGTCCCAGGCAAACGACGCTCTTAAAGTTCTCCGCGCCGAGTTTGAACGCTACGTTGTCCGGGAAATCACCTCCGATCGGGAGGTCTGTGTGGTCGCGGTCGTGGGCGCGGGAATGGCAGGGACCCCGGGAGTTGCGAAAAGGGTCTTCGGGTCTCTGGGGGATGCCATGATCAACATAATTATGATCAGTCAGGGCTCTTCCGAGTACAACATCTCCCTTGTGGTAAAGGAGGCGGAAGCTATTTCAGCGGTCGAGACTCTGCATAAAGAATTCGAACTCCATAAGAATAACGGAAATTACGGAACCGGGAATGATATTGATCTGTGAGGGAGGCCTGAATTTTGAGTGAAAAACACCTGACATACGCCGAATCAGGCGTTGATATTAAAGAAGAAGAAACAACCATCAAAGCCCTGATAGGCAAACTCGGCTTTATACGCAAAGGCCTCGGAGCCCCTTTAACCGGCATCGGACACTACGCAGGGCTCCTGGATTTCGGGGAATACGCCCTCGGCCTTGCAACGGACGGGGTGGGCTCGAAAGTCCTTATAGCAAACGAGATGAAGCGCTGGAATACCGTTGGAATCGACTGCATTGCCATGAACGTAAATGACCTTCTGGCAATCGGGGCCGAACCCATAGCCTTTGTGGACTACCTGGCGCTTGAAAAGCACGACGAGGCTTTTGCCGCGCAAATAGGAGAAGGCCTCGGGAAAGGGGCCGAACTTTCCAGAATGTCTATCGTAGGAGGCGAGACTGCAACCCTTCCGGAAATCGTAAACGGCTTTGACCTTGCGGGGACCTGTCTTGGCATGGTAAAGAAAGACCGGATCATTACCGGGGAAAAAGTCCTGGAAGGGGACGTAATCGTAGGTATTCCAAGTAGCGGGGTGCACAGCAACGGCTACACCCTGGTAAGAAAGATCATCGATGAGTCGGGATACTCCTACCACGACCCCTGTCCCTACGCCCCCGAAAAGACCATAGGGGACGACCTTCTCACCCCTACCAGGATCTATATCGAAATCCTGGACGCTCTTGAGGAATGCGAGATCCATGGCTTTGCCCACATTACAGGCAGCGGGCTTCTTAAACTGAGGCGGGTAACAAAACTCGGCTTTGATTTCTATGACCCGATAGAGCCTCCCGAGGTCTTCAGGTTCCTCCAGAAAGAAGGAGGCGTTGACGACCTGGAGATGTATAAAACCTTCAATATGGGCATGGGCTTTTTACTGATCCTTCCCGAAAAAGATGCAAAAAGGGCAGCCGAAATCACGGGCGGAAAAATCGTCGGAAAAATCACGGAAAGTGGGATTCGGGTAGGCAAGCTCGTAATCGAGTAAAGGATTGTAAAACTAATTAGAGTTAACTACCCACCCCCGGGCTAAAGGCTCGGGGGTTTCTGCTGTGTTCTTATATAACCCTTGTTTTGAAAGTCAATTTCAAGGAAATCAGGGAAAAACTCTTTTCCCCGAATTGTTGAAATCTTTTTAGAATTCCCCTGTTTTTAGAACTTATTTTTGCCACATATCCAGAAAGCTGCCTGGGGGTTTTTTAGAACTTTCAGGAGATTTGCCTTTTTTTGGGGGAGGTGTTACCTTTTCCCTCTCTTTTTCCCTGAGCTTTTCGATCTCCTTTATGCTGTCCTCGTTGTCTACGGTCAGGACAAAAGTCCCATAGCAGGGTTTTGTATAGGTAAAGCTCAGAGCAGTGCCTTTAACCCCCAGGGCAATGGGCGGCACTCCTATTATGTGGTAGTCCTTGAAGATCTTGTAGCCCGGGGATACATAGTAAACCTCTTCCGAGTTATTCTCAATGTAATTTCTGGCATCCTTATAGGTAGTCCTGTCCAGGAGGATCTCGTACTTCATCTGCTCAATACAGCTCATCTGACTACCTCCTCCAATACCTTATCCAGCATGTTCTTGAGCTGACCCGGGTTGTGAGCGACCTTTGAGACGATCTTTTCACAATCGAACTCGATGGTTTCGGCCAGGGAGTCGGCGTTTCTGCCAAAGACTACCGAGTACAGTTTAGCTCCGGAAATTGCGCTCATGGTAGCGGCATAGGTCATTCCGGCATCGTTATGCATAAAGGCAAAGCAGATGTCAAAATCCGTTTTTTTCTCAATAACGCCCTCCAGGGTTTTATCGAGATTCACCAGCTTTTTTACATAATAGCTATCGGAGTCGGAGACCCTCAAAAGCTTGTTTGCTGCACCTGTCCCGGCAACGGTTACATCGAATCCTGAGTTTGCCAGCTTATGGGAAAGATACAGTACAATGCTGGTTTGAATTGGGACTTCGGGACATCCCATCATAAGGAGCACTTTTTCGCCGGTCATAACATTTCATCTCTAATATATTTTTATTATGTAATTTGAGAAGTTATACAGGTTTTTGGATTTATGGCACAAATCCCCGATTTCATTTGAATGAAACTGGATTTGCTCAATACGCTTAACCATCACTTTGCCTCAACCTCGGCATTTATCCTTTTTTCTCTTCTTTTGCTATAATGCTTGTGGAATAACAGTGAAGCATTGAAATTATCTCGTCAAATTTAACTCTGATTTTTTCCTGTTTTACTCTTTTTAGAATGAGCTATCTCTATATACAATCCCCCCTTAATTTTACTTTGTAGCTCCAATTTGTAAATTTAACTCGCGGTCATTTGAGGCAGTGGCGGCCATCAGAATCTTTCTGACTGATTAAGAATAAATTGTAGAAGGTAAAAAAATGGTATGCATAAGCGAAATGGACTATGAGATCCTTCTGAAGAATGCCACACTCAAGGAGTGTGAAAAAACCGTCAAGGATTATTCCGAAGAAGCTTACCTTGTCCCAGGCGGATACAAGGTAAAAGAGCTTCCCCTCATGGGAAAGGTAGCCCCTGTGGGTTTTTCAGGAAGTGACATAATATTTCAGTATACGAAACCCTGCATAGGCTTTTTTGTCCTGAAGCTGAGAAACGAAGCAGAAGAGATTAAAAAACTGAAAGCTCAGTACAGCAAAGACAAAAATGTCAAAAAGATAAAATGAGGGAAAGGAAGGCCATTAGTAATAATTCGGTCTTGACTTTTTTTCAAACCTTGACTTTTTTCCGGTTTTAACTTGCCGGACCCTGGTATTTCTGCGGATTTAACTTTTCAGACCTTAACGTTTCTTCAGACCTTAACGTTTCTTCAGATTTTTACTTTTCTGGCCCCGCAAACCCTGCATTTGAAAAATTCGTTTGCCGGGAGTTCATGGATAGTGGTTGCCACAACCAGGCCTTCTCCTGCTTCCCGGACGACCATAACAGGCCTGCCTTTCTCGTCTTCAAGCACGACTTCGGCCCCGGTTTCTGAGAAATAACCGTCGCATCCCACCGGAGGCAGAACCCCTTCAACGAGTTTCTGAGCCTCGTGTTCTCCCACCTGGCGGGGGGTGCAGGAGTTTTCTTCCATAACGTATTTCAGTTTGAAGGGCAGCCATTCGTAGTCGTATTCCGGGACCAGGGGGCTGAAGACCAGCAGAACCCCGCCTTTTTCTACAAAGCGTCCGAAGGCCCTTTTGTTGCGTTCGATCCCGGGTCCGGTTTTTGTATAGTTTTCGTTTCCGAAGCCGGTAGGGATAATGATGATCTTGCAGGGGGGAAGATAGGGGGTCCCGATAGAGGTCGAGAGGACCCGGGTGCACTCAAGGCCGTATTCCAGAAACAGTTTTTCAAAAAGCAGGGGGGAGTCCCAGAGCAGAATCACGTCACTCATGAAAAATGGATAGGGAACAGCCCCATATCAATCTATCTGTCCCCAATCCACTTTTTCCAGCCGGGTTTTTTCGGCTTTTTCTTTGATCTCATATATGATGAGGTTCGAGACGACTTTTACCTCAACTGCGTATCCTGCAGCCTTGAAGATACTGGAGAAAAACTCTACCAGTTTGGACACGGTCTTTTCACTGGAGTATCGGTGCCGGATTTTCACATCCATTTTACCCCCCTCGAGCTCCGATTCCACAGTTCGCACAAGCTGCGTGGTCGAGGCAAAAGCTCTCAAGCTGGCAACAAGATCGGGGAGCGGGATTTCCTCAATCGGCCTGCTCGAGGGAGCTTCAAGATATTTACGCATGTCAGGGACCTCTCCCCCCAAAAAAGCTTCGAAAACCTCTCCGGGAAGGCTGACGTAGTCGTACCTGTGCTGCCTATAGTTTTCGATCAGGGGAATCCAGAAATCGGGCCAGTTTTTGATTTCCCGAAATGCGGAATCCAGGGCTCCGAAATACTTTTTGACCCCGGGAGGAATTTCCCTGCCTGCGGCCCTGTATTCTTTCAGGTAGACCTGGAACGAGTTGGATTTTCGGTGTACGAAGGAGACGTCCATATCCAGGTAGAGGGCGAGAAAAATTGAAATCATTTCAGCAATAAGGGCCCGAAAAGCAGAATCCTCCCCGTTTGAGACAACTATTTTTTCGGGAACTTTATCTTTTCCAGGGTGTACGGAAACCTCAAGTCCCCACCCCAGGTTCCTGCTGCGGGTGTTCAGGTATTCCACCAGGTCGGAAACCGTCTTTATCCTGTAGGGGTTAAAGAGTTCACTTACGATATCTTCCTCGACAAGGATGCCTTCGGTTTCCCGGATCAACCCCATGAAAGCAAATGAACTTACCAGCACGCATTCCCCGTTTTCTATAAGCCTGTTTCGCAGGGCTGAAAGTCCCTTACCCGCGGATAGCTGCTCCATTACCTCCTCTACCGAAGCATGGTCTTCCAGTGCGGAATCCGCAAGATCTATCACGTCCCTGATTGCCGCACTCAGATTTCCTTTGTTTTTTTCAAGAAAAGGCCGCAATTTTTCCAGATATTCGGGTTCCATAGAGATGTTTTTTCGGATCAAGAGATTTCCTCGATTTATTTAGATCAAATCATGTAAATATATATATTTTCGTTAAATTAATTGCGGGCATTCTGCAAAAAAATAGAGAAGGGTCTGCTTTCTGGCTTTTCCCGGGATCAAGGTTCCTCCCGCAGGGGATAGCCAAAATCGACACCGTCCGCAGACATTGAATAGACGGTTTCTTTGAGCCTGGCTACCCTGGACTTTCCGAAATTAAAGATTATCAGGTTAGAGAGGGATTTCACATTGAAGGTGTGCCAGCCCGCCTTGAAGACATCGGAAAAGAGCCAGACGATTTTAAAAATCAGAGTTTCACTGGAATAACTGTGCCGGATTTTTATGTACTCCTTTCCCACTTCGGTACTCACCTCCATCTCGTCTGTGAGCTGGGTGACCTCGATGAGCTTTTTGAAAAGCGGGATAAGGTCCTGGAGAGGGACTTCATGAAGGGGGCGGCCTACCCGGTTTTCGAAGTATTTCCTTATATCAGGTACATCTCCCGCCGCAAAGGCTTCAAAGAGGCCTCTGTCAATGTTTATCCGCTGGTATGAGGAAATCCTGTAAAGCTCGATCAGAGTGGTCCAGTACTCCGGTTTCCTTTCGATTTCCCTGTAAGCGGAGTCCCTTGAACCGAAGTGTTTCAGGACTCCGGGAGGGACTTCCCAGGAATCTTCCTGGATAAATTTCTTAAAATAAACCGTGAGGGAAGCGGCTTTGCGGTACACAGAGTCCACATCGAGCCCCATCCACCGGCCCATGAAGACGGAGACGGTTTTCACTATAAGTTCCCTGAAGCCAGGGTCTCCTCCGTAAAAATGAAGAGCTCCGCATTCGGGTTCGATTTCTTCCTCTCCTTCGGTCAATGAGACCCGGATCTTCCAGTCCATGAGCTGGCTCCAATCATTAATATATTTTATGAGGTCCGGGATTGTGTTGACCCTGTAAGGGTTGATCAGCTCGTACACTATATCGTCATCTATGAGCCTGCCTGAGGCACATTTTACAAGCCAGTTCACGGTTCCCCGGTTCAAAAGCAAGTATTCTCCACTTTTTAAAAGCTTTTTTCTGGTATTCATCTCCTTTTCTTTTGTTTTCAGGGCCCCGGCAGCCTCTTCGGGACTGCCGTAACTTTCCAGTGCAAAGCTGGCAAGCTCGATTGCTTCCCTTACCGCTGCACTCAGGTTTCCCCCGTTTTTATCAAGGAAAGGCTGAAGCTGCTCAAGGTGAACTTCGTCCAGAGAGACATTTTTTCGAATTAGCACAATATTCAACTTTTTTTGTTTTTTAAATGGTTAATCTATTTCTCAGGGAATTGAATCGGATGGAGATTTCAAATATATGAATTTAGCATGAACTTGCTGCGTACTTTCATTTTTTGTGCCTGGTATTCAAAGAATAACATGTATGTTTTTAATAACAAGTTTGCAAATTTCTTGCTTAATACAACAGATTTGTAAAAATTGAATGTATATATATATTTTCATATCTTTATGTATATATTTATACGTTTTATGTACTGTCCCGGATTTTCAGAAAGCCTGATAACCCCGCCAGGGGAACAAAGCAAAGGCCCGGTACCGTCATTGCTTTAAAGCCCCTCCCTCATTCTATCCTCATGTTCCCCGAAGAAGACAGGATTAACAAAATCCGCACGATTGCGGATTATCAGTTTGGAAAAGGCTCCGGTAAAGAACTCTTTCCCGACGGGGTGAGCTTCAAGATGTCCCGGACCGGCCGCATACGCCAGGTCCTGCACTCAGGAAAACGCATTGCAACGGCAAGGGCAAAAGACGGGTTTTTTACTCTGAGCCTGGGAGGGGCCGCTACTCTTCACAGAGTCCTGCCCGGAAAAAAGTTCAGGGTCGTTGTCTGTGAGGATGCGGTTCCCTTTGTGGCCCAGGGTAAAACCGCCTTTGCAAAACATATTGTGGACCTGGACCCCGACCTCCGGGCAGGAGAAGAGGTCCTCCTGACCGATGAAAACGATAAACTGCTTGCGACCGGGCAGTTACTTTTCTCCCCTTCGGAAGTCCGGGCTCTTGAGAGCGGGCCCGCGGTGGACGTAAGGGTCGGGATAGATTCGAAAAAGCAGGACTGAAAGAGCGGGCCTGAAAGAGCGGGCCTGAAAGAGCGGGCCTGAAAGAGCGGGCCTGAAAGAGTGGGCCTGAAAGAGCGGGCCTGGAAAAGTGGGCCTGGAAAAGTGGGCCTGGAAAAGTGGGCCTGGAAAAGTGGGCCTGGAAAAGTGGGCCTGGAAAAGTGGGCCTGGAAAAGGAAAAGTGGGCCTGAAAGAGCAGGCCTGGAAAAGTGGGCCTGAAAGAGCAGGCCTGGAAAAGTGGGCCTGGAAAAGTGGGCCTGGAATTGGAAAGTGGACGCTTATATCCCCTGAGCTAAAGACTCAGGGGTTTTACGCTGCATTCTATAAATATCTACAAAATTGTTTATATGTATTCGACCAATATATGAAGAAGTTATTACTGTGTCGGGATTTGTATATTCGATAAGTAATCTCCGGCCAGGCAGCAATTATCCTCCGGAGAGTGGGAACATTTCAGAACCGGATCAGTTTCTCAGAACCCTTTTAATCCCGGACGACACCAGGATCCAGGC
Source organism: Methanosarcinaceae archaeon (assembly GCA_028690255.1). GTDB lineage: Archaea > Halobacteriota > Methanosarcinia > Methanosarcinales > Methanosarcinaceae > JAQVBP01. The sequence goes on from JAQVBP010000001.1 coordinate 36,517, forward strand.
AGACAGAATTTTTGTGGACGGCGACGTTATCATAGGAAGCCACGCCAGTCTTGATTACGGCATAACCGGAAACATGGTTGTCCTCGGGGAAGGAGTGCACATAGGAGGCGGCTTAAAGGCGGGGAACGATGTCAGGATTGATATGTGGTCCCGGATAGGGAGCAGCGTTGACGTTGCAAGAAATGCATACCTCGGGGAGTTTACAAAGATTGAGGGGCGGCTTACGGTTAAGGGGGACCTGGACGTCGGAAAAAATGTAAAAATCAAAGGCGGGTTTGAGGCAAAAGGCTGGGTCGTTGTCAGAAGCCCCGTACCTGTCATTTTCTTTCTCTACCTCTACATAATGGAGATGATGCGCCTCGGGAAAGATGAGGAAGTTGAAAAAGCCCTGGAGGAACTCTTCGGATGCTATGAAACCTGTCCTGAAATCGATGAAAAGGTGCTCATAGTTCCCCCGGATGCGAAAATCTCCATTGAAGTCATTGACGTTCCCGGAAAAGCGGTAATCGGGAACAGGTGTATGTTAACAGGAAATATCCATGCGGATTCCCTTGAAATTGGGGAAGACCTTACCCTGCAGGGGAGCCTCCATTCCGGGGGAAAAACCACAATCGGAGACAGGGCCACAGTCCACGGGAACCTGTATTCTGGAGGGCAGGTCCGCATAGGAAAAGACAGCTATATCATCGGGGAAATTAAAGCCAACTCCGTTTTTCTCCACGAAAGTTCGAAAGTGGAGGGCAGGATAAAAGCCCCGTTCGGGGTCACTTTTCTTCGGGACCGGGAGATTGATGAGCCCGGAAAAGCCCGCAATGTTTTCAGCCTTTCTGAATCAGGGGCCGAAACCGGCGAGGAAATTTCCGTAACTGAGGCTGTGGCGGGGCTGAAGGCAGAAGTAGATGATATTTCGGAAGAGATTTCAGGAGAGTTTTTGGAAGACCGGGCTGTACAACCGATGGAAATTATTGAAATCGAAACTCTCCTGAGCTCAGGGACGGAAACCTCCCGGGTGGAAACCCGGGGCCCTGATGCCCCTGGCATGGACGCAACCCGGGTTTCAGAAAAATCTGCTTCGGGCCTGCGTACCCCGGGAATAATCCGGAAAGGGGGCGGGAACCTGAGCCCCGGAAAAATCAGGAACTATTCAGGAAGCAGGAACCGCAGGAGAAGGTTAAGCAAGAAAAAGAAGCCAGGGCCTGTAAAAGTATTTCAGATCAAATAAGCGGACCCGGCCGTGATGTGCCCGGAGTCTTAAAAGCCTGGTACTGCGATTCCAAAATATTACCATAAATCCGGACTTTGATTTCGTGGGCGCAGATCAGCAAAGACGATATTAACTTTCATGGGGGTACAGTCAACTCAATCACCTATTTTTTAAAGGTTGGCCCGGGGAAAAAACAGGCCGGAAAAATCCGGAGCAGCTCGGGAAAGCATACTTTTTAATATACGGGCCGTATTTAACAAAATTCAGGAGTACTTATTTTTACCTTACAGACTTTCCATATAAGCTGTATATTTCTTACAGCCTTTAAGTTAAAATCAGCAAACTCCCAGAAAAAAAACCTCAGAAAAGGTGTTCACTTGAAAGAAAATATCCCGGACCCCAAATCAAAATACGACGACGTCGTCGAAAAAGACTCTAAATGCGTGATGCAGACTTACGGGCGCCAGCCCCTCGTGCTTTCAAAAGGAAGAGGAGCAGTTGTCCGGGACGTTTTCGGCAGGGAGTACATCGACTGCGTGGCAGGAATTGCCGTAAATAACGTCGGGCACTGTCACCCGAAGGTCACGGAGGCGTTGAAGGCCCAGGCCGGGGAGCTGATTCATGTCTCAAACCTCTACTACACCGAGGTCCAGGCCGAACTGGCCTGCGAACTGGTCTCCGTAACAGGAATGGAGCGTGTCTTTTTCTGCAATTCCGGAGCCGAGGCCATGGAAGCCGCAATGAAACTTGCGCGGGCAAGGACCGGAAAAAGCGGGTTTATCGCGGCCGAACATTCCTTCCACGGAAGGACCATAGGGGCCCTTTCCGTAACCTACAAAAGTGTCTACAGAAGCCCCTTCGAGCCTCCTGTGAGTACGGACACGAGCTTTGTCCCCTACTCCGACGCCGGGGCCATACGGGAAAGCATTAACAAAAACACGGCGGCCGTGGTCCTCGAACCTATCCAGGGGGAAGGCGGGGTAAACGTGCCTGACCCTGATTACCTCAAAGAGGTCAGGGAAATCTGCGACGAGACCGATACCCTTCTGATCTTTGACGAGGTGCAGACGGGTTTTGGAAGGACCGGGAAATGGTTCTGCAAGGAACACTTCGGAGCCGAACCCGACATCATGAGCATGGCAAAGGCAATCGGAGGGGGCTTTCCCATGGGTGCGATCGCAGCAAGAGACGGGCTGAGCTTTGAGAGGAGCGAGCACGCCTCTACCTTCGGAGGAGGACCTCTGGCCTCTGCTGCGGCTCTTGCCTCGATCAGGGTTATCAGGGAGGAAAAACTCCCGGAAAGGGCCGTGGAAACCGGGGCCTACTTTATGGAAAAACTCCGGAATATGGACAGGGACGATGTCGTCGAAGTCCGCGGGAAAGGGCTTATGATCGGGGTGGAAATAGCTTACCCCTGCGGGAAGTTCGTGGACTACGCAAGGGAAAACGGGGTGCTCGTAAACTGCACCTCGGACTCGGTCCTCCGCCTGGTGCCCCCGCTTGTCATCACAAAAGAACAGATCGATACGGTAGTTGGTGTCCTTGAGCAGGCCTGAACTTATTAAAAAAGAGATTTTCTCGATTGCGGAATACGTGCCAGGAAAGTCAATAGAGGAAATCTCAGAAGGCTACGGGCTTGACCCTGCAACGATCATCAAGCTCGGCTCAAACGAAAACCCGCTCGGGCCTTCCCCGGCAGCCGTTGCGGCTCTCATCCGGGAAGCCCCCCGGGCAAACCTCTACCCTTCGGCCGACGCCCGGGAACTGAGAGTGGCCCTCTCAAAATACACGGGGCTTCCGGTCTCAAACATCGTGGCCGCGGGCCCGGGTATGGACGGACTCCTGGACGGGCTTTGCAGGCTCCTTATAGAAAAAGGGGACGAGGTAATAATCCCGACCCCGACCTTTGCCTATTACGAACTCCCGGCCCGGGCCTGCGGAGGAAAAGCGGTATTCGTAGCACGGGAAGCCGACTATTCCGTGGACCCTGAAAAAGTCCTTGCCCTGGAGTCCGAACGCACGAAACTGATCTTCCTCTGCTCCCCCAACAACCCGTCCGGAAACACGCTTCCCGAAAAGGACCTGCGCCTGATCCTTGAAAAGACAAAGGCCCTTGTCTTTGTGGACGAAGCCTACGTGGAGTTTTCTGACCGGAACTTTGCCTCCCTCGTCCCTGAGTACGACAACCTTATCGTGGGCAGGACCTTTTCCAAGGTCTTCGGACTCGCAGGGCTCCGCCTGGGCTACGGGCTCATGCCGGAATGGCTGCTGCGCGAGTACATGAGAGCGGCAACTCCGTTCAACGTAAGTCTCCCGGCTCTGAAAGCCGGGATTGCGGCCCTTTCGGACAAAGAGCACCTTCAAAAAAGCATTGAGATGGCCCGGGAAGGCAGAAAAGTCCTCGGGGATACCCTCCCGTTTAAGGTCTATCCTTCCCAGGCAAACTTTGTGCTTGTGGACGTTTTTCCCCTGAAGTCAAAAGCAGTAGTTGAAGCTCTCCTGAAAAAGGGCATCATAGTCCGCAGTTGCGACTCTTTCAGGGATGCGGGAGATTCCCTTATCCGGGTAACGGTGGGAACGCCCGAACAGAACGAAAAGGTAATTGAGGCTTTCGGGGTTGTAAAGAGACTGTAACCTGCGTGACAAAATCGGCAAAAATAAGACGAGGGCCGGGTATTTTTCCGGTCCTGGTAATTTTCTATTTCCTCTTACTTGGTCCGCAAGCTCTCTTTAAAATTTTATCAATCTCTTCACAACTCTTCTATTTCTTCTATTTTCATAAGCGGATAGTCCAGTTCAGGTTCGTACTGCATTCCCACCTTCACCCTTACCTGACCGTACTTGACCTTTATACTGACTTTCAGCATGGGGCCCTGGAGTTCCGTGTAGCCGAATTCCCCGTTAAGTCTGTCCCCGAGCATTTCCCTGTCAATGGAAACCGAGATGTCCTCCACAAAGGGCTGGACCGAGATGCTTTCCTGGATGGCTTTTTCAAGGCTTGCTGCGGTTTTCAGGTTCACGGGGGAACCCGTAAACTGGTGGTATAAAGCACCTAGCTTTATGCCGGCTTCAAAGAGGGCGTTGTCTCTGTCGCTTACTATTTCTTTACTCAAGTGGAATTTCCTCCTGAAAGGTTGAAATGAAAACTGGTATCAAAAATTGGTATGAATTGGTATGAATTGGTATGAATTGGTATGAATTGGTATGAATTGGTATGAATTGGTTGATACGGAATGGTTGATCTGAGAAAAAATAAGACGGAAAAATGAAACGTTTGAAAACTCAAAAATTATTCCATGCGTCTTCGGTTAAGGGGGAATCATGATAAATTGCCCGCTCATTTGCAAAAATTTTATATGGTCATCGTTGATACGGGGGTGGAATAAGGTATCGATTTTAGGTTTTGAGTCCGAATTATGAACTAATTTCTGTTCAAAAATCGATAGCACACAGGCATGAAAATTCCTTAACCGATGACCAATGAAAATTATTCATAGTATTTTCTTGGAAATTTTATGAACGGGGATATGAGATATGTGAGCATCAGCCCGAAGAGCAGCAGGGAAAAGAACCTCATGTAGCTCAGATCCACGAAAAACATTATTACTGTGGCTCCGAAGACGGTGCCTATGAACCCCAGGGCCTTTGTGCTGCGGACCTTCGGGTACTTCACCGCACTTGCCATGAGGAGGGCCAGGGCGAGGGTAAGGGCTGATAGGAACCATTCGTTGATAAATTTCCCGTCAATCAGCATGTAGGAGGCCAGGACCACACAGCCTGCGGTTATGGGGAGGCCCTGAAACCCGGTGTTTTTCACAGGTACGGCATTGTAACGGGCAAGCCGCAGAACCCCGCAGACGATATAGAAATACGAAACAAGAGCTGTCAGGAGGCTGCCTCCGAAGCGGAAGCAGATGAGCAGGGCCGGAGCCACTCCGAAAGAGACCGCGTCTGCGAGGGAGTCAAGTTCTTCCCCGAGTTTCCCGCCCCCGAACTTCCGGGCAACGAAGCCGTCCACCCCGTCCGCAACTGCCGCAAGGAGCAGGAGAATAAGGGCAAGGTCATAATTCCCTGCATGGGCCAGGGAGATGGCAGCAACTCCGAAGACGAGGTTCATAAGAGAAACCAGGTCGGGAGGTTTCAACAATTCCAGAAGGTTCATTCGAAATCCCTTTCCTGTTTTAATGTTGCGATAATGCTTTTTCCCGCTTTAACACGGTCTCCGATCTTTATAACCATATTAAATTCTTCTGGAATAGTTACGTCAACCCTTGAGCCGAAACGGATCATTCCGAGCCGCTGGCCCTGTTCGACAGTATCATTTATCTTTGAATAGGTGACGATCCTGCGGGCTATGGACCCCGCTATCTGGGTGACGTGCACCTCTCCGTATCTGCTATCAATAATGAAATTATTTCTTTCGTTCCTTTCGGAGTCCTTGTGATAAGCCGGAATATGCCCTCCTTTCCTGTAGACAATTTCTTTAATCTTGCCGGCAATCGGGGCCCTGTTTACATGAACGTTCTGAAGAAACATGAATATGCATATCTTCCGTCCCCGGATTTCGGTGATTCTTCCATCTGCCGGAGCAAGCATGTAGTCCTCGGAAATTTCAACATTGCGTTCAGGGTCTCTGAAAAACAGGAGCATGAATAAAACAAGGGCTCCCCCCAGGCATGTTCCGTAGAGGTAAATTAAGTGGGGGCTGTATATTTGAAGGCCCGCAAAAAGGAAGGTGAGGGCAACAGCACTTAATATCCAGGAAATTGAACCTTTTGCGAGCATGTATCAACCGTCTCTAAATCTGTTTAATATGCTTTTGAGTTCTCCGGAAATCATATACCATAAACCGTCTATCATTTCAAGCAGTTCCGGCAGGATTCGGAGTACCGCATACGAGATTGCAAAAAGTGCAATCCCGGAACCGGCTTTTGCTATATAGTTATGGGCGATTGCAAAACTGTCCGGACCGAACCATTCTCCTCCATAGGCCAGAACCACGAAGACGTCCCGGATCAGGTTAAGCCCGTAGATTACGGGAACCGAGACTAAAAATGCGGCTGCTAACCTTGTTAATGGTGCCTTTACCGCGGCAATGAGCCCCATAAAAAGGGCGATGCTTTCAATGGCCGTACATGCGAGAATAATTTCCACGGTATGCCCGTTCAGGCTTATGAGGTTCCAGGCTTCGTTCACGGCCGGAGCCCCCAGAATCCGGAGGATCCAGACCACCTGGGACGCAACTCCGCCTATGATCCAGGTGTTCAGGGAGGGCACATTTGCAAACGGGAAATAGACCAGGGCCCCGAGGGCACTCGCACTTGTAAGCATTGAGCTTATGTCCGGTGAAAGGTTTCCGGCGGCAGGCCCTTCCGGGTTTTCGCGTCCGGATGACTTTCTTCCTTCTCTGTATTCCTTTAGCATAATGTATGCAACGAGAATGCAGAAGAACGCAAACACCAGTGTCAGGCCCACATTTGCATAATCATGGGTTTCAATGTAGTGCAGGGGCTGATAAAACCAGTGGATGGAAAAGATACTCCATCCTACCCCTCCGATTTGTTTTCGGATATTTGAGTTTTTAGGAATTACAGACGATATGAGCATTAATCCTAATGCTAACCAGAGTACATATTCGATCATTTTTACAAGCACCTTTTTACCAGGGGCAACCTCTCTCCGGAATTACTGCTGTGCCGGGAGGGGAAATCCCGGGAGAATCCTGCTTTTTTTCGGAAAGCCCCGAAGTGAGCTCAGAAGCCCGTAATATTTTTACTCATAACAGTTACATTGACTGGGAGGAAATATACTGCAGAATCCTGAAATAAAATCTTGATAAATATGGTAACAAATTTCTACTATAAGAAGAAAGCGAATTACAAGAAGTTTTTCATATCAACTGCCCTATTTTTTTAGGAATGAATATTCATTGGAATAATTGAAATAGAATGAGGATTTTCTATAATAGGTTCAATACCAGACATATTGTTTTATCGTCAACTACCCCATTCTAAATCAGTGGGGTTTGTTTCAGCAAGCCCTGGTTGACCGGCTTAAGTCTTAAGCCTGACAGTGGACGGCATTTCTCTCCCTGCTAAAGCAATGTGGCTTCCTGTCTATCATATATGATTGAACGGAAAGCAGCGGAATCAAGGATTTTTTTCTAATAAAAAAGAGTGTTGAAGGCACTTTATGACACCCCCAAGTCCGAAATTAACTGTGGATGCAGTCATCCTTTTTGAAAACAGACTTGTTCTTGTGAAAAGGAAAAATTCCCCCTATAAAGGCCATTTTGCCCTTCCCGGAGGCTTTGTCGAAATCGGGGAAAGTACGGAAAACGCGGTCTGCAGGGAAGCTTTTGAAGAAACAGGGCTTTCGATAGAAATCATAAAATTAATCGGAGTCTACTCCGACCCTTCCCGCGATCCGAGGGGGCATACGGTTTCAGTATGCTACCTGGCAAAGGGACGCGGAATAGTACAAGCTGGTTCTGACGCTGCGGCTGCAGAACTTTTTGGGCTTGATTCGATCCCGGAGCTGGCTTTTGACCACAATAAAATCATAAACGATGCAAAAAGTGATATTAATGCGTTTTTGTCCCAAGTGTAAAAGTATGATGTTTCCTAAAAACGGTAACTTCGAATGTAGAAAATGTGGACACACAGAGTCCATGGAAGATAAAAAACAGGAATCATTTGTTTCCACATCAAAAATAGACGAACATGAAGTAGTGGTACTTGAAGGAGAACAGCTTTCCGGTCTGCCCACAACACGTGCAAAATGCCCGGAATGCGGGAATATGACTGCGCACTGGTGGCTCAGACAGCTCCGCTCTGCTGACGAATCGGAAACCCGCTTTTTCAAGTGCACCAAGTGCGGCTTTACCTGGAGAGAATACGACTGAAGGTTTCCGGACTAAGAGTGCAGAAAGCATTTTTTATTAACTTTGCCGCAGGACGCGGAAATGTGGAAAACCTCAGGCATATCGGCTTTTCTTTTTAAATTGGAATTGTTTTTATTGCAGTTCCGGGTTATTTAATTCCGCTTTCCCGCGGATCTGCCCGCTTTTTCTTTATCGGGACTTCTCTGTCACAGCCAGCCAGGGGCTGACCACAATTTATATACTTTAGCGGAACTTTCAACCTACTGGTTTGCCCGGTTCCTGAAATGCTGATTTTCCGGACAGAGGGGAGTTTTCCGGCCGGAAAGACAAAATACCGCCCGAAAACGCTGCAGCCTACAAAGAAATTTATATATGCCGAGGGCGAATAAGGAGTTTTAAATTTAAATTTATTTAATGGAGAAGAAGTATGTTGAAGGCAGCGATTAATGCAGAGCTTCTGAAAGACTCGATTGCCGCATTGGCTGTAATTGTTGACGAAGTCAGGTTCAAGATTTCCCAGGAGGGCATTTCAGTAAAAGCCGTTGATCCTGCAAATGTCGCAATGGGCATTTTTGAACTCAGAGCGGAAGCATTTGATGAATATAATGCGGATGAATGTGAAATCGGTATTGACCTGAACAAGATTTCAGACCTTCTGGGGCTTGCGGACAAAACCGATACCGTGAAGATGGAACTGGATGAAAACTCCCAGAAGTTGTTAATCGATGTTGGTGGGCTTTCCTATACTCTTTCTCTTCTGGACCCCTCTACCATCCGGGCCGAGCCCCGGGTCCCCCAGCTTGAGCTTCCTGTAAAGGTCGTCTTAAACGGGCTTGATCTCAGGCGCGCGGTAAAGGCTTCCGAAAAGATCAGTGACCATATGCTCATGGGCGTCTCGGATGATACCTTTTACATGGAAGCAAAAGGAGATACCGACAAGGTCCGGCTGGAGATGGGGCGGGACCAGTTAATCGATTTGAAATCAGGAGATGCCTGTTCTCTCTTTTCCCTGGACTACCTGAGCGAGATTGTCAAGCCGGCAAACAAGGCAAATGAAGTTACTCTTTCCCTGGGAAGAGATTTTCCCATCCTGATTGACTTTGAAATCGCAAACGGAGCCGGAAAGGTCTCTTATCTGCTGGCCCCGAGAATTGAATCTGATTAAGGCATGGACCTCGAACACCTGGCTTTATATCCGTTTGTTTCAGAAGCCTCTGCCGAAGTGGAAAGCCTGAACCTTTCTCTTGAAAGGCTGCTCAGTTCCCCGGCCTACCGGACTGCCCGGGCCAGGGGGGTGGAAAGGGTCAGTCAGGCGTTAGAGGGTGAAATTGAAAAACCCTCTATAGTCGGGGACACACAGGCTCTTTCCGAACTTCTTTCCTATCCTTTTGCAAGAATGCTGGTCATAGCGGTGGATGACCAGCTCTTTACAAAGCGTTATGCGCTCGCGGAAGCCAAAGCTGCTCACACCCTTTTAAAGACAGAGAGCATGGAATTTTTACTTGAGTTCGGGGAAGAATTCGGGCTTTCGGCCGAGCCTCAGGACTTTCATTTCAAGCTCCATTTTACGGACTACATCCGCTTTTCCTCCCCCCTCAAGGAAGCTGCCTGGAAACTTACAAACAGGCAGCTTCAGGCAGGCAGGGTCTGGGTTAAAAAAGAAGAGTTTGCAAGGCTTCTTCTGGAAGCCATCCGGGAAAGGGTCGAAAAATCCTTATCTGGGGAGGGGACTCCGTCTTCTTCCGACCTTCCCGCCGAAGTCCTGGAGTTCTGTGCTCCTTACGCCGTCGAGCTTAAGGAAAAGTTCGAAGTTCGGAAAAAACAGTTTGGGATTACGGACTTCGGGGATGTGGAACCCGAGCTTTTCCCACCCTGCATTTCCCATGCTCTCGCAAGTGTCCGGGCCGGAATTAACCTCGCGCATTCCATGCGCTTTGCAATGACCTCCTTTTTACTGACAATCGGGATGTCCACGGACGACGTTCTGGCTCTTTTCAATGTCTCCCCTGACTTTGATGCGGAAAAGACCCTTTACCAGATAGAGCACATCGCAGGCTCCTCCGGCACTCCTTACAAACCCCCGGCCTGTGAAACCATGCGGACCTACGGAAACTGCATAGGCAAAAACGGGCTCTGTGAAAGGATAAACCACCCTCTGAGTTACTATCAGAAAAAGCTCTACTTCAAAAATAAGGATAAAGAAGAAAGGGAAGCTGCAAAAAATGAAGTCGGGGAAAAGGGAGAAACAGAAAAAGAAGCGCTGGGAAAGAAAAATATGGGTAAGAAAGGGGAAGCCGGAAGGGTAGAAGGAACCGAAGGAACTGAATGAATTGAAGAAAAACCTCGTAAAAAAGGAGCATGGGACAGGAGAAAGAATAAATCATATTTTTCCGGGGATCAGGTTTTTTTTCATGAATCGATTTTTGGGCCCGGTGCCCTCAACGGCCGACGCAGGAGGCCGGGTGTTTCTAAATTAAAAGGAAGATCGAGCAAACACTGAAAATTGCGGGGCCGAAAGAATAAAACATAGCCAAAAACCGCAGTCCCCTTTCTAAAGGCCGCATTCTCTTTTTCCGGGGCCGAGATCCTCTTCTTCGAAAAATGTGTCTTTGCTCATGAGATCTATTTTTTCCATTTCAGTCACGAAAAGTCTGGCCTGCGGCCGGTGAGAAGGCCGGACTTTTGCAAGCATATTCAAAAAACAGCCCTGAATTTTTGAAAATTAATTCAAAATGGTGGCCGTTTTAATTGACTGCTTTACGATGGTTTTTACTTCCGGTAGCAGAAGGCCCCCTACTCGACAGCCGAAGGCTGGCCGGTGGGGGTCGTTGACATCGACTGTTTTATAGACTGCTTTATTTTCTTCTGTATTCCCTGCATTTTTCAATAAACTTTTCTACCGGGAAGGTTGCCGGGTGGGCGTGCATGTAGCCTGCAAGGACGTTGTGTTCGACAAGTCCGTCAAAGCCGTCCTGAATTCCTTTACCCCTGAGCATTTCATAGGCGAACCTGGCGTCCCGGTCGCATTCTGTGAGGGAGTAGTGAAACTCGTGGCCCCGGAGGTTATGTGCAGAGAAGTTTTTGTCCAGAGGCCGGGCCTCGGTATAGCCAAGGCCTCTGAGCCGGTTGGTCATGCGGGTGTTCGCAGGCACAACATCGGCCATTTTATAGCTCCTGCCTTCCACCTCGTAGTTTCCGCAGAGGTAAAGGAGGCCTCCGCATTCCGCATAAATCGGGAGCCCGTCGGAGGCGAGGTCCTTTAATTTATGGGTGGACTTTGCTGCCTCCAGGGTTTCGGCGTGGAGTTCGGGGTAGCCTCCTCCATAATAGATCCCGTCAACGTCCGGGAGTTCATTCTCCATCGGGCTGAAAAAGACGAGTTCGGCTCCGTTTGCCCTAAATGCGTCGAACATATCGTTGTAGTAGAAGCAGAAGGCCTGGTCATAGGCGACCCCGATCCTGACATCGGCTTCGGGCTCCGGGACATCTTTTGGCTCCGGAACCGAAAAGGGCTCCGCAAGGGCAAGAATTGCATCAAGGTCCACGTTCTCCTCGATAAATTCCGCCATTTCGGCCGTGTTGTAGTCCTTTTCATGGGCCATGTAGAGCCCGAGATGCCTTGAAGGGACTTCGATATCCTTTTGTCTCGGGATCATGCCGACAACCGGGATGTCTCCGGGAAGGGCGTCCTTAATCATCTGCCCGTGGCGCGGACTTCCGACCTTATTCAGGATAACTCCTGCAATTCTTATATCGGGATCAAAGGTAGAGTAACCTTTTAGAAGAGCCGCAGCACTCCGGGACATCCCGTGCACGTTTATTACCAGGATAACGGGCGCGTCCAGGGTCTTTGCGACATGCGCCGAACTTGCGATTTCCGTTGAGTCCAGGCCGTCAAAGAGGCCCATGACCCCTTCGATGACCGCTATTTCAGCGTCCCCGGAAGTCTTCGAAACCGTTTCTCTGACCCCGTCCGTTCCCATCATGTAAGTGTCCAGGTTCCGGGAAGGTCTTCCGCAGATGGCGGTGTGGTGGGAAGGGTCGATGTAGTCCGGGCCAACCTTGTAAGGCTGGACCTTTAGCTCCCTGTGCTTGAGGGCAGCCATTACGCCCATGGAGGCTGTTGTTTTTCCGACTCCGCTATGGGTTCCTGCGATAAGTATTCCTTTTGTCATTTGCTATTATTGGGTACAATTAATATATATTAATTCGGCTCCGCAGGAAAAGCAATTCCGGCAGGGAATTAAATTTAACATTGAATGTAAACATCGGTTCAGTGAGAAACACCGGACAAATGCCGCAGAGTTCGCTCCATCCGGGAATTCCGAAAAGAAAACTTAAAAAGTCAAAATGTTCAAAAATAACCTGGGGTCACTACCAAATTAAATCCGGGGACAGGTATATATTCAGTTAGACATATCGCCAATATAGGAAACACTCACCGGTTAAAAACCCTCTCAGCTGGCAGATAAATTCCCTGAAGCCGGATGGCGGTTTCAATAATATAGGAATATTTATACTATTTCTGCGGCAGCATTTTATAATGGAAAGTAGGGTTGAATTACATTATTCATATACCACGTCAACTACCCCTGAGCTGAAGACTCAGGGCCCCCGCCTGCTGCGTTCTTATAAAAAATATAATTACAGGGACTTCTATTGTCCAGAGTAAAAACTAAGGAGTTTCCTGTTGAGGTTTTATGAACCTGAAAAAAGCCGAAAAAAAGCCTGGGAATACGAGAAACATTCCGGGTCGGGAAGAAAATACAGAAAAAATGGAACAAATGGAACAAATGGAACAAATTGAAAAAGCTCTTGTGGATCCCTACGGGCGCAGGGTAACAGGGCTTCGCATTTCCATCACTGAGAGGTGTAACCTTTCCTGCATGTACTGCCACAACGAGGGGTCTGAGTGCTGTGTAAAGGGCCGAGGGGAAAATGAGATGCCCGCCGAACTGATCTGCAGCCTGGTGGCCACGGCCGCTAAGTTCGGGGTCCGCAAGGTTAAGTTTTCGGGGGGGGAGCCCCTTTTCAGGAAGGACTTCGAGAAGATCCTGGCCTGTCTCCCGCCCTTAAAAGAGGTTTCGGCAACCACTAACGGGGTCCTGCTTGAAGCCCGGGCCGAGTCTCTGAAAGCCGCGGGGCTTGACAGGGTGAATGTGAGTCTTGACTCGCTTGATCCCGAAAAGTATGAGAAGATAACGGGCGCTCCTGCCGGGACTCTTGAAAGGGTGCTCAGGGGAATCAAACGTGCGGTGGAGGTCGGCCTGACCCCGGTAAAGCTCAATATGGTGCTTCTCAAGGGGGTGAATGACGGGGAAATCGATGCCATGATGGACTTTATCCGACCCTATAAAGGCCAGATAATCCTGCAGCTCATCGAGCTTATGGATATCGACCCCGCTCTCTCCCCCTACATGATCGATGCGGAAGCGGTTGAAAGGGGTCTTCGGGAAAGGGCAAGCGAGGTCAGGGTCCGGCACCTGCACCACCGGAAAAAGTACTTTATCGACGGGGTCGAGGTCGAGTTTGTGCAGCCCATGGACAACTCGGAGTTCTGTGCGAACTGCAGCAGGCTCAGGGTTACAGCTGACGGGAAACTCAAACCCTGTCTGCTTGTAAAGGGCAACCTTGTAGACACCCTCGGAGCAGAGGAGCCGGAAGAGATGGAAAAACTGCTCAGACTTGCGGTCAGCAGGCGAAAACCGTATTACTGCTCAGGCCTTTCGGCAGATGACAATGTCAGTAATTGAAGTCAGTAATTGAAGTCAGTAATTGAAGTCAGCAATTGAAGTCAGCAATTGAAGTCAGTAATTGAGGAGGAAAAGAAATGAAAGTAGAACTGGTAATCGACGGCAGGAAAGTCCCGATGAACGACTTCGTCAGCAAAGTTTTAACTA
>JAQVBP010000097.1:0-4377 GCA_028690255.1 Methanosarcinaceae archaeon
AGCAATCTATATAAAGGCTGAACCCAATTCCATCAAGATTTATTAAAAATTTTATGATGAATGGGGTAAAGATGGAACCGCTTCTGCTCGATTTGATATTTCTTTCAGAAAAAAGGAAAGAGTTGTTACTTTTCCTCAAAAGCGGTCCAAAAGGCATGAAAGAAATAAAAGAAAGCCTTTCCGTAACCCCTACTTCAATCCTCCCCCAGATAAAGAAATTGAAAGAGAAACAGCTTGTACTCCAGAAAAATAAAAATTACGAGCTTTCCATTATCGGAAAAGTAATCGTTGAAAAGATGGCGCCCCTTCTAAATAGTTTTCAACTTTTCGAGAGGGATTTTGAGTACTGGTCGGAACGGGACCTTCGGGGAATTCCCTTTACTCTTCGAACGAGGCTGGGTGAACTCGGGAAATGTACCCTGATAAGGCCTGATCTTAACTATATGTTCGAACTTAACCGGAAATTTGTGGATCAGCTCTTCAAATCCGGCTATGTCTACGTTTTTGTTGCCTATTTTCATCCGGCCTTCACATCGGTATATGCGGAACTTGCGGAAAAAGGTCTTGAAATATCTTTTCTTCTGACCAGACCGGTGTTCCAGAGATTCGAAACGGACTACGGGGAAGCCCTGAAAAAACTGCTAAGTTTTAAAAACGTAAAGGTGCTTGTCCTTCCCGAAGATGCAGGAATCGCAGGCCTTACTGTAACGGACAGGTTCATGCTTCTCTCCCTTTTTCCGAAAAACAGGCTCTTTGACAGGGAAAGTCTGATGTGCTCCGAAACAAAAAGCCTGCGGTGGGGAAAAGAACTCTTTGACCACCTGCTTGAAGATGCAAGCCAGGTCGGCGAGGTAAAAACAGGGGAAAAGAGGTAAAACAGAGAGCCTGGAGTCTTTTCCCTCTGATTATTTGAAAGACTCACAGGATTGTGACGGCTCCCGCCATTAAAATGGCAGGCATCCAGGGAATTTCAACCCACGTCATACCGCCCTATGGCGATTTAGTCTTGTCTCGCCAACAACGTTTCAAGTTTTACGTATAGGACTTTCCGATACAACCTCTTACTTGAAATTCAGAGCAAAGTCTGATTGGCCTACTTGAGCCTATTATGCTTCCGGTAGCAAAAATCAGACTATTATGATAGGGCGTGTATATTTAAAATCTTTATTATTGGATGGTATTTTGGGAAGTTTACGGCTGTATCTCACCATTGAAATGGCGGGGATTAGCCTGTATTTGCCCTAAAAAGAACGGAAAGGAAGCTCCGGAATGTTGGGAAAAAAGTCATATTCTGAGAAGCCATCGATCAAAGTGAGGGCTCAACAAACTTAATTGAAAGAAAAAACTTCACCGCTCATCAGTATATTTTATATATATTATGAGATAAAAACTCCTGTAGAAGATGACTGAGGTCCGTACCCACAGCTATATTTAAAGTTCAATCTATTAATAACCTAAAATTATAATCAATTGTGAGCCTGCCATGCCTAAAAAGAAAAACGACTCCATATCAAAATCATCAAATCATTTCCAACGTAAAAATTTCTCTGAAAATCGGACGGGACCCTCGAAGAAAGGAAAAACTTCCTCTGAAAATCAGTCGGGACCCTCGAAGAAAGGAAAAAAGATCGGTTCCAAACCAGCTAAAAACTCAAACTCCGGATCTCCCAGCACCTTCAACCCCCCTCCGGGGCAGAAACCTTCCGAAAAGAACCCCCATAGCTCTGCCGGCAAGAACAGTTCCCTCCATCGGGTAGAATATGAGAACAACACTATTTTCTGGTGCCGGGAATGCAACCTGCCCCTTATAGGAGAAGAATGCGGGATCTGCGGAAAGCCCGGAGAGCCCATTATCCTTTCCCAGCCTGCCGACGTCCGTATCTGTTCCCCTTACGAACACGAAATCCTGGTCAGGGAACTGAAAGCCGGGTTCGGATGCAACCCCCTGGGGGAACGGTTAGTCCTACTGAACAAAATCCCGGGCGAGGACAAGACCGACGAGGTCCTGGTAGACGGGTTCAACTTCGGGGTCCTCCGGTTTGAACTTGCGAAGATGGACTATACCTTCGAGCCTTCCCTTGCAGGGGCCGGAGTCCTGCTGGACCGTACCGAAAGCAAAAGGGCCTGCCTGAAGAAAACCAACAAACATTTGAATGGAAAAAACGTGGAAGCCGAACTCATAGACTCATTTTCCCCCGACATAAGGAAAGGGGATTATGTGCTTGTTTCCGCAGGCCGGCTAAAGGGTTATGGAATATCTTATATTGACGGGCCGGAGTTTGGCTCGAAAAAAGGTCCAGACCCTTCCGAAAAAGTCCTCAGGATAAGAAAAATAGAAAGTGGGGGGGCGGCCCTTTCCCCGAAGGTCCCGGACCTTGCAAGTTGCATTGAAGCTAACCGGAAACATCTGCAGGTCCTGGGGAAAAACGCGATCAATACCATACGGGGAATTGCCAATAGGAAAGAGCACAAAGCCCTCCCGTTCTACGTTTCTTTCAGTGGAGGAAAAGACAGCCTGGTGGCCTTTGACTTAACAAAAGCGGCCCTGAAACAGAGAGAATTTAAGGCTTTTTTCCTGAACACGGGAATCGAGTTTCCGGAAACCGTGGATTTTGTGAGAAAATTCTGTAATGAAAACGGGGTTCCCTACGAGGAAATGGATGCGGGAGCAGCTTTCTGGACCAACGTTGAAAAATTCGGGCCCCCGGCAAAGGACTTCAGGTGGTGCTGCAAAGTCTGTAAACTGGCCTCGGCTGGCAGCCTCGAAAAGGAGAAAGACAGCATTTCCCTTCAGGAATCCGGACTTGCTCCGACAAATGGGCGGGTCAGAGCCGGAACTGATAACGAAACCAGGGCCGTAAGAAAGATCGGAGAACAGGTCGAAGGGCATGTTGGAGAACAGGCCGAAGGGCATGTTGGAGGACAGGCCGAAGGGCAGGAAGGAGGCCTACGGGACAGAACCGCATACTTAACCGTAGACGGGAAAAGAAAACACGAATCCTTTTCAAGGGCCAGGATTGCGGCAAGTGAGAAAAACCCCTTCGTCCCTTCCCAGCTCAACATCTTCCCTATTCGGGACTGGAGGGCGCTTGAGGTCTGGCTCTACATCCACTGGAGGAAACTTGATTACAACCCCCTCTACGACCTGGGTTTCGAAAGGGTCGGGTGCTGGCTCTGTCCTGCGGCGCTGGCTGCGGAATACGAGCGAGTAAAGGAACTGCACCCCGATATGTACGCGAAGTGGAACGGCTTTCTTCTGAAATGGGCAAGGAGCCGGGGACTTTCGGACAAATTCATTGAACACGGGTTCTGGCGCTGGAAGGAGCTACCCCCGAAAATGCTCAAACTTGCGGAGGAGCTTGACATACCCGTCCGGTCGGAGGCCTCTGGAGACGATTTCGAGCTTGAGGTCACGGGCGGGATTTCCCCCTGCAAGGCCGGAGGCTTCAGCGTGGAGGCCGGGATTAAAGGAATAAGGGTTTCGGATGCGGCGGAATTCATGAGCATAGTCGGCAAATGCATCCTTTCCGAAGAACTCGGGATGCTGCTCGTAAAAACCGACACAGGGACGGCCAAGTTCTTTTCGAACGGAAACCTCCTGGTAAGTTCCGACACAAAGGCAGAAGCTTCCGCTCTTTTCAGGAAGCTTGCGGAACAATTAATCAGGCTTTCCCGCTGCACAAGATGCGGGATCTGCGAAAAGGCCTGTCCTGTGGGAGCGGTTTCTGTTGATGAACGGGGAATACACATAAGTGAAAGCTGCATCAGGTGCGGAAAATGTACGGAATCCTGTGTGGTGACGAAGTACTTTGATAAACTTGTCCCGGATCTCGATGATAAATTACAAATTTGATACCGTCAGAATAAGAATGTCAGGGTCAAATATTAGGGATACGTAAATTTTTGAATTCGAGATATGAATTAGGGATACGTAAATTTTAGAATTAGAGACATGAATTATCGACATTTCGACCCCCTGCCAATATGAGATAATAATTTCTGCATATTGGCCATTTTAGTGATAGTGTGTCAGATAAAATGGCATATTTGTATCATGGATTTGTACATAAATGCCAAGATTCGAAATGTGAGATACTTAAATTTTAGAATTAGAGACATGAAATCTAAAAATACAAAAGCCTACAAAGAATCAAAGCCCCGTAAACAAAAGAACTGCAAAGAGATATAATATGGCATTTTATCAACCCCCTGACGGAGTCAGCCAATTAATAGCCAGCCGCTGGAAAATTGGAGCGGCCGTAGTGGTGGCTATCCTCCTTTTCTTTGCTCTTCTGGTTCTGCTCCCCCTTGCGGACGGAATCGTGCTTGGCCTGGTTTTCGCCTACATTGCCAGGCCCATAAGCAAGAAATTCAAAA
>JAQVBP010000097.1:4477-11199 GCA_028690255.1 Methanosarcinaceae archaeon
GGAGCGGCCGTAGTGGTGGCTATCCTCCTTTTCTTTGCTCTTCTGGTTCTGCTCCCCCTTGCGGACGGAATCGTGCTTGGCCTGGTTTTCGCCTACATTGCCAGGCCCATAAGCAAGAAATTCAAAAAAAAAAAGAGACTGGGAGCCCTTGTAGCAAGCCTCTGCATCTTCATCCCTATCATCTTCATTATCGGAGCGGGAGTGATCCAGATACTGAACCAGGTCTCCTGGATCGTGGAACATCAGAGCGAGGTCATTGGCGGAGTTTTCGATTTTGTGCGTTCCCTGGAAATCCCCGCACAGTACCTTGAAGATATCAACACGCTGGTCTGGAACCTCTTTACGTCTCTCCTGCCGGCAATAGGCGGAATCGGGCTGATATCCTATGCCCAGAGCATAGGGGTCTTCTTTATCAACTTCGTAATCGCAATATTGCTCTGTTTCTTCCTGCTGGCGGACGGGGACAAGCTCTACTGTGCCCTCCTTTCGGTCGTGCCTGAGGAATACCAGAAGTATATTAACAGGTATGCGAGCCACCTTGACCTTATTCTCACCGGGGTCTTCATAGGCAATGCCTATGCCGCCCTGACCGTGAGCATCACGTCCGTTATAGTCTTCTATGCCTTCGGGTTTTCCCATGTGCTGGCCCTTGCAACCCTCATCTTCATAGCCTCGGTAATCCCGCTTTTTGCGGGCTACATGGTACTGGTTCCCCTTACGGTTATCCGCTACTTTGACCTGGGGGTTGAAAGTGCATTAATTTTCTTCCTGGTCTCATCCCTTGTAATCTATGGGCCTCCCGAACTTTTCCTGAGACCCTACCTGACCAGCATAAAGTCCAGAATTCACCCGATGTTCCTTATGTTAGCCTTCATCGGGGGGGCTTTTGTGGGTGGAGTTGCTGGTTTTTTTGCGGCCCCCATCCTGCTTGGAGCGCTTGTTGCGGCTTACAGGGTCTATCAGGAAAGCATTCATCCGGAATTGCTTGAAAAAGAGGACCCGGTACTTAAAAACCTTGAATTTCTGGAAAACCTGGACTGCATGAAGGATAAAGTCTGCGGCAAAACGGACTGAACAAAATTCGAAACGTTTGGCCAAAAGGGATTATTTTATATTACTGTACGCTGTTAGGGCTGTCAGATATTTTTTTTCATTCCCGGACGCGGGCCGTTCTTCAGGCCCGTGGAAGACACTCATTCAAAAAGTTAATCAAGGTTAAACCTGGCTTTAAACGGAACGAGAGTCAGGCGCTTTAACGAACACAGGTGGTTCAATGCAGTTATTACTCATTCATTCTGATTATATTGAATACGAAACCAAAAAAGAAACTCCAGTTGCTGAAAAAATCGATGAGTCCCTGAAGGCCGGAAGGCTGGAGGATGCCCTTACTGCTTTCATGGCGGTCGAGAAGGCGGATGAGGCAAACCCCGGAGAAACCGTTGAAAAGGCGGTATCTGAGATAGAAAAGGTTGCGGGACAGGTTAAAACCGACCGCATAATGCTCTACCCTTACGCTCACCTGAGTTCGGACCTCTCTTCTCCGAAAGTGGCAGTCAGGGTCCTCAAGGACATTGAAGCGGCCCTCTCGGAAAAATACGAAGTCAAAAGAGCACCTTTTGGCTGGTACAAGGCTTTCAGTATAAGATGCAAAGGCCACCCCCTTTCGGAACTCTCCAGGACGATCCGGCCTGAGGGCACGGCTCCTGCGGCCGGAAAGGTCGAGGCTTCCGCCGGGAAAAAGGAAGAAGTGGTCTCCGAGGCCCTGAAGGCCGAAGATACCGCAAAGTCCTACTGGCGCATCCTGACCCCTGACGGGGAACTGCACGAGCTTGAGGACTTTGACCTGACTCCTTACCCGAAGCTCCAGGACTTTGTAAACTACGAAATCTCCAAGAGCAGGACCGTTGAAAAAGCCCCTCCCCATGTGGAACTCATGCGCAGGCTCGAACTTGCGGACTATGAGCCGGGGTCCGATTCCGGGAACATGCGCTACTACCCCAAAGGGCGGCTTGTCAAGTCCCTGCTTGAAAATTACGTGCTTGACGTGACTTCCGGGTTCGGGGCCATGGAAGTGGAAACTCCCATCATGTACGACATGAACCACCCGACCCTGAAAAAGTACCTGGACCGCTTCCCGGCCCGGCAGTATTCCATTGAGTCGGACAAACGGCAGATGTTCCTGCGCTTTGCGGCCTGTTTCGGGCAGTTCCTGATGAACCACGACATGACCATTTCCTACAGGAACCTACCCCTGAAAATGATAGAGATGACCCGCTACAGTTTCAGGAAGGAACAGCGGGGAGAACTCGTAGGGCTCAGGAGACTCAGGGCCTTTACCATGCCGGATATGCACTCCCTCTGTGAGGACATGGACCAGGCAACGAAGCAGTTCATGCAGCAGTATGTGCTCTGCATTTCCGTGCTGGAGAACATGGGAATCCACATTGAGGACTATGAGGTCGCCATCCGTTTCACAAAGGATTTCTATGAGTCCAACAGGGACCTGGTCACCTCCATGGTAAAGACCGTGGATAAGCCCGTACTTGTGGAGATGTGGGACACCCGTTTCTTCTACTTCGTACTCAAATTCGAGTTTAACTTCGTGGATGCCCTGGCCAAAGCAAGTGCGCTCTCCACGGTGCAGATCGATGTTGAAAATGCCGAACGTTATGATATTTCCTACATAAACGCCGAAGGAAAAGCCATGAGACCGACGGTACTCCACTGCTCTCCGAGCGGGGCAATCGAGCGCTGTATCTACGCTCTCCTGGAAAAGGCGGCCATGGATACCGAGGAAGGAAAAGTCCCGATGCTTCCCATATGGCTTTCCCCGACCCAGGTCAGGCTCATTACGGTTTCCGAAGCCCACCTGCCCTTTGCCGAAGAAATCGCAGGAAAACTTTCCTGCAGGGTGGACATCGATGACCGCGACCTTTCCCTCGGAAAGAAGATCCGGGAAGCCGGGCGGGAATGGGTCCCTTACGTAGTGGTCATCGGGGACAAAGAAGTCGAGGAAGGTACGATCAACGTGACGATAAGGGCCGAGTCCGAACAGAAAAATCCGAAAAAGGTCCAGATGTCTCCGGAAGAGCTCAATGAAAGGATCGGAGCCGAAACCAAAGGCAAGCCGTACAGGCCCCTTCCACTGGCAAAGTATATCTCTCTAAGGCCAAAGTTCCTCTAAACACCCGAGTTCCGCTTCGGGATCACAGTAAATCGAAAATTTACTGGGAGTTGCAATAAAATCGCAACATCGGAAAAATCATTGATTTTTCTTTTAGTTGCACTGTAAATGCAACAACACGGAGTCCGTTTCGCTCGCTGCGCGAGCTCAAGCGGACTATAAACCTTATTTCGGGGAAACGAACTATAAAACCGGAAGTGGACTATAAAACGCCAGGTAAAATGGAAATGGCGTATCTCCGCCGTTTAAGGGAAATGGGCCGGCAAACCTTTTCCCTACGGTTTTTTTGAATTCATCTACACAATATATATATTGGCAAAATCCATATTGTTGAATATCCGCTTTCTTCTACCTGGAAGCATTATTGGATGAGACGTGTTTGTCAGAACATTATAAAGATCCTCGGGGATTAGAATTTCCGGTGATACAAATTAAGTATTTTTTAAGTTTTTCTTATAAATCAGCATTATTTTCAATTTTCAAATATCCATTTATATAATATTTATTGAAAAGTTCCTGATTACAGGATTTCCATTACAGGATTTCCATTTTTGTTTACAGAATTTTTGTTTACAGAATTTTTGTTTACAGAATTTTTGTTTACAGAATTTTTGTTTACAGGTTTTCTATTAATAGGTTTTTTGTTTACAAAATTTCAAATTTAAAAATCTCTAACTTTAGAATTTTGAATTTAATATTTCATAATAACTATACTTTTCAAACCGCCCCCACAAATAGTTCCATAAGTGGGTATTGATTTTAAAAGATTTGGGGCAATATTCAAATGACAATTTCAGGACAGGAAGCATTAATTATAGAAACTACGGAATCTGTTGAGCTGGACCCCCTTAGGGAAGAAAAACAAAAAATCTTCGAGGACATCCTGAAGTATTTCGAGGTCCGGAGGGAAGGGTACATCAAGGTCCCGACCGGGTGGGGGAAGACCTTTCTTTCCAAGCATATTATGAGGGAGTACCAGAGGGAAGGAAAATTTGTCCTTTTTCTGGTCTCCATGAACAACCCCCTCCTGAGCCAGACTTACTTTGACCGGAAAACAGGTGGACCTCTCTTTCCGAACAGCTCGATTCTTTCTTCGGAATATAAGGAAGACAGGGAAGAGTTAGTTGAAAAACTGAAAAACAGGCAGGGGGGTTTTGTGCTTTTTGCGTCCCTCCAGACCGTACTTGGCAAGAACAATACCGAAATAAAAGAGCTCATCCTGGAACAGGCCGACCTTGTGGTCGTGGACGAGATCCACAACTTCATAAACAACAGGGGCAACGCCTTCCTGAACGAGTTTGGGGAAAAGACGAGGCTTCTCGGGATGACGGCCACGCCTTTCCAGGGAGTCGTGGGCAACGTCAAGTTCGTGGACGAAATATCAGGAGACATGAGGGAGGTCTACGAAAAGACCCTGCCCGAGTGTATTCTGGACGGGGAACTTGCGGACCTGAAATACACGATAACGGAAAGTGAACAGGATATTCTGGAGATCTTTGATTTTGAAAAAGGCCTCTCTGAACTCGACCGCACGGATCTTTTCCTGGACTGCAGCAGTGCGGCCAGGATAAAGCAGGTGGTCCGGAGGACCCAGCTTGCAAAGGACCTTTACGAGTCCGAAATCAAATCCGGAAGGTCGGGAACTCCTGCAAAGACGCTGGTCTTCTGTGCCCCGGTCCGAAAACAGGTCTACGGGGTGGGGGATGACAAAAAGACTATCAACGCCTTTCATGCAAAACTTGCGGCCGCCCTTTTTAACGGGGATATCTCGGCAGAAGAGTTTGAAAAAGACCCTGACCCCTCTTTTCCCCTCCATTTTGAAAACTATGCTGAGGACGGGAGCTTCAGGGAAGCGGCTTATATCACCTCCGAACTTCCAAAAGCCGAACAGCAGGCTCTGCTTGAGGCTTTCAGAGAGCTCGGAAAACCTCCTTTCGTGCTCTGCACGGTCGGGATGCTGATCGAAGGTTTCGACTTTCCGGCCCTTGAAAACCTGATCCTCCTCAGACCCACTCTGAGTATGCGGCTTTTTGAACAGCAGCTCGGAAGAGTTGTCAGGCTTTCTCTCGACTCCGGAAAGGAGCGGGGCCGGATCTTTGAGATTTCGGATAAGGTTGATTCTCTCTACAAAAAATTCGGGGACGGGGTCTTCGGGAGCCGTAAAATCGAGCAGATCCAGATGCTCCAGCCCGAAATCCGCCTGGAGGAGCTCTTTTCCGAAGGAGACGCAACAAGAGCGCTTAAGGCGGGTAAAATCAAAATAAGTAAACTTGAATTCGGGGGCCCCCGAAACAGGAAAGGGAAACCCAGGGAAATCCCGGTAAGGCTCCCTCCAACGGCTCTCCGGGCCAGGTATTTTTCCGCTCTTTTATCCCTGACCGAGGAAAGGGACATAGGGCTTTTCGAGCGGGAAAAGCGGGAATTAATGCGCTCGGCTCTGCGTTTCAGGGTAAGGAGCTCAAAAGACGCCGAAGAAATGTTCGAACTTACCGGGCTTGCGAACAAACTCAAGCGGGAAGCTTATGAGGACCGCCGCCTGAAGGACAACTCAAGAAAGTACAAACCCAAGGTTTTCGGGGAAATCGAATGGCTCCTCAAATTGCGGGCCCTTAA
Source organism: Methanosarcinaceae archaeon (assembly GCA_028690255.1). Taxonomy (GTDB): domain Archaea; phylum Halobacteriota; class Methanosarcinia; order Methanosarcinales; family Methanosarcinaceae; genus JAQVBP01. Next base: position 10,275 of record JAQVBP010000097.1, read on the forward strand.
TTCCCTGAAGTATGAGTGCAAACACCTTTCTTTTCAGGAAAAGAACAGAATCCTGAAGACTCTTGGCTTTGACCCTGATTTCAGGCAGATAGACAGCTTCCGGGAAAAATGTCTGAAACGCGGCTCGGACCAGAAGACCCTTCCCGAACTCTTCAAAGTCCTCACCTTCGTAAGCCGGCTCTCCTCGGAAGATACCTACCAGTTCCTTGACAAAAAGAAAAAAGAACAGTGGAAACGGGAGTTCTTGCCTGCCGTTTACTGGGGTTCCTGTTTCATTGAAGACTCCCCGGAAATGAAAGAACTTTTCGAGTCTACGGAATGGGACAGGCAGGTCAAAAACCTCCTCAGGCAGAAGTAAAGCCCGCATTGCATTTACCCGCAATTACATTTTCCTAATTCCGCGTCGGGATTACAATATTCGTCGGCCTGTGAGAGCGCAGGCCCTGAGAAATCACTTCACGGAACGGCTTGTTTTTTGCTTACTTCTGATAGAAGGAATAACCGTAATGCCGTCTTCCTCCCGTTTTTTTCACGCCCGCTTGCGGGCGGCCTTTTCGTGATAAGACCGGGAAATACGCATCAAAAAGATCAGAGCCGGCATTGAGATGCAGGATGGACAATAAACAGAGCCGGATATATCAAATGTATATTGAGAAGCCGGAACCCCTGAGCTGTCCTCTGATTTAATCCGGAAACCCGGTGCGGTTGAAGAAGTTAAGCTTCCTTTTTCTTCGTATTTAAGAAAAGGCCGGCCGCCTTCGTCGGCCGTTGAGAGCTCCGGGCCTGAGATATCACTTCGTGAACTACCGCTCGGCTAAAGACCGACCGGCTTCCTGCTTCATACCCCGGAGCAAACTCCACCAGTCCACAGGCTCTTCCCGCCGTTCCGGCGGTGATTAATTTATAGTTCACTTTTGTTTGGTTA
>JAQVBP010000098.1:0-3760 GCA_028690255.1 Methanosarcinaceae archaeon
CAAACTCAAACGGCCCCTCCTTTTCATAAAATGATAAAAAACTAATAAAGATCAGGAACCTTAATGGGGGGCTTTTGCCTAAGAGATACATAAGGGGAGATATGTATGAAAAAACTGAATGGATTTTTAGTTTACGGGACTATAATTTTACTTATTCTGGTTTCTTATGGGGGGTACCATTTTTACGGGCCTGACACAGACCCGGAGCTTGTAATTCCGGACACGGACTCCAAAAACACAGGTATGTCCGTTCTTTCAGCATCCGAACGTCCGGGTGAAGAGACAACGATGGGTGAAAGAAACGAGGCTCAAAGGGCAGAACATATAAAGGAAGTAATGCGCAGATCTACGATAATAAAAGACCCGACTCCTATCGTGGGGGCGGCAATGGGGAATAACCGTTCGAAAGTTGCAAGAGCAGCAATTGAAAACGCCGGAGGGCTTGGGGAAATTATCAAAGAGGGGGATACCGTCTTCATTAAGGTGAATGCCGTTTATTTTGCAAAAGTTGGAGATGGGGTATTAACTGATTACAGGGTTGTTGAAGAAATTGCCAATATTGCAAAAGAAAACGGAGCAGCCAGAATAATTGTTGCGGATGGGGGGTCAGTCGGGGACACCATACATTACGGGCCCGCAAAATTTATCGATATTCCGGGGATCGAAGTCCTTAATTTAAATGGTTTTTCTGAAGAGGCCTGTTATTATCTTAAACCCGGGGGAAGCTTAACCGGCGCAGAGATTCCCATTCCTTCAATATACATGGATGCGGATGTCGTGATAAGTGCCGCCAAGTTAAAAACCCACAGGATGGCGGGGGCAACACTGAGTCTGAAAAATGCGTTCGGGGTACCCCCACTGGACCTTGTAAACAACGGGCCTGCGGGCCAGCCAATGAAAGCACAGCTGCATGCCTGGGGTATTGAGCAGAGCATTGTCGATATAAACATGATCAGAAGGCCTGATTTCGTTGTGATTGACGGTATAATAGGCATGGAAGGAAACAGCCCTGACCTGGGCACCCCCATTGATTCGGGAATTATATTCGCAGGTTCTGACCCCGTGGCAGTGGATACTGTCGGGGTGAGGTTTATGGGAATTGAGGTCAGTGAAGTTCCTCATATCGGACTTGCAGCTGAAAAGAACCTCGGGGTATCCGACCTGAGTAATATTACTGTTGTCGGAGTCGATCTTGACGCAGTAAAAATGGAATTCAAAAGACCGGACAGCGGTCCCAGTGCCGGATTAGCTAATTAAAACAAAGTACACCCCTCTCCCCAGATCCTTTCCGTCAAAACCGGAAAATGCCGGGGAGTCTTCTGCCGAATGAAAATAAATCTACCGGGGCGGACCAGGTGCTTTATGACGAAATATACGTAATTGTCCAGTTGATTATTGTACAGTTCCGTTTACTTTTTATTTACTGGATTTTCGGGGTCATAGCCGGATCACTTATTGCTACTTTTGCCGCGGACCGGATATACGATGCCGTAAGTGTGGTCAGCCGGAGTAGCAACAAAACAGGGGCAGAAGTTAAAAGATTTTTTGGAAAATCTCCTGGAAAACTTCTTGAAAAACCTCTCGGAAAGCTCGGAGCGATCACCCTGGCCTCGCTTTTGGGGGCAGCTTCTCCCATATGCATGTACGGAACAATTCCGATAATTATTTCACTGGGGAAAAAAGGTGTAGATCCGTGTTTATTGATCCCTTTTATGGTAAGTTCGGTCCTTATCAATCCCAATCTTTTTCTCTTCAGTTTTGCGCTGGGGGCTCCTATTGCACTCCTTAGGCTGGCTGCAGCTGTGGCCGCAGGAGTATCCGCCGGGATTTTAACGGCGGCCTTTTCAAAAGGTGACGATATTTTAAATTATGAAACCCCGGAATATGGAAGTAGCTGTGCAAGCGGGAAAAACCGATATGCCTTTTTTGCAAATTTTCACGGGACTTTTGTAAAAACAGGCCCATTTTTTCTGGCTGGCCTGACCCTTACTGCCCTGGTTGACAGATACTTCCCTGAAGAAATTCTCATTTCTCTTTTAGGAAGTCAGAGCCGTTGGGGAGTACTTATTGCCATATCCATCGGAGTACCTTTGTACGTCTGCGGAGGAGGCACGATTCCCCTCCTCAGGTCCTGGCTTGATGCCGGGATGGATCCCGGGGCTGCTATCGCCTTTATGCTTGCGGGTCCCGCGACCAAAATAAACAACCTGGCCGCTCTTAAGATGATCCTGGGGACCAGAAACTTTATTATTTATGTTCTTTTCAGTCTTACTTTTGCATTAATGGCAGGATCTCTGGTTTCATGGCTTTAATCCACAAAATGGATTTTGGAACATAAGAGCTTTTGTTCAAATTGAAAAGAAAGGTAAAGAAAAGTAAAAAGAGCTTGTGGGAAAATTGAGCACCTGATATTTGAGGGTGGGGATAGTTGGAGGTGTTTAATGGGAAAACATGAGATCGATTCTTGTTTAATGAATCGAGCTCGGTTTCATTTTTTTTTGCTTTTTCATCCAGTTCTTTCTTTTGCTTCTCCACTTTTTGCTATACCCCTTCTTGAACTTGTTCCCGAATTTCCTGTGATTTCTCTTCTTTTTGCTCCTTTAACCCTTTTTTGAGTTTTTCTCCAATGTTAAATTCCATTATATGACCTCTCCTCCGGCTTTATGTTGAATAAAATCATCAATATACCTGGCCCCGGACAATTTCTAATCATTATTAATATAATTCATAATTACATATATCTGGAATCTTTTTTTCTTAATAGTTATTCTGATCCGAGTTTCGTTTCCCTATTTGCACTTCCGTCCACTTCTGGAGCATGAAAACCTCAACCATGGAGCATTGGACAACCAATCAATATCAATAAGCTGAAAAAAAGTAATGTACTGGTCTTACTACAGGCTGGAAAGGAGTGACTGAATGCGTCAAGATACGTATATTAATATACTACTAAAAAGAACTTCGTTTGTGTTTGATTAATACCCTATAAGTTACAAAACATTTCAAAGGTATCAATTTATGAAAATTGTGGCGTTTAATGGGAGCCCTCGAGGAACAGGGGGAAATACACACGTAATGGTTGAAGAGTTTTTGAAAGGAGCTGAAAAAGCAGGAGCCGAAACCGAAAACATCCTGCTGACAAAAAAAGAAATAAAGCATTGTCAGGGTTGTTTTGGCTGCTGGCTGAAGACTCCTGGAAAATGCGTTCTCGATGACGATCTGGAAGTACTCCGGGCCAAATTCCTGGAATCGGACATTGTCGTGTTCGCAACTCCATTGTACCTTTCTAATTTTACGGGGTTGATGAAAAATTTTCTGGACAGGTTATACCTTCCATTTCTGGACCCACATATTAAAATGGACGAAAAAGGTGAAACGGCACATCCACTGCGGTATGCAAAATTTCCAAAATATGTTTTTATTTCAAACTGTGGGTTTGCGGAACAGACTCAGTTTGAATTATTGAGTCGCCTGTTCAGAGAAATTGTTGAATCCGATGACGATATTTTAGCAGAAATATATAGGGGGGAAGGAGGCCTTCTGACAGTTAAGGAAGAAGCCTTCCAGCCCATCCTCTCAAATTACAAAGAGTTGTTGAGAAAGGCCGGAAAAGAAATAGTGGAAAACAGGAAACTCTCGGAGGAGACGGCCTCAGAACTTGAAAAACCCCTGATACCCTATGACATGTTCCTGAAAATTTCAAACAAAACGTTGGATGAACTCTGACTGAAAAAAACGTTGGATGAACTCTGACTGAAAA
>JAQVBP010000098.1:3860-11164 GCA_028690255.1 Methanosarcinaceae archaeon
CTCTCGGAGGAGACGGCCTCAGAACTTGAAAAACCCCTGATACCCTATGACATGTTCCTGAAAATTTCAAACAAAACGTTGGATGAACTCTGACTGAAAAAAACGTTGGATGAACTCTGACTGAAAAGCTTGAAGATGATTGATTTTAAGCAACCAAGAGAAATTATCGGAGTTGATGGGCAATAGATTATCGATACCTGGGCACCAATCGGTTAGTTAAAGGCGCACAAAAAATCTGTGAGGGTTCACGTGTCATCCCCGACCTGAAGGCCGGGGTATTCGTGACCCCCTGCGCTCTCAAAGTACTAAACAAAAAAATTGCTTAAACTTCATACAGGTTCACCACACCCGTGAAGAGCTGTGGAAAAATTCAAAGCTGTCCACCGCTTCAGGAGAAAGTCCCAATTCTTCAAAAATCCTCCTGAAAACAGTCAGGTATTCTTCTTCGGGTATCTTATCCCCACTGCTTCCTGGAGGCATTACGATTTCGAGCCTTAATTTTCCTGAGGCATCGAGTTCAACTGTGTACCTGTTCTCCTCATCAAAAACCACTACCTTTGCTTTCGGGACGAAGTACTTTACGGAACCCCCCCGGTCTCCGTTCTTTAAAAAGACTTCTGTGGGGTATGCATTAATACCCAAACTGGATGCGTAACTGGAGTCATCACTGTTTTCCATAAGATAGGCATATACAGCCGGGAAATCCGGAGATTCATTCACCTGTATTTCAGCGTCCCAGGTCTGGTTTTGTGCGGCTTTTTTCAGAGCCTCCAGATATTTTTTCGAAGTTATTTCATCCAGGCCGAAGAAGAGCCCGAATTTTTCAAGCATCCAGACATCCGGAGGAAATTCAGATAACTGTAAAGGGGACCCGGGGTCGGAGTGGCTGAGGTTCGAGATGGCTACACAGGTTCCGACCCCGGCTTCAGTTTCGGATTCGAGCTCACATGCGAAGACCATAAACTCAGAGTTCTTGTTATAGTTAAGTCTTATATTCTGCACAAGAGCCGCACTTCCGAAGCGTTCCCGGACTTCAGGAACATCCCCGAGCTCAAAGCCCGAAAAGTTTCCGGGCCAGGGCCAGGAACCTTTCACTTCATACCCAGCTTTCTCTGCATTTGTAAGTGCGGAATTGTAATCAAGAGGCCCTATATTAACTTCCTCTGAAAGGTACCAGGAACTGTCAACAAGACTATATAACAAGAAAGGGGCGAAGATACACAGCACAAGAATAAGGGGGATGAGCAATAATAATATCAGTATGGCTTTTTGCTTATTCATGAAACTTTCAACTCCGGGAAACACCAGCAAACTGGAAATTATTAGTATTCCAAATTATAACCTAAGTTTGACAGATCTTTAATTAATAGAGTATTTTGTCATAAAAAACGCATTTTATAGGCATAATATCCATTTAAATCTACAATAATTTTCAATAGATGTATCTCCTATAAATAAATGCAATTTTATGGCAAAAACAGAAGCATGAAGCCCATTTATACATTTAAAAATATATGTTTCTGTCAAATTAGGTTATAATAATATTAAATTAAACATAGTTAAATTATAAATAAGTTTGGCTTATTTTGTAAGCTATACTCACCCAGCTTTAAAATTTGGAATATCGCATTTTCGGCTACAGGCACGGTTCCTTAAAGCCAGATAAGGTCAGAGAAATTGGGACAAAAATTACTGAAATATTTACAAATGTTTACTGACCTTCCATCTGTTCCGATAAAAATTCGATCATTCCCAGAAGCACAAAGGCCCGCGTTATTAATCCGAAAAATGCACTGTAGAATATTAAATACATAACGTCCATGAATATAAAAGGGGAAGAATCGCTTTCCCAGCCAAAGATGCCATAATAATCCAAACTGATCAGTGAAAAGTAGATAAGCAGGACCAAAATGCCCAGGAAAAAGGAATGAACTGATTTTTTCTGTAGCTCTATCTCTTGTTCCTGATTCCATTCAGCCTTCATGTAACGGCGCTTAGAAAATAGATAAAATATTACAAACAGGCAAATCAGCATGGTGATAACCGTGACCTGCTCGGGAGATAAATACATCAAAGCACCTTCATCAGGCCATTTTCCTAGAGGAATTACTTCTAGTAGAACATTAGAAAGAGGAAATAAAATCGAAACTCCTGCAAGAATGCCCCATAAAGTTTGAAGAAAAGAAATGAATTCCTTAAGCTCCTTTATAACTTTCGAAGTCCCCATAGTCCCCACACTTAGAAATTATTTTGCCGTATTTATGCAGTTTATTTTTATTCACTATATAATATATGCTTGCTCAAATTTAACCTGAATGTTGCCTATTCTCCAATTGTATAATTCAAATTAGTTTTGATACAGGTAGCTGACTTACTCCTCAAAAATTTCCGTAACTTCCTTTAACATCTTCCTTATCTCAATGTTTTGCGGACAAACTTCTTCACATTCCCCACACTCAACACAGTTACCAGCCTTTTCCTCCGGAGAAAGTAAAACTCCGTACTGGAACCTTGCATTTTTCACGTCCCCGAGCATGGTGACGTCATTCAGGTAACTGAGGGCCCGGGGAATGTTCACGCCTGAGGGACAGGGTACACAGTATTTGCAGCCCGTACAGTTCACCTTCATCCGGGCCCTGTAAATCTGCTTTACTTCAGCTATCAGGCCTTTTTCTTCGGCTGTCAGGGAATTTGGCTGCCCCTCTTCAGCAATTTTCATATTTTCTTTAAGGTGGTCCATTTCGTTCATTCCGCTCAACACGACACTGATTTCGGGATAGTCCCAGAGATAACGGAAAGCCCATTCGGCAGGTGTTCTTCTGGAATCTGCTCTTTCCCAGACCTTTCCGGCCTCCTCCGGGACCTTCGAGGCCAGGTTTCCGCCCCGGAGAGGTTCCATAATAACAACGGCAAGGCCCTTTTCAGCTGCGTATTTCAGGCCTTCTACTCCGGCCTGGTAATTTTCATCCAGGTAATTTAACTGGATCTGACAGAGATCCCAGGGGTAGGCGTCCAGGACTTCCTTGAAAACGTCCGGGCTGTCATGGAAGGAAAAGCCGGTGTATTTTATCTTTCCCTCGGCCCTGGCCTGTTCCAGAAATTCGATTACCCCGAATTTCTTCATTTTCTCCCAGTAACTTTTCTTCACGGCGTGCAGGAGGTAGAAATCGATACAGTCCGTCCGGAGCTTTTCAAGCTGCTCTTCCAGAAAACGGTCCATGTCTTCTCTGCACCGGACCCGCTTGCAGGAAAGTTTGGTTGCCAGAAGAACCTTTTCCCGGTAGCCTTCGGCGAGGGCCTTTCCTAAAAAGGCCTCGCCCATTCCCCCGTGATACGAATAGGCCGCGTCAATGTAATTTATGCCATGGTCAATGGCATAGCGAAGGAGTTCACTTGCTTTTTCCTCGTCTATTTTTCCGGGATCATTGTCGAGAACGGGAAGCCTCATACAGCCATAGCCGAGAATCGAAGCTTTTTCACCTGTTTTTCCTAATTTGCGGTATAGCATTTTTTGCCTCGGTTTTTGTGTCTACCCGACAATATGGGGGTAATGGCTCTAAACTTTTGTGCCACCCGGATTTCCCCCCGATCATAGAAAATTACGGATTTTCCGGAAATTTCGATTTTTCGGCAGAAATGACCACAGAAATGACCACAGAAATGACCACAGAAATGACCACAGAAATGACCACAGAAATGACCACAAACTAGATATTCCATTCCATATAATTAGGGTAATACAAACTAACAAAGAGCCCGATATATGATGGAAAAAAAAGAGCATTTATTCATAGTTTTTGAAAACCTGCTTAAAATCAAAAGCGAATGCTCCTGTGAGCTCTTTTCCGGATGTGGATTATCGGATATTACAGTGAAACAGATAGGGTATCTAAAAATCATTGATGAACACGGGGAAGTAACGTTTAGCAGACTTGCTAAAATCACCAATAACTCGAAACCCACCATCACAGAGACGATTAACAAATTTGTCAAAATGGAATGCGTGTACAGGGAAAAATCCCCTGATGACGGTAGAATTTATTATATCCGCCTGACTGAAAAAGGGCGTATAATAGCCCGTGCCGAACACGAGGCTTTGCTCAGGGTCATTCAAAAAATGGCAGATTCCCTGGATGAAAAAGAAATGGATACCCTCATTAATCTCCTTGAAAAGATTAGATAATTTTTTTGGCAGGTTAACTAGTTAGGTTAATTAAAACTAAATACTTGGCATAATAAATTCGATAAATTGAGAATATAAATTGAGATAACAACCGGGACAACTAACAATGAACACGGAACAAAACGATTGCAACAGAGAAATCATTGTAATACCCCTTTTTGAGATAGTGCTTTATCCGCAAAGCCGAACTAAATTCCGGGTTGACAAAAGCCTGGGGGAAGCACTGCTAAACGAAATGAAAAATTCCGAATTTACATATGTCATAGGGCTGACAGCAAAGAACGGCACGAAAGCATCGGAACTCACGGAAAATGATTTGTACAAAACGGGAAACCTGCTTAAGGTAACATTCGTACAGCCTGCAGATGAAGGATATCTGGTTGCTGTAAAGACTGTCCAGAGGATAAAAACCACTTCCCTTTACCAGAGGGACAAACTTTACCATGCCAGCTATGAGCCTTATCCTGACCTTTCGGACCTCGACGAGGAGGTCCGGGCAAGCATGATGGAGACGGTAAAAAAGACAATTCATGAAATCAGCGGCCTTTTTCAGGGTTCCGAGCAGTTTACCCGGCCGATCGATAAGATGGATTCCATTGACAGGATAATGGGATTCATCATGCCCTACATCCCGACAAAACTTGAAGAAAAGCAGGCTCTTCTGGAAGTTGCCTCTCTTCGCGAACGATATACTCTGTTTCTCGGGGTCCTGGAGAAGCAGAAAGAAAATATTAACATCCAGATCGAGATGGCAAAAAAAGTTGCCGAGAAGGTAAACAAGGCAAATAGGGAAGCGATGCTTCGGGAACAACTTAAGCTAATCCAGGAAGAACTCAATGAAAGCGAAGGTTCCGTTTCAGGGGAAGGCGGATACAGAGAAAGAGTTGAGAACACAAAACTGCCTGAAGAGGTAAAAAAGAAAGCCCTCTCTGAGTTGAATAAACTCGAAGCCGGGGGCAGTCATAACCATGAAGCCCCTGTTATCAGGAATTATCTTGACCTTCTGCTTGACCTTCCCTGGGTAACGGAAGAGAAAAAAAGCATTGATATTGCCGAAGCTCGCCTTGTGCTTGAAGCCAACCATAACGGGCTTGAAAAGGTCAAGGAAAGAATAATCCAGCACCTGGCGGTAATGAAACTGAAACAGGAAAAGCAGGGTTCGATTCTGCTCTTCGTGGGCCCCCCGGGCACCGGCAAGACGAGCCTTGGAAAAAGTATTGCGGATGCCCTCGGCCGGGAATACGTCCGGGCAAGCCTCGGAGGCATCAAAGATGAAGCCGAGATCCGGGGACACCGCAGGACCTATGTGGGAGCTCTTCCTGGAAGGATTATACAGAGCATGAAAAAGGCAGGTGCGAAAAACCCGGTTTTCATTCTCGATGAAATCGATAAGCTTTCTGCTTCTTATTCGGGTGATCCGGCAAGTGCCCTTCTGGAAGTCCTTGACCCCGAGCAGAACAGCAGTTTTTCGGACCACTATCTGGAAGTTCCCTATGACCTGTCCGAGGTGCTGTTTATCGCCACTGCCAATTCCCTTGCAAACATTCCGGCCCCGCTTCTTGACAGGATGGAACTGATCGAGATTTCAGGCTATACGAAAAATGAGAAGTTTGCAATTGCAAGAGACCACCTGCTCCCCACTATCCTGGAAGAACACGGCCTCGATGCGGATAAACTCCGGGTCGAACCCGGGGCCCTGAAGGTGATTATTGAAAAATACACCCGGGAAGCGGGAGTCAGGCAGCTTAAAAAACAGCTTGCAAAAGCTGCAAGGTTTGTGTCCGAAAAGATTGTCTCAGGAAAGGCTGAACTGCCTTACATTATAAAGGCGGATATGCTCAAGGAGGTCCTCGGAAAAGAGCTGGTCCGGCAGGAAGAGGCCAGAAAAGATAACATACCCGGGGTGGTCACGGGCCTTGCCTGGACCCCTGTAGGAGGAGAAATTCTCTTTATCGAAGGCACGTTTATGCCCGGTAAAGGAAAGCTTACCCTTACCGGGCAGCTCGGGGACGTGATGAAGGAGTCGGCCCAGATTTCCCTGAGTCTTGTCAGGTCCAGGCTTGCAAACGGTGCAAACGGTGCAAACAGTTTTAACTTCACCACAAGTGACATTCACATCCACGTACCCTCGGGGGCAACTCCAAAAGACGGGCCTTCGGCAGGTGTTGCCCTCTTTACCGCGCTTACCTCTCTGATTACCGGCAAAGCTGTTGATTCAAAGCTTGCCATGACCGGAGAAATTACCTTGAGTGGGGCCGTAATGCCTGTGGGTGGCATAAAAGAGAAAATCCTTGCAGCCCACAGGGCAGGCATAAAGAAGGTAATTCTTCCAGAGGGAAATGAGCGGGACCTTGAAGACGTGCCCGAAGATGTCAGGAACGAACTTCAATTCGTACCTGTGGAAACCATTGAAGAGGTCCTGAAAGAAGCTCTGGGCCTTGACCTGCCGGGGCCGGTTTTGTTGTTTGAAGGAAATGGATTTGCAGCTACGCAGAATGTTTAAGCTTTGAAGGGAGAGGGGAATCTTGAAACGCCCGCCCCCCTCTGTCGGCCATTGAGGCCCCGGTTTTCCTCTCCTCAGCAATCAATCCTGCCCGTTCGGAATGAATATATCCCGAACCATTCAAAAAATCCGGACCAGGCGACTCCAAAGCCTTTCGCCAGGACCGACCAAACATATTTTTCCTGTTTTTCAAGGTTGCCGGGCCTTCAACGCCGCTGGTCGGTTTTAATACGTCACCTCTTCACTTCGACCAGGACTTCATTTCTCTGGAAACGCTCCTTTTTGGAAATGCTCTGGCCTTTTTGTACATTTTCAAAAAAAAGTTCCGGGGATTTTTTGAAGCTATTTCTCAAAAAGGTCATTTTTTGAAATATTGTAGAATTGCCGGGGACTCGTATGAATAAAATGGGCATATTTAACATATTATACGAAAAAATACATAGATAAATACATAAAATTGAAGTTTTAGACATTTAGTGTCCTTTTTGTAGTATTTTCTGAAAAATGTCCCGGGACTTTTGCAGATGACCTGCCCAATCCGGCAATATTGTAGGCGGATCGGAGAAATCGGAGAAATAGGTGAACGATTAAAGGGTGCCGTTCAAAACAGAATTGGAA
>JAQVBP010000099.1 GCA_028690255.1 Methanosarcinaceae archaeon
GGTGGATTCGAGTACCGAAAGGTTCGGTTTTTATCCGGTGGATTCGAGTACCGAAAGGTTCGGTTTTTATCCGGTGGATTCGAGTACCGAAAGGTTCGGTTTTTATCCGGTGGATTCGAGTACCGAAAGGTTCGGTTTTTATCCGGGTGGATTCGAGTGCCACAAGGTTCTGTTTTTATCCGGGGGGATTCGAAGAAGCAGAGTTTCAATTAGTTATACTTAATATTTATATATTATTAATTATCTAGCAAATACCTATATATAAATCCTCTATCATTTGCAGAATTATTAGTGGAAAAAGGAATATTAATTATAATTATTAATTGTTAATTATAATTATGGATAATAATTATTAATTATAATTATTCCATAATGATTTTCCTGAGCTTTCCCACGATATATTCTACCCTGCAAAGGGGTTCCGGCCCGGTTTCGGAGGGAGTTTTCTCCGCGTCAGGGTTTTAGAAAAAATTCACACATTAATGCCCGGGTTGTAACAGACCTGCAGAGTTCCCACGACTTATTAAATAATGTAGATAGTTTAGGATTTATCAAATACCTGCAATTTCAGATTGTTGCACTTTTACATGTCAATAACCCCTCAATAAAGTGAAGGGTTTGTTTCAGCAAACCCTGATTGACCAGCCTGAATCTTAATTGATTAAATTGATATGTCATGATATATCTGGATGATTCCAAAGTCCAGTTCCCTATCTTTTAGCTAAAATTCCTGAAAGCCGGGGGCTGTGTGCTACACATGACAGGCATATCCAGGATTGGTGAGGGGAAAGAGTTTCAAACTACTGTCGCGTCAGCAGTAAAATGTCGTATTATACTCGATTACAACTATTCAGAATCATTTAATCATTGAGGATTGACTCGACACTACGTTACCTGCTACAAGAACTTGTTTCATAAGCAGGGTGAAGAAATCCGAACGTGGAATGGAATGCCTGAAAGTTGGCGGTATTCCTCCATGACTAAAGTCACAGGCATCCTGCCTGAGGAGTCGTGATATAATGACTGGAATCATCGATAGTTACATACCGGTTGCCATTTTCCTTGCCGTGGGCCTGATTATGCCGCCCGTGACAATGTTTTTAGTAAAGCAACTGAGTCCGAGAAGCAGGGCAGCAAACAAATACACAACATACGAATCAGGTTCGATTCCCACCGGGACTGCCAGAATCCAGTTCAATGTTGAGTATTATCTCTATGCGATCGCTTTTGTCCTCTTTGATATTGAGGTGCTTTTCCTCTACCCCTGGGCCACGGTCTACAAGGGGCACGGGATTACCACAATCGCGGTTGTTGAGATGCTTGTCTTTGTCTTCATACTGCTTTTCGGCTATCTCTATCTCTGGAAGAAGGAGGCCCTTACATGGGTGAAATAAAGTCGAAAAAAACGAGCGGAACAACAGGGGAAGATCCTATTGATGCGGTTCCCGGAGTGATTACCACCACCTCCGGAGCGATCAGCAACTTCCTTAAGAAAACAAAAGCTCAGGACCTGATCAACTGGGGCCGAAAAAACTCGCTCTGGTTCATGACCCAGCCCATGGGTTGCTGTGGGGTGGAAATGATTGCCATGGGCTGCGCTCACTATGATACGGACCGCTTCGGGATCATTCCCCGGAATTCCCCAAGGCAGGCGGACGTCATGCTCATCAGCGGGTACGTGACTAAAAAGTACCTTCCGGCACTGAAAAGGCTCTGGGACCAGATGCCTGCTCCGAAATGGGTGCTCTGTCTTGGAGACTGTTCGATCAGCGGCGGGCCTTTTTACGAGTCCTACAGTACGGTTCAGAACATTGACGAGATATTTCCCATCGATGTTTTCGTTCCCGGTTGTCCCCCAAGGCCCGAGGCCATGCTCCAGGGTTTTGTGGAACTTCAGGAAAAGATCAAGGCCAAAAAGGACCTTGGCACGGAATACTGAAGTTTTTCGGATCATTTTATTCGAGGAAAAATCATGGATGCCAGAACAATTATCGAATCATTAACCGGCAAGTTTCCCGAGATAATTTCGGAAACCGAAATAGAATCCGAGATCCGCGTCCGGGCACATACGGACAGGGCTATGGCAAAGGAAGTCTGCCAGTACCTCAAGGATTCCCTGCAGTTCGGCCACCTTTGCAGCATTTGCGGAGTTGACTATCCCAAAAGAAACGAGATGGAAGTTGTCTACCATATCGCGTCCTACGACCATCCTGTGGTCCTGACGCTCAAGGCCGTGCTTTCCAGAGACTCCCCGGAAATCGAGTCCGTTGTGCCGGTCTACTGGAACGCCAACTGGTATGAAAGGGAAACTTACGAACTCTACGGGATCGTGTTCAAAAACCACCCTGACTTAAGGCCTCTGTTGCTTCCTGAGGAAATGCTGGGTGAGTGGCCTCTTCGGAAAGACTACGAAGGGTTCCCGAACAAAACAGCCAGAAACCTGGTGTGAGGGATTAAAAAATGGAAGAATATGTCGGATCAGATGAAATGATCTTACACCTGGGACCACAGCACCCCATGCAGCCCGGCCCCTTCAGGCTTAACCTGAAGTTAAAAGGGGAATCTGTTCTGGATGCTGACGTGGAACTGGGTTACATTCACAAAGGAATTGAAAAAATCCTGGAGAACAAGACCTACCTCCAGGGAATTACAATCGTTGACAGGATCTGCTACCTTGTGGCCCTCACAAACGAGGAATGTTTTGTGGGCTGCGTGGAAAAACTGGCAGGAATCGAAGTCCCGAAAAGGGCTCAGTACATAAGGGTCATCATAGAAGAACTCTCAAGGCTCCAGAGCCACCTGCTCGGGCTGGGGGAATTCGGGGAATTCATCGGTTTCGTATCCATGTTCATGTACACGATCAGGGAAAGGGAAGAGGTTCTCAGCCTGATCGACATGGTCACGGGAGCCCGGGTTACGCACACTTACCTGAGGTTTGGGGGAGTACGGCAGGACCTGCCCGAAGGCTTTAGGGAAAAAACCCTTCCGGTCCTGAACTCTCTTAAGAAAACCATCACTGACTACGAGGAAATGTTCCACTCGGATTCCATCTACCGGGAAAGGTCCGTGGGGGTCGGGACCCTGACCGCCGATATTGCAAAGGACCTCGGAGTTTCGGGGCCTGCCCTGAGGGCAACAGGCGTTCCTTTCGATATAAGGAAAGCCGAACCTTACCTGGTCTACGAAGACCTGGACTTCAAGGTCTGCACGGAAACCGCAGGAGACATCTTCGCAAGAATTCAGGTCAGGCTTAACGAGATGCGGGAAAGCATCTACCTTATTGAACAGTGCCTTGACCGGATTCCTTCAGGCCCGATCTTCCCGGCAAACACTCCCTACGGCAGGAGGACTCCCGTAATGAGAGTTCCTGCAGGCGAGGTATTCCACAGGGTGGAAGACCCGAGAGGCGAGATGGGGATGTACATGATCTCGGACGGCTCGGACAAACCCTACAGGGTAAAGGTCAGAGGCCCTTACTTCCCGACTCTGCAGGCCCTGCCTCCCTTAATCATCGGGACGACGGTTGCAGATGTTGCAGCAATTTCAGGAAGCATGGACGGCTGCACCAGTGAGGCGGACAGGTGAGCGCAATGATAGAAATTCCTGAATTCATAGTTCCTTTCATCCCCTTAATCCGGGGCGTTGTGGGGCTTGCTCTTATAGGCGCCATTTTCCTCGGAGCGATGGGAGCTGTCTGGATTGAACGGAAACTTTCCGGAGATATCCAGCAAAGATACGGGCCCATGAGAGTGGGTAAATACGGCCTGCTCCAGCTTGTAGCCGACGCAATCAAGCTTTTTACAAAAGAAGACCTGATGCCTCGAAACGCTGACAAACTGCTCTTTAATAATGCGCCTATTTTCATGATGAGCTCGGTTTTCCTGATGCTTGTCGCAATCCCGGTCGGAGCTATCTTCGTAAACGGCGTCGAATACCCGCTCGCAGTCGCTGAAATGGACATCAGTATCCTCTACATCGAAGCAATGTCCGCAATCTCGATTTTCGGGATTTTCATGATAGCTTACGGTTCCAATAACAAGTACTCTCTTCTCGGGGCCTTCAGGAACTTTGCCCGGATGGTCGGGTATGAAGTGCCTCTCGGAATTACCATTATCAGTGTCGTGGTAATGACAGGTTCCCTTAACATCGTGGAAATCGCCCAGGCCCAGGGCCTGCTCTGGAACATCTTCCTGCAGCCGCTCGGGTTTATTATTTTCTTCGTTGCCCTTATGGCCGATATGGGAAGACTTCCCTTCGACCAGAACGAGTCCGAAGAAGAACTGGTCGCCGGCTGGGTTACCGAATACAGCGGAATGCGGTTCGGGCTCGGGTTCTTTGCCGAGTACATCCACATGATCCTCGGGTCTTTCCTTGTGGCCCTGCTTTTCCTCGGGGGCTGGAACGTACCGGCTTTTGTCTCAAACAACGCTATCCTGGGCCTGATCGCACCTACTGGCTTCCTGCTTGCCAAAACCGCCCTTGTCCTCTGTACTATTGTTATGATGAGATGGGCTGTCCCAAGGTACAGGATCGACCAGGTCGTGGACCTGAGCTGGAAGAGACTCCTGCCTCTGTCCCTGGTGAACCTCGTCTGGGCAGTGGGGCTCGGACTCTACCTGGGAGTGTGAAATCATGGTTCTTAAAAATATTAAATATGCGCTGAATAACATCAGAAAGCCCCCGGTAACCCGCCTGTTTCCGGAAGTCGAAAGTCAGCTTTCCGACAGGTTCAGGGGGCTTCAGATCCTCGATAAAAGCAGGTGCATCGGGTGTGGGATCTGCGCCAATACCTGCCCTAACAACACAATCAGAATCGTAAAAGCTCCGATTGCCCCGGGCAGCAGTAAAGAACGCTGGTTTCCGGAAATCGATATTGGCCACTGCCTCTTTTGCGGGCTCTGCATTGACCAGTGTCCCAAAGAAGCTCTTTCAAGCGGGAAAGAATACGCTAAAGGAGTTGTCAAGTGGAAACACAAAGACCTGCTCATGACCCCCGCAAAGCTTGCAAGAGAAGTTAACCTTGATGAAGGTGATGAACGATGATAGGACTCGAACCGATATGGGCCCTTCTGGAAATGGGGGCTTTTGGCCTGTTTTCAGGGGTAACGGTTTTCTTTGCAATCCTCGTGATTACCGCAAAGGATGTTGTAAGAGCCGGGATTTCCCTTATTATATGTATGTTCGGCGTGGCCGCGCTTTACATTCTCTTAAACGCCCAGTTCCTCGGAGTTGTCCAGGTCCTGGTCTATATAGGGGCCATAGGCGTGTTGATTCTCTTTGCCGTGATGCTGACAAAGCGTGAAATCGGAGGTGTGACCCGTGCAAAGTAACAGACCCGCAGCCTTAGTGGTAGCTGTTCTTTTCCTGGCCGTTGTGGGCCTCGGTGTCTTCGGGACAGCCTGGAATACGGTCTCCGAACTTCCGGGAAACCTTGAAGACCCCAGTAACATCGAGGGGCTTGGAATGCTGATCTTCACCCAGTACGTGGTGCCCTTTGAAGTACTGTCCATTGTCCTGCTCGCAACCCTGATAGGGGCGATTTACATGGCAAAAGGAGAGGAAAGCGAATGATTCCTTTAAGTTTCTACCTCGGCCTTTCAGCCCTGCTCTTCTCGATCGGGCTTTTTGGAGTAATGACACATAAAAGCGGAATCCGGCTTATCATGTGTATCGAACTCATGCTCAACTCCGCAAACCTGAACCTGGTGGCTTTCTCAAGCTACACGGACACCCTGAACGGTCAGGTCTTTGCCCTCTTCTCAATCGCCCTTGCGGCAGCGGAAGCGGCAATAGGGTTTGCAATCTTCATGGCAATCTACAGGATGCATGATAAGATCAACCTTGATGAGCTCAACCTTCTGAGGTGGTAAAAATGGCTCTGGAAAACCTCGCGTTTTTAATTCCGGTGCTTCCGGCACTGGCGTTTGTAATTACGTTTTTCTTCGGAAAGAACATGAAGTCCGGAGGGGCGATTGTCCCGATCCTCGCCATTGCCGCCTCCTTCGTAATTTCCTTAATGATTACCCTCGGCCTGCTGGCCAACCCCGAAGAGGTCGTCACCCAGTCCGTATCCTGGTTCGCAATGCTGAACCTCGGGGTGTTAATTGACCCGCTTGCCGCGGTCATGCTCTGCATGGTCACTTTTGTGAGTCTTTTGATCCACATCTACGCGGTCGGTTACATGTCCCACGACCCGGCAAAGTCCAGGTACTTTGCGGAAACCGCCCTTTTCACGGCTGCAATGCTTTCCCTGATCCTTTCGGACAACATCCTGCAGCTCTTTGTTTCCTGGGAACTTGTAGGGCTCTGCTCTTACCTCCTGATCGGGTTCTGGTTCACAAAACCTTCGGCCGCAGCCGCAGCCAAGAAAGCTTTCCTGACTACCAGGATCGGAGACGTGATGTTCCTGACCGGAATCATCGTGCTTACCTCCGACCTCCTGAAAATCGCAGGCGGAATCCCCGAAGGAGTCTACCTGCTCCGCTTCAACGAAATCTTTTCCTACATCCCGGAGCTTTCTGCAATGCAGGCAAACATCTTCGGGACGGAAGTCAGTCACCTTACTATTATTACTCTGCTCTTCTTCGGAGGAGCCGTCGGAAAGTCCGGGCAGTTTCCGCTGCACGTGTGGCTGCCTGACGCAATGGAAGGCCCGACAACGGTTTCAGCTCTGATCCATGCGGCAACAATGGTTACCGCCGGGGTTTACCTGGTCGCAAGGACCTTCCCCATGTTCCTGGCTGCTCCTGACTCCCTTATGGTTGTTGCCTACGTAGGCGGATTTACCGCGCTCTTTGCAGCCACCATGGGCATTGTGATGAACGATATCAAGCGGGTGCTTGCTTTCTCCACCATCAGCCAGCTCGGATACATGATGCTGGGCCTGGGGCTCGGAGCGACAATCGGAATGGAAGCAGTCGGAGTATCCCTCTTCCACCTGGTCAACCACGCCTTCTTCAAAGCTCTCCTCTTCCTCTGTGCCGGAAGTGTAATCCACGCCGTGGGCACTCACGACATGCGGGAACTCGGAGGAGTTGCAAAGGTAATGCCGATTACCGCAGTCACCATGACCGCAGCGGCTCTTGCCCTTTCAGGCATGGGAATTCCCGGAACTTCCATAGGGACAAGCGGGTTCTTCTCAAAAGACGCGATTATCGAAAACGCCTACCTGCTCGGAGAACACAGCGGGAACTGGCTCCCTTACGTCTTCTCAATCCTGGCCGCGCTTCTGACCTCGGTCTACATCTTCAGGCTGATCTTCATGACCTTCACGGGCAAGCCGAGAAGCAACTACGGAGGGCATGAGTCCCCGTCTTCGATGACCATCCCTCTTGCGATTCTCGCGGGGTTTGCCCTTGTGTTCGGAGGACTGACCCAGACCGGCTTTATGAGCTTCCTTGAGGAAACCTTCAGCAACAATTTCGTAAACGTTGACATAGGAAGCCTTGCAGCCCTCGGAGGATACGAACTCGTCCACGCTACAGGACACGAGCCGCTCTTTATTCTCTGGCTTCCGCTCATCGTTGCCCTTGCAGGCCTTGGGATCTCCTTTGTGCTCTACTACATGAGAGCCGTGGACCTCGGAGGCATCGCATCTGAGAAGAACCCGATCTACAAACTGCTCTACAGACGCTACTACCAGCACGAGCTCTTCACCGAGTTCTTCTCCATAGGAATCGTTTACGGCGTAATCGCATTCCTCGCTCAGGTAGTGGATGTCATAATTGACAGTATTGTGGAATCAATAAGCATCGTCACGGTTGCGGCCGGAGAGGCCCTGAAAAGGGTCCAGACCGGGGTCGTGCAGACTTACGCAACCGTCATGATCGCAGGAGTAAGCCTGCTGATCATACTTGTTAAGTTGATAATGGAGGTGCTCTGATGCTGCCGGTCGCATCATTACTTATCCTGGTGCCGCTGATTTTTGCAGCAGTAACCTTTTTGACAAAAACGAAAGACCAGGCCGCAACGCTTGCCTTTGCAGGCTCCCTTGCAACCCTTGGCCTGACCCTTTACGCCTACCTGAACTTCGACAGCAGTACTGCTGTCATGCAGTTCTTTGAGTCCATGGAGTGGATTCCCTTCCTCGGGATCAAGTACAGCGTAGGGATTGACGGCATTTCCATGCCTCTGATTATCTTAAACGCAATTGTCACTCCGCTCCTTGTTCTTTACTCATATAGCGAGGACAGAGAGGCCCCCAACAGGTTCTATGCCCTTATCCTGGCCATGCAGGCAGCAGTCATTGGTGTCTTCGTGTCCCTGGATTTCTTCATGTTCTATATCTTCTGGGAGCTGACCCTCATTCCCCTCTTCTTCATGGTGAACATCTGGGGTGGGGAAAAGAGGAAACACGCCTCCTACAAGTTCTTCATCTACACCCATGTGGCGTCCCTTGTGATGCTGCTCGGGATTTTCGGGATCTCCTTTGCCTGCTTGCAGCAGACCGGAGTCCTGAGCTTTGATATCCGGGAACTGATTACCCAGTTCCAGTTCATTGAATCTGGAGGCCTGAAAGACGCCATTTTCCTTGCGCTTCTCTTCGGTTTCCTTGCAAAAATCCCGAGTTTCCCCTTCCACTCCTGGCTTCCGGACGCTTATTCCGAAGCCCCGACCGCAGGCAGTGTACTCTTTGTCCTGCTCAAGATCGGCGGATACGGACTCTTCAGGATTATGCTCCCCATGCTCCCCAACACCGGCAGTCCTGACCTGATCATTATGGTCATGGGCCTCCTCGGAGGAGTCAGTGTGCTTTACGGAGCTCTGCTTGCTCTCAGGCAAAAAGACCTCAAGCGCATGATTGCTTACTCCAGTGTGAGCCACATGGGCTACGTGACTCTCGGGGCAGCCGGCCTGGTAACAATGTCGGTTTCCGGGGCAATGTTCCAGCAGTTTTCCCACGGGCTTATCATGAGCATCATGTTCATGTCCGCTGGAGTAATTCACAGGAACACGGGAACCAGGATCATCAACGAACTCGGCGGACTTGCAAGTAAAATGCCAAAGCTTACCGTGATCATGATGGTCGGGTTCATGGCCTCTCTGGGCCTTCCGGGCCTGACAGGCTTTATTGCCGAGTTTCTGGTCCTGACCTTTACTTTCGGAGAGCTGCCCGGTTTTGTGGTAATCGCTCTCCTGGCAATCGTAATTACCGCCGGCTACCACCTCTGGGCAATGCAGAGGGCAATGTTTGGCGTGTACAATGAGAAACTCGGGCCCGTGGCGGACCTGGACTTTCCCCAGACCCTCGCAATGGCCTTAATCGCCCTGCTGGTGCTTTACTTCGGCCTGAATCCGAGTCCGGTGCTTGATATGATGATTACTAATTCGAATGCAATAGTCGGCCTTGCGGCCGCAGCGGGGGTGTGAGAAATGGACGAATTAATGTATCTTGCACCTGAAATTGTAGTAGTTGCAACCGGCCTGGCCATACTTCTGGCCGGAATTTTCCTGTCCCCCCAGTCCAAGAATCTGCTGGGGTACCTGGCAACCCTGGGGGTTCTTGCAGCCCTCTTCCTGACGGTTAAAAGCTTTGAGCTCCTGACAATGCAGGGCTTCATGGTCGGATATTCGATTTTCTCAGATACTCTGAATATCGATGCTCTCTCCCAGTTCTTCAAACTGATCTTCCTGGTAGTTGCCCTGATTGTTGCGATTGCTGCAATCAAGTACAATGAAAACAGCGATCACACTGAAGAGTTCTATGCCCTGATGCTCTTTGCAACCTTCGGGATGATGATCGTAGCTTCTGCAAACGATCTGATCGTACTCTTCTGTGCTTTTGAGCTGGCAAGCCTTGCGACCTACGGCCTTGCAGCCTTCGAGAAGCAGAACCCGAGGTCCCTTGAGGCCGGTATGAAGTATTTCGTCTTCGGTTCGGTTTCGGCAGCTCTCATGCTTTTCGGCATGACCTTTGTCTACGGGGCAACGGGGACAACAAGCATCCCTCAGATTGCAGCCAATTCGGGCCTCCTTACGAGTTCCCCTATAGGGCTTGTTGCAGTCGTCCTCCTGATTGCGGGTTTCGGTTTCAAGATGGCTCTTGTGCCTTTCCACATGTGGGCCCCGGATACCTACCAGGGAGCGCCTTCCGTAGTGTCCTCCCTCCTGGCTGCAGGCTCGAAGAAGATGGGCTTTGTCGCAGCTTTCAGGATCTTTATCGTGGCCCTTGCAGCGCTTCAGCCTGACTGGCAGTTTGCTTTTACAATCCTTGCCGTGGTCACCATGACTTTCGGAAACCTGGTAGCGGTTTCCCAGACCAGTGTCAAGAGAATGCTTGCTTACTCTTCCCTGGCTCAGGCCGGATACATTGCAATGGCTTTTGCCGTCATGTCCCCCCTGGCTCTGACAGGCGGTATCATGTACGCCCTTGCCCACGCCTTTATGAAAGCGGGTGCCTTCATCGCAGCAGGCGTGGTCGTCTGGATGGTTACCTCCGAAAAGAGAGGCAACCTGAAAATCCCTGATCACCTGGACAACTTCAAAGGCCTCGGGAAAAGAATGCCCCTGACGGCCTTTTCCATGATGATCTTCGTCTTTGCCCTTGCGGGAATTCCACCTACTGCGGGTTTCATGGCCAAGTTCGTGCTCTTCTCCTCAACCATTGCAGCAGGCATGACCTGGCTTGCAATAATCGCAATCCTGAACAGCGCTCTTTCCCTGTTCTACTACGCAAGGCTTGTGAGATACATGTATGTCCTGCCCCCGGAGGGTGGAAAAGTCAGTGAACCTTTCCCCTATGCAATAGCCCTTCTGGTTGCAGTGGCCGGAGTACTGGCAATGGGCATCTGGCCCGAACCCTTCGTGGAGCTGGCTACAAATGCAGCAATGGTATTGTTCTAAGGAGGTATGAGATATGACAGATTGTGATCTATGCGGCCGCGGAATTCCAACCGTAAACCCCGTGCGCGTACAGGGCCCCCCCCTCCTGAAATTCGCCTACCCCGAAGGCGTCTGGAAAGGCCTCTGTGAGGCCTGTCTGGAATCGGCCCAGGCCACCCTTGTAAAAGTAGACAATGGGGACCTGGCCGGAACCTCCGGCAAATGCAAACTCTGCGGGACAAAAACCGATTTGTATCCCGT
>JAQVBP010000100.1:0-8408 GCA_028690255.1 Methanosarcinaceae archaeon
TCAGGTGGTTATCCTCTTATAGAGCATGGGCAGACGTTCGGGCAGGGTTGCCGCGTTATCTATTATGGTATAGCCTACATCGGAGAAGATCAGGTCAAGGTAGTCGTTGGCTTCCCTATCGACCGTTATGCAGAAGAAGTGCATACCCATTGCTTTTCCTTCCTGGATTGCCATTCTGGTATCTTCCATGGCAAGGTAGCCCTGATACTTTTCATCCCCTAAGTTGATGTCATAAGGTTCCCCGTCGGAAAGCAAAACCAGGACCTTCGTTTTTGCCTCTATTGCTTTAAGTTTTGCAATCGAATGGCGGATAGCGGGCCCCAGCCGGGTATTGTATACGGGCTCAAGGACGCTTATCCTGCGGGCCACGGCTTCCGAGATTTCTTCTTCGAAATCCTTTACGGCGTAGTATTCCACCCCACCACGGTTCCTGCCGGAAAAGGCGTATATCCCGTATTTGTCCCCGATGCTTTCAAGGGCCTGGGACATAATTATAAGGGAATCCTTTTCAACGTCCAGGATGCTTCGGCCCCCTTCATCCAGCTTTTTCTCCGTGGAAACACTCACATCCACAAGGAAAAGGGTGGCTACATTCCTTTCACGTTTGTCCCTCCGGGTATAGAGCCGGGGGTCGGGATTGATTCCGCACCTCCTTTCGATAAAAGCGTCAGTGACGGCATCAATATCGATCTCGTCTCCGTCGGCCTGGGCCCTTAACTTCCGGAACGTCTCGGGCCTCATCATCTGAAAAATGCGCCGGATAAGGGAAATTTCATTGGAATAGCGTCCGAGGGCCTTCTCATAAAATTCCCCGGATTCCCCGACAGGTTCGACCTCGTGCAGGGTGCACCAGTCAGGCCTGTAATCGTTAACCCTGCCGTCCCATTCGTCATAACTGTAGCTGCCGCGGACAGGCCAGTTCCTTTCCATCGCATAGACGGGCACTGCCTCTCCACCCTCTTCTTCCTCTTCCTCAAGTTCAACCCCGGCCCCGGGCATAAAGCGTTCAAGGATACGCTCCAGAAACTCCTCGCTCCAGGCCCTGTCCTCGTTAACAACCCCGATTCCCTTTCCCCTGTATTCAAGGTTTTGAAGGAGTTTGTATTTTACGGATTTTAGGGGTTCCCTTCCCTCCATTTCTACGGAATCCTCAAGTGCGGTGTAAAGTTCAAAAGTTGTCTCAAGGGAATCAAGCCCTGAAGCTTCAGGCCGGAAGATCTTTTTTTGCAGCAGTTTGCGGGTTTTTCCCAGCACTTCCCCGAGCCTGCAATCTACTTCAAAGGCAGGTTCAAAACCGGTAGAAAGCCAGAGCAGGGCTTCCACAAACTGTTCGGGGAGGCCCACAGGGGGAGCCCTTGAAGAAAGCATTTGCTTCCGGCCTTTCTCAAAGTCCCGGCGAAGCCCCCTGTAATAGTTCAGGGTCCTGTACTCGACCCTTGCGTCTTCGAGTACCCCCAGAATATCGCTAGCGAGCAGGAGGTTCGGGAAAAGAGAGAGGAACTTTGAAAACTCAAATTCAGTTTCCTCTTCCTGTAAGGGCTCTTCACACAAAGCTCCGGAAACTGATTCTATACCGGGAGCTGCAGATTTATCTCCTCCGGAAGCCGGGGGTGTATCCCTCCCGGAAACCACGAAATTATCTCTTCCGGCAACTCCGGCTTTATCCCTTCCGCCTGGATCTCCGACAGACTCCGGAAGGCCGGAGCCGTACCTTCCTGATATCCTTTCAAGCAGGGGAGCCGCAGCTTCCATTTCACAGCCGGATGCCCCGTAATTTATGTGCCCGAGTTCATGGATTATACTCAGTTTGTATACTCTGAAATTGTCCTCAAAATCCCCGTACTGCCTGAGCCTGGGTTCGAGGTAAAGGGTCCTGCCCGAAACAACGGGGTGCAGGGTCTCGGAACGGACCCCTCCTGGCAAAAGGGTTTTTGAACGTATTGTGAAATATACCCCCGAAAGCCCGATAGCGTAATATTTCAGGGTCTTTACGACCCTTTTCAGGGCAGCCCCTTTCATCAGTTTCTCGACAAAGGCCTTTGATTTCCTGGACTTCAGGGTAAAATACAGCCTGCCTTTAAGCGGGTTATTTTCAAAGATGGCCGTCCCGGCAAAAGCCCATTCCTCAAGTTCGCTTATATCCAGGTCTTTGAGGAGGCCGGGAGAGGTTTTGAAGTAGCTGATGGAAATTTCCTTATTTATTTTATAGATTGAGAGGCCGATTTCAACCCATTTACTTATTTCTTTTGGGTGAAGGCTTTCCCCCGCTCTTGAGAGGTTTTCAAAATAAACTCCCGCAAGCACCCGGTCTTTTTTGAGCAGGGCGCTTGCGGAACTGAAAACTTCCCTGCAGTTTTCCGGGTTTAACTTTTTCAGGGCAAGGACCGAGCTTTTATAGTAGTTTGAGCCGTAAAACGTACTTTGCCCTGATATGGCCCTTCCGATGTCCACCCATTCCTCGAATTCAGCCCTGGAAAGCCGCTTGAAAAGCCAGGGTGCGTTTTCAAAAAAAATTCCGGCACAACCGGGGTTCCGGGCTGCAAGCCCGGCTCCGACATCGAGCAAATACGCCCTTTCCATCGGATCGGTTCCGGAAAGGGCGTTTCCAAGCCCTTCAAAACTGCCTTCGAAAAAGGCTTTTGCCCCAACGGGTCCGGAGGAGAGCAAAGCCGTACCTTGCTTTGCCCATGCGGAAAACTCGGAAAACTCAATATCTCCCAGCAGCCGGGGGCTCTTGCTCAAAAAAGAGACCGCAGTTTCGGGGTTTTGTTTTGCAATCCCTGCCGCTGTGGCCGCCCATTCCCTGAAATCGGAACTTGAAAGGCTGGAAAGGGCAAGGGGGCCATTTTTAAGCAGGGCAAGGGCCGAGGAGACGTCAAGCTCGACAAACTCCTTTAATACCTTAAGGAATATGGGCCTCTGCCCGGGCAGGACCGCAAAGAACACCTCAGCTGTCTGGCTTATGATTTCGGCTGTGCCTTTCCTGTCCTTTTCGAGAACCCTCTTAAGTATCAGGGTCCAGGTATTGAAATCGGGACGCTGAAAAAGGGATGATATGTCCGGAAGAGCCTTAAAATAGGCCCGGGCCGCCTTAAGATCGTATTTTGCAAATTCAAGTCCTGTGTCCACCCATTCCTTAAATCTCCCGAATTCAACGGAAAGCGCGGGCTTTGAGGTATAGGTAAAATATGAAGCAGCAACTGTCGGCGTGGGCCTGGAATTCACACTGGATAGGAGGAAGCCGGTTTTTGTCCATTCTTCAAGAAAAGCCATGTCCCTTTCTTTAAGAATTAAAACCGAGGCCTCGAAAAAGCCTTCTGTACAGGCCCTGTCCAGAGCAAGAAGCCTTCCGGCAAGGGCCAGCCAGCTCTCAAGGTCCTTTTCTCCGGAAAGAAACTCGCAGACCCGGGCTGCCGTTTCAAGATAGGATCTGAACAAATCGTTTCCGCATTCAAAAAACTCCGTTCCCTCTTCGAGCACCAGGGTGACATATGCCGGGTCATTCAGTTTCCTTAGATGGAGCGCTGCCCCGGAAAACCCGGACTCTCCGATTCCCGGAAAGTATGCTCTGAGGAGGCAGGGGAGGTCTTCTCCCGGAATGAAGTTCTCTTCTTTACTGAGCTCTTCGGTTAGCGTCGGGCTCACTCCATAATGGCGGATATGATTTCATCAATACTTTCCTGAAGGTCCAGGTCATCGGTGATTGGTTTTACCATTGCCACCCTGCATGCTTCTTTTTGTTCGATTCCGGAATGGATGAGTTTTCCGGCATAGATAAGGAGCCTGGTGCTGACTCCTTCTTCAAGCCCGTGCTGCTTGAAATTCCTTATCCGCTGCCCGACTTCCACGAGGGTGCCCGCCATTTCCCTGTCAATTCCGCTTTCATGGGCCACGATCTCCGTTTCGAGTTCTGTGGAAGGATAGTCAAAGTCGATGGAGACAAAACGCTGGCGGGTACTCTGCTTGAGGTCCTTGAACACACTCTGGTAGCCGGGGTTGTATGAGACGGAAAGCATAAACTCAGGGGGAGCTTTAAGGACAATCCCTAGTTTGTCGATTGGCATGATCCGCCTGTCATCGGTAAGGGGGTGAATGACAACTATGGTGTCTTTTCTGGCCTCCACAACCTCATCAAGGTAGCAGATAGCTCCGCCCTTCAGGGCCTTTGTAAGGGGGCCGTCGTTCCACTCGGTGCTGTCTCCTTTTATAAGGAACCTGCCCAGAAGGTCGTTTGCTGTCAGGTCCTCATGACAGGCAATGGTAATCAGGGGCCGTTTCAGCCGATAGGCCATGTACTCCATAAACCGGGTTTTTCCACAACCGGTAGGTCCTTTTAAGTTAACTGGAAGCCTGTTTTCATAGGCAGCCGCAAAAATCTCGACCTCGTTGCCTACCGGAAGATAATATGGCTCTTCTTTGAAGGTATACTCCTCCACGGGCAGTTCTTCATAAAAAGCATTTTTTTCTAACACAAAACCGGCTCCACATATTGTTATTAAATTTGTGATCATTTGAAATACAGAAGGGTATATTTACCGGGGGTTTCAGCCAGCCGGAACTTTTTGGACGGACTGTAACTGTATAATAATACTGTGACTGTGCACAATTATTCTTATTATATCCTTATAATTGAAATATTATTTATGTATCCAATTTAAATATTTCTATATTAAACAAAACTTATAAATACTATGATCTCTCAAAAATTAGCATAATTCCGAAAACAAGTGGAATAATCATGAATAGTTTTCAACGCCCTTGTTTGAAAAAGGCAGATATCTGACAAGGATTCTGTTCAGAACTCTTCCTCCAAATATTCTCTTTACATGTAGTTTTCTCCTGAGGTGGTGGAGATTCTTAAAAACAGCGAATATCTATGGTTCTGTAAACAGTGTTTTGAAAAGATAGTTTTGAAAAGAAAGTTCTAAGAACAGAGCTAACAAAAGTAAGAAAGGTGTCGGAGGTAAAACCGGAAAAGGTGTTTGGAGGTTAAACCATTATGACATTCCCAAGTTTTACCTTCCGTAGTATGTACCCGCAAACCAACTATTTAATACCTTTGGTAGTTGACTTTGGTAGTTGACAGGTACACTTGTATATAACTTATTTTTAGAATTAGTGGGTACCTTCGACCACTTTGATGCCTGCGTCTTCAAATACGCCCCTGATATAATCAACGTGTGGGCAGTCCGTACTCTTTACCATGCAGGTGCTGAGATGGACCACATCAGGTTCGGCACCTTTGATTTCTCCGATCAGGTTACCAACCCTTCTTCCGGAGCAGCCTCCGCAGGTGAAATAGGCAACTATCTGAGCATTTTCGTCATAATCCGCAAAACTGGCTTTTCTCCCGTTAAAAGCCGCAAAACATCCGGCTCCGGGACAAATTTCGGAAATGGTTTCACATCTGATAACTGCAATTTTTGTAGGTTTTGCTTCGTCTGCCATTTTGATCACACTCTTTTTTAAAGTACTTTTTCCTTTTTTAAGAGCCGTTTTTCAGATGCCTTTTTAAGGCTGCTCAACCCGTTTTTAATAGGCCGTTTTTATGGATCGCAGTCAGTTAAGTCACCGGATCCGCAGTATTCTTTGAGTACTTAGTACAATAATCATACTTGATTATATAGAAAGTAGTCTCAATATCTGTACTATGAAAGAATGTGCAGTATACAGGTCAAGCCACATTATTGGTAAAAAATGGACCATTGAGATCATGCTTGAACTCTACAAGGGTGAAAAGGAAGAAAAACGATTTAACGAGCTTAAAAGGAAACTGGGCAGTATAACTCCGACCGCCCTTTCCACACGTTTGAATGAACTAGAAAAAGAAGGTATGATTGAAAAACACATTGATACGTCAGTTTTACCTGGAAAATCCGAGTACTACCTCACAGAATGCGGAAAAGAATTTATCCAGGTCATACGGGAACTTAAAAAATGGAGCGCTAAATGGAAGTTTCGGGAAATGGGCTGTGAAGAGGCTTTTTGCAAGTGCTGCGGTATCTGATACCAGCGGCTTTGAGGTCCCTCAGTTGAAAGTTCGATTTTTTTGGCTCTTCACTGTTTTGTGTGTGTAGCCATCACAAAAACGGCCCCATCTTTGATTTAAGATTCATCATACCCATAGGAAATGGCGATGAGTCAAAATGGATTATTACAGGAAAATTACAGGAATGGAGAGAGACAAATGGCAGAAAATACAATAGAGAATCCCCCCGGAAATCCTTTACAGAAAATAATGGATATTGACCCCGAATTTGGCGGCCTTCTTGAAAACACCCGGGAATTAGCAATGGAAAAAGGCGGCATACCTCTGAAATACAGGATACTTATTGCAATGGCCCTGGATGCCTCCAAAGGAGCGGAAAACGGGGTGAGAGTCCTTGCAGAGCAGGCCATGCAGGAAGGGGCCACAAAAGAGGAACTGATAGAGGCAATAAGGATAGCCCAGTATGTCTGTGGAGTAGGAGCCGTTTATACGGCAGCGAGAGCTTTTGATGATTTGCTTTAAAGCCGGAGCCCCCCGTCCGGGCTAAATTCTCGGATTCAGAGGAGGCCCTTTTCAGATCTTGTATTCAGGGACTGCGTACCTGCAGTTCCTCAAGCCTCACCGGCTTCAACCAGTTCTTTTTTGATAGAGTCATAGCAGTTTTTGAAAAGGGCCTGGCCCCCGCTAACTTCAGATTTTTTGTATGCTGGGATTTCGAAAACCGCAACATATACACGGGGGTAAAAATTTGCCCCGATGGCATTCATACAGGCCACTTAGTATACAGAGGAAATCTCGATTTTGCATAAGGATGGGTCTTTCCTTTTTTATATGTTGGGTGCATATGAATAAATCTCAAATATAAAGATTTCTATATAAAAAGATATGATTAAATATTAGTATATATTTTTTTGCATATTGGAGTTAATTTTAAGAACAGATAAGATCAGGAAAAAGGTGATCTCAGTGTTAGACCAGTGGGACATTTACATCCGTTCGACCGAAGGAAAACCGGTTTCAGAAAGTGAATTTGACACGATGATCCTGCCGATGAGGCTTATGGAGCTGGCAAAAGAATACGACATCAGATACGACAAAAAGGAACTCATTCCCACGGACAGCAGCCTTGTTAAAGACATATACGAAGCTGCAATTGACCTGCTTGTTGACTTGGGGGTTTACAATACATCAACGGGCCGCGTAATCAGGCTTGATGAGGCCGAAATCAGGCGCGAGATGAGGGTGCACCCCGGAGAATACATGAGCGGGGAAGGGAACGAACTTAAAAAGGTTGTACGCAGGGACTGTTCGGACAGAAGAATGCCCTCGATAGTAGGAGGTCCCCTGGGAGGCCCTGTAAGCGAAAAGTACTACCTGCCGACAATGCAGTCCTATGCAATGGAGTCGGGTATCGATGGGGTATTTACAGGAACACTCCTCAGCCTTAACGGTCATGAGATTAAATCCAAAACAACCTCCGAAATGCTGGCCTGCAAGCGGGAAATCACCCTTACCAGGGAAGCTCTTAGAAGAGCGGGAAAATCAGGGCTTTCCATAACAGGCACGATGAGCGGGGTCAGCAGTGAATGCCAGTGCTTCCCCATAGCCCCGGACGGGCTCAGGGGGGGCTGCGACAGGCTTCTCGTATCCATGCTCAACGAACTTAAGGTCGACTGGGACGGGCTGAAAAAAGCACTGTCCTGTCAGCAGAACAATATAGGGATTTCCAGCTGTATGGCAACCATGATCGGAGGATACCTGGGTGGCCCCGAGACCACCATGATCGGCCTGACTGCCGAGTCCATAGCCACCTACCTGCTTTTCGGAGGGTCCGCCATGAACGTCGTAACCCCCAACGACGTATATACGAGCTACAGGTCCATTGCCGACAACGTGTACGTGCTAGCCGGAGCCCAGGCCGCGCTTGCCCGGAACACAAATGCCCTCTTTAATTGTCATGTAGTTGTCTCTTCGGGGACAGGAACGGAGCAGGCCATGCGGGAAGAAATCGCAATGACAGGCACTGCAACGGTAACCGGAGCAGCCACTCTCCTGGGAGTTACGACCGCCTGCACGGCTGTCCCGGACACATACGGGGGAATGGACACAAGGATCATGATAGAAGCAGCCGATGCTTTCCTGGGCATGAGCCTGGAAGAGGCCAACGAATGTATCGTAAAGCTCGTCGAGAGTTACGGGGGAATGGACGCTTTAAGCTTCAGGCCGACTGACCCCAAAAAGTTCTACGAACTCTACGACATGAAGACCCTCAGGCCTACGAATGAGTTCGAAGAGCTCTGGAAAAATGTAAAAGTAAAGGCAGAAGACGAATTTGGCCTTAACTTCTCCTGCTGAGGGCAGGGCAAAATTCAGTTAAATCCAGTTAAATTCAGTTAAATCCAGTTAAATCCAGTTAAAT
>JAQVBP010000100.1:8508-11072 GCA_028690255.1 Methanosarcinaceae archaeon
AGTTAAATCCAGTTAAATTCAGTGAACTTTTTTCGGGCTTTGCGGAAAAACGTCAGGCATATTTGCAAAGCCCTTTCCGGGAAAGTTGCCCCCTCTAACTGGCTCAGTTACAAATTAAAAAATAATTCAATGGCTGGGTACTCCCGGAATTCTTATATCTTTTTATATTTTCAACGGTTGAATAGCTCTGGCAAATATCAATGTATATAAAGATTTTGATACAAATCGATAACTATTTATAGTATTAATATATGATTTACCAAATAGAGTGTACTTGGGAAAATCCATCAAAAACTCAGATTTAAATCCACAATACAAAATGCGACTACCAATCTAAAAATAAAAAAAATAAAAAATCAGGTGAATAAATGAGCGAAGATACCTTACTTCAAAACGTGTATGATTCTCTCCTGGGACTGAACGAAGCCAAAACAATCGAAGCCACAAAGGAATGCATTGCCAGTGGCGTTGAGCCGGAAAAGGTCATGAAAGGGCTTGCAGATGCCATGATCAAAATCGGTGATGAATTCAACGCAAGGAAACTCTTCCTGCCCCACGTTGTCATTGCGGCAGGTATCATGGACAAAGCAAACAAACTCGTGCTTGAGGTCCTGGATGTGACGGAAGGAGCCGGAGCAGGCAAGATTGTCATAGGAACCATTGAAGGCGACATCCATGAGCTTGGAAAGAGCATTGTTGCGGCAATGCTCAAGACCGCAGGCTTCGAGGTCATCGACCTCGGAAAAGACGTGCAGGTCAAGAAGTACCTTGAAACCGCTGTCGCGGAAGATGCGGATATTATCGCCTGCTCTTCCCTCATGTCCTCGACCATGCCTTACCTTAAGGACGTCGTGGACCTCAGGAACGACATGGGGCACCAGGACAGGTTCAAGGTAATGGTGGGTGGAGGGCCCGTAAACCAGACATACGCAGACCAGGTCGGAGCAGACGCCTACGCAGAAGACGCAATGGAAGCCGTAAAGGTCGCCCAGAAACTCGTATCGGCCTGAAAACAATTGCCTGAAAACAATTAAACGAAACCGCAATCCAAAAATAATATAAAAATGGTGACAAAGATGTTAGACGCATGGGACATATATCTTCGCTCAACTGAAGGAAAGCCTGTTTCCGAGACTGAATTTGATTCAATGATCCTCCCTATGAGGTTGATGGAGCTCGCAAAGGAATACGATATAAGCTACAACCCTGATGAGATCATCCCTACTGACAAAGATTACATCCAGAGTATTTACGATGCAGCCGTTTCTCTCCTCGTTGACGTAGGCTACTACAATTCATCCACAGGCCGCATCATTTCCTTTGACGAATACGAGATAAAGCACAACATGAGGATGCAGCCAGGAGAATTCAATGCGGGCCAGGGAGCGGATGCGGTTCATGTGGTGAACAGGAAGTTCGAAGACGAAAGAGCTCCCCCTATTATAGGCGGGCCCTGTGGAGGCCCTATCACAGAAGATTACTATCTTAAGATAATGCAGTCCTATGCAATGGAGCCCAGTGTTAGTTGTGTGCACACAGGGACCCTCCTGACCGTAAACGGCTGTGAAGTCAAGTCCAAAACAACTTCCGAAATGATGGCTGCCAGAAGGGAGATCACAATGACCAGGGAAGCCTTAAGAAGGGCGGGAAGGCCTGGCCTCAGCATCCTCGGGACAA
Source organism: Methanosarcinaceae archaeon (assembly GCA_028690255.1). Lineage (GTDB taxonomy): Archaea > Halobacteriota > Methanosarcinia > Methanosarcinales > Methanosarcinaceae > JAQVBP01. Next base: position 10,186 of record JAQVBP010000100.1, read on the forward strand.
TGAGCGGAACTGGCAGTGAAGCCCAGTGCTTCGGGTATTCTCCGGACGGGCTGCGCAGCAACTGTGACAGGCTTCTCGTCTCCCTGCTCAACGAACTGAAGGTCGACTGGGACGTCCTGAAAAAGGCCCTTTTCTGCCAGCAGAATGAGCTTGATGTCGTCAACTGTATGGCCACAGTAGTCGGAGGTTACCTCGGTGGACCGGAGACCACAATGATTGGCCTGACCGCGGAATGCATTGCGGGGTTCCTGCTCCTCGGAGGGCACAGCATGAACGTTACAACTCCAAACGATGCAATAACAGCGGACAAGTCCTTCGCAGGCAGCCTGTACGCCCTTGCCGGTGCAAATGCGGCCCTTACCCAGAATACAAATGCTATCATTAACCAGTACTGTTCAGTATCATCAGGTACGGGTTCGGAAAAAGCAATGATTGAAATTATGGCCGTAGGGGGCGCAGCAACTGCTTCCGGAGCAAGTGCAATAGTAGGCCCCAGTACAGCCAATACCATAAAAACAAACACTTATGGAGGAATGGATGCCAGAGTGCTGGAAGGCGCAATCAATGCATTTGCCGGCATGGGCCTGGAAGAAGCAAATGAAAAAGTCGTGGCCTTAATCAAGAATTACGGCGGCTTTGATGCCTCAAACTTCAAGGCTGCACCCGCCAGGCCATTTGAGGAACTCTATGACCAGCGGACCCTGAGGCCTACCAGGGAATTCGAAGACCTCTGGAAGAACACCAAAGTGAAAATCACTGACATGGTAGGACTTGAGTTTGCAGACTGAGCAAATAAATAAGATGTACCTATAAATACTTCAAAAAATGTATTATACGGGCTTTGCAGAAGAAATAACGACTGCAAAGCCCTTTTAGCCATCATTTTA
>JAQVBP010000101.1:0-2725 GCA_028690255.1 Methanosarcinaceae archaeon
GTAATATTTGTATAAATATTGATCATACTCAGTATAACAAATGTAAATCTTTTTGTACTATATATAATAACTAATTTTTAGTGATTATAATGAAAAAATTAAAAAATCTAAAAAAGAACCCATTACTTATTATATTTATTTGTATTTCCCTGGGAACTCTTTTTGTTTCCGGTTGCATCGATTCCAGCCAGCAGGAGCTTACCCTGCCCGAAGAAACCCGGACCGTTCTCGCTCCGGGTGAGGAGGAAGGAAACCCCCTCAAGGTGGTAATGATCTTCGGGCCCTCCGATTCCCTTGACCCTGCGTACAAATGGGTCGGGTGGTACGTCCGCTGTGCCGGGATCTACGAGACCCTCTTTGCCTACGACGAGGATATGCAGCTCGTGCCCGAGCTTGCCTCGGAGTATGAACAGCTCAATTCCACGGCCTGGAAGATTTCCCTCAGGCCCGATGTGCGCTTCCATGACGGCAGCCCCTTCAACGCCGATGCGGTGGTCCATTCCATAAACAGGGTGCTTGACCCCGAAAACAGCAGGTACTCCCAGTACGAGTTCATTGCCTCCGTCTCAAAACTGGACGAGCTGAATGTCCTTATCAGGACAAAAGAGCCCTATGCTCCGACCATTGCAAGCCTCACCGACCCCCTGCTCTCTATCGTAAGCCCAAACGCTTCCGATCCCGCGCATTCTCCCGTGGGTACAGGCCCCTTCAGGTTCGAGAGCTATGAAGAAGGAATCAGGCTTACCGTTGTGCGAAACGAGGCTTACCGGAACGGGGCTGTCCTGCTGAAAGGCGCAAGCATCGAATACGTCCCCGATCCCATTACCCGAACTTTGAGGCTCCAGGCAGGAGAAGCGGACATTGTACGGGGGATTCCGGAAACCGAAGTGGAGCTGATAAACGAAGCCCCCGAACTTGAAGTCCTGAGCAGGGAAACTCTTCGGACCGCTTTTATGTACGTGAATACCCGCAAAGCCCCTCTTGATAACGTAAAGGTGAGACAGGCTCTCAACTACGGCCTTAACCGGGAAGAAATTGTCAGAACCGCCCTTGAAGGAGTGGGAGGCGTGCCTGCGGAAGGGATTTTCCCCTCGACTTTGCCATGGTCTTCCAATGAGAGACTTGAAGGCTATACTCATGACCCTGAAAAAGCAAAAGCCCTCCTGGCCGAGGCCGGAATTTCCGATACTGACGGGGACGGCTGGCTTGAGTACGCAGGCAAGCCCTTCACCCTCAACATCAGGACCTATGATAAGCGGCCCGAACTCAAACCCACGGCCGAGGTCATGGCCTCACAGCTCGAAGCAATCGGAATTAAAACCGAGGTTTTAATCCGGGAAACCGGGGCTTTGAGTGCGGATGTAAGCGACGGGAACTATGACCTGGCGCTCTATGCCTGGGGAGTCGCCCCCACCGGAGACCCTGATTATTTCCTCTCCCTTCACTTCGAGTCTTCGGGAAAACAGGCAGGATGGACAGGGTATTCCAGCAGTGAGGTGGACGAATGGATCCGGCTTGGAAGAAGCAGTCAGGACCCCGAAGAGCGGCAGGCCTGCTATGATAAAGTGCAGAAAAAGGTTCTGGAGGACTCCCCGGAGATCTTTGTTTTCTACTACACCGAACTGGTAGGGGAGAACACGAAGGTCAAAGGGTACCGGATCTATCCGAATGAAATCTCTTTCCTGACAAAGGATATTTCCCTCGAAAAATAAACCCTGCCGTGCCCTGCAAAAGCCGGAAAAACGAAAAATGTACCCTGTAAAAATAGAGAAACGAAAAAACGTACATGAAATTTCCGAATTACAGGTACAAAAAAAGAAAGTACACCGGGACTTTCATACCAAACGGATTGTTGCCGAAAAGCAGAATCACCGGAAATGAATTTCGGGAGGTGGCCCCCGGCTCACTTTCCCTTATATAAATTTTCATGGGGAAACGTTATGGATATCAAAAATGTTGTGGAAGATTACTGGAACTTCAGGTGTGCTTCCTACACTAACGGGATTACAGGTTTTTGTGAAGAAGAACGAGAGGCCTGGAAGCAGATTCTGTCGGATGCTTTACCTTCTGGAAAACACCTGAAAGTCCTGGATGTAGGGACAGGAGCAGGTTTTCTTGCTCTGCTTTTAGCGGAAATGGGGCATGAGGTCAGCGGGGTGGATATCTCGGCAGGCATGCTCGAAAAAGCCAGGCAGAACGCCGGAAAGCTTGGGGTGGACGTTAATTTTTCCCTGGGGGATGCGGAAAACCTTCCCTTTGAAGACAGTTCCTTTGATCTCGTGGTAAACAAGTACCTGCTCTGGACCCTTCCCGAACCTCCAAGAGCCCTCCAGGAATGGAAACGGGTCTTAAAATCCGGGGGCCAGGTCTGTGCCATTGACGGAAACTGGTTTGATCCGGGCCTGCTGCCCGGGCTCAAGCGTTATCTCAAAAGCTCTTTTAGAATATTCGTGAAAAAGGACAGGTATCCCTCGCTTTTTCAGGAATGCTATACCCCTATCAGGCCCTTTTTGCCCCTTTACAGGGACATAAATCCAAAAAACGTTTCCGAACTCTTCATGAACTCCGGGCTTACGGAGGTCGAAACCGACCCCCTTCTCGGGATCCTACATTTTGAGAATTCCCGGCTCCCCCTGCTTCAGAGGGTTTTCAGGGATTACCAGATCTTTCTAATCTCGGGAAAAAAGCGTAAATCCTGATGGATAAAACAGCCCTGATAAGACTG
>JAQVBP010000101.1:2825-6753 GCA_028690255.1 Methanosarcinaceae archaeon
CTGAAAGACTGGAAAGGCACTGAAATAATCAAACAATCCGGATATTTTCCTCAGGATGTCCTTAAAAAAACGCTGCAATTCGGAAAGTTCACTTTCCCACAATTTAATTTTTATAAATTGTAGTTATTATTGTTATTAATATAGTTATTACCATTGTTGTTATGATTAATATTAGAATGTCAGAAAATAACGAATTGTTTTTGGTGTGGATTAAATGTCTGGTTACGTTTTACGCAGATTTCTGATGCTGGGGCCTGTCCTGCTCTTTGTTTCTTTCCTTAGTTTTTCCATAATCCATATTACTCCGGGGGACCCTGCCGAGATCCTCCTTACGGGCCCCGGAGGCGGGGCCGACCCGAAAGCCGTGGAAGAGTTTCGTGTGCAAATGGGATTTGACAGGCCCTTTCATGAGCAGTACCTTAACTGGCTTTTCCGGGCCCTGCATGGGGACCTCGGCTATTCATATATGAGTGACCGGCCGGTTTCGGAGATGGTTTACCGGGCTTTCTGGCCCACCCTCAAGCTTGCTTTCGTAAGTATGATATTTTCCCTCCTGATCTCGATTCCTGCGGGTGTGCTTGCCGCTTTAAACCACGACACCTGGATTGACGGGCTGAGCCGCTTTATTTCCCTGCTCGGGGTCTCCATCCCCAATTTCTGGCAGGGCTTCCTTTTCCTCATGTGCTTTTCCCTGACCTTCAAACTCCTGCCGGTCGGAGGGTACGGAAACAACGGAGACTTTGAACATATCCTCCTGCCCGCAGTCACCCTCGGAACCAGTTCGGCTGCCGTGACCATGCGGATGATGAGGAACAGCATGCTTGAAGTGCTTGGGGAGGACTACCTGAACGCAGCCCGGGCCCGGGGGCTTTCGGAAGGGAAGGTGCTCGGAAAACACGCCTTTAAAAACGCCCTCCTGCCTGTAGTCACCCTGGCCGGCCTGAACTTCGGCTACCTGCTAAACGGTTCCGTGGTCGTGGAAACCGTCTTCGCCTGGCCGGGGCTCGGGAGCCTCGTTGTAAACTCCATCTATAACAGGGATTTCCCCCTGATCCAGGGCTCCCTCCTTTTCGTGGCCCTCCTCTTTGTAAGCGTAAACTTTCTGGTAGACCTCTCTTACAGCTACCTTGACCCGAGGATCCGATATGATGCATCTGTTTAAATACAGGAGTCTGCTGCCCGGGGCCGCGATCCTTTTCTTCCTGCTCTTTGCCGCGGCCTTTGCTCCCTGGCTGGCCCCTCACACCCCTGAAAAAGTAAACCTGGACCATAGACTTCTGTCCCCTTCCCCGGACTATCCCTTCGGGACCGACCACATGGGCAGGTGTGTTTTCAGCAGGGTGCTTTTCGGGGCGCGGGTCTCGCTCTTCATAGGGTTTACGGTGGTCATTTTCTCCCTGCTTGTCGGGGGTTTCGTGGGCACGCTTTCAGGCTACTGCGGGGGCCTGATAGACGAAGCCCTGATGCGCCTGGTTGACGGCTTTCTGGCGTTTCCGAGTATGTTTCTGGCCCTGGCGGTTGCGGGGATCTTCGGGGGGGGACTTGTAAACCTGCTAATTGCTCTGGTGCTTGTGGAATGGACCATGTACGCCAGGGTGGTCCGGAGTTCGGTACTTTCCGTAAAGGAGCGGGAGTATGTGCTTGCAGCAAAGGGATTTGGGAAAAGTGACCTGGACGTCATCTTCAGGCATGTCCTCCCAAACGCTTTTTCCCCCCTCCTTGTAATGGCAACCCTCGGTATAGGAAATGTGATCCTCACGGCCGCGGGCCTGAGTTTCCTGGGACTCGGGGTGCAGGGCCTGCCTGAATGGGGGTCCATGCTCAGCGACGGCCGGTTTTTCATGCAGAAAGCCCCACTTCTTATGGTTTACCCGGGGCTTTCCATCATGTTAACCGTACTGGGTTTCAATTTTTTGGGGGACGGGCTCCGGGATGTACTGGACCCGAAAGACGGGGGGCTTTCCGATGACCTCTGAAAAGATCCTCTCCCCTGACCGCCCGGTCTCTCCCGAAAGCTCTTCGGCAGGGTTCCCTCTGCTTGCAGTCAGGGGCCTGAAAGTGCATTTCCCGGGCAGCGAGGGGCCTGTTACTCCTCTTGACCGGGTTGACCTGGAGATACGGGAAGGGGAATGTTTCGGGGTCATCGGAGAATCAGGTTCCGGAAAGACCCTGCTCTGCCTCTCCATCCTCAGGCTTTTGCCCCCCGAAGCCCGGACCGAAGGAAAGGTCCTTTTTCGGGGCCGGGACCTTTTTTCCCTGCCTGCCTCCGAACTTCAGAGCCTCAGGGGCCGGGAGATTGGGGCCGTTTTTCAGAACCCTTCCACCTCCCTTGACCCGGTCTTTTCCGCAGGTTACCAGCTTAAAGAGGCCCTGCGGGCCGGTTCGGACCTTTCCGGAGGGCAAGAGGAAAGCCTGAAAGCCAGGGCCCTCCGGATCCTGAGGAAGGTCAGTTTCAGGGACCCGAAAATGCGTTTCGGGCAGTATCCCCACCAGTTAAGCGGAGGCCAGAAGCAGAGGGTTATGATCGGCATGGGAATTGCGGCAGTTCCTTCCTTTATAATTGCCGATGAGCCTACAAAAGGCCTGGATACCAGGACCAGGCAAAACATTACAGCCCTTTTGCAGGAGACCTGCCGGGAAAGCACAATGCTGCTCATCACGCACGACCTGGACCTTGCAGGAATACTCTGCGATACTCTTGCCGTGATGTACGCGGGAGAAATCGTGGAAATCGCAAAAAAGAGGGACTTTTTCGATAGCCCCTTCCACCCCTTTTCACAGGGTCTGCTCTCTTCCCTGCCGGCCGGAGGGCTTCAGGTAATTCCGGGAGCTGCACCGTCTCTCCTCTCGCTGCCTCAGGGGTGCAGGTTTTCCGAACGCTGCCTTCATTCCAGCAAACTTTGCAGAAAAAAGCATCCCGACTTATTTCCCGCGGCAGGAGGCCGGAAAGTGAGGTGTTTTCTCTATGCTTGAGGTCAGGGGGCTCAAAAAGACCTTTTATTCAGGCACTTTCAGGAAGAGCTGTACAAAGGCTGTGGATGGGATCTCGTTTTCTATCCGGAAAGGAGAGGCTCTGGGGCTTGTGGGGGAAAGCGGCTCCGGAAAAAGCACGGTTGCAAGGTGTATCCTGCGTTTTATGCCTGCCGATTCCGGCTCCGTGCTTTTCGAGGGAACCGAGTTGCTCGGGCTTTCTAAAAAGGAGTTTACCAGAATCAGACCCCGTATACAGATGATTTTTCAGGACCCGTTTTCTTCTCTTGACCCGAGATTGAAAATCAAAGCCAGCCTTGCGGAAGCTCTTGACTCGGGAGAAGCCGGAAAAGCCAAAAAGGATGGAATAACCGAAAAGGACGGGGAGGTTCTCCGCCTTCTCAAAATGGTCGGACTTGGGCCCGAGTATGCAGACCGTTACCCCCATCAGTTAAGCGGGGGACAAAACCAGCGTGTTGCCCTTGCAAGAGCCCTTGCCTGTCGGCCCAGCCTCCTTATTGCTGATGAAGCCACGGCCTCGCTTGACGTCTCGGTGCAGGCCCAGACTCTCCGCTTAATACAGGAACTCAGAGAAAAATCACGTTTTAGCCTGCTTTTTATTTGCCATGACCTTGAGCTTGTCCGGCATGTCTGTGAACGCGTGGCGGTTATGTATGCCGGAAAAATCGTGGAGCTCGGGGACGTGCAGGAGGTTTTTTCGTTTCCCTCACATCCTTACACCCGGCAGCTTTTGTCTGCCGGGGGATCTGAAACCCTTCCGGAAGGGCGTCCGGCTTTCTTCGAAAAGGAAGTTAACGGAAAAGAAAATTTGCTTCCGGACCATGGGCTGGTGCAGGTTGGGAGCAATCATTTTGTCCTGTGTAGCCGGGAAAGTAATTTAGATTATTGATCTGAAAAACATACTGAAAGCTATAGTGGGAAGAGAAAAGCTATAGTG
>JAQVBP010000101.1:6853-11033 GCA_028690255.1 Methanosarcinaceae archaeon
AGGAATGAAAAAAGCTATCGAGGAATGAAAAAAAATTGTCGTAAAAATCTGAGATATGCTGTCAGTATCTGAAATATATCATAAAGAGGAAAAATAATACAACTACTCGATAAGTTACAATGCGTTTTTATTGCAACAATTACATGTGTTACTATAATAATGTATGAAGTTTAATAATAGCAAATATTTATTTTTGTTGGGTAAATATATTGATCTGGTATTTTTTACAATTATGATGTTTTCATTTAAGAGAAAAGAGGGATTTTTAACATGAGAATTAAAATGATTTTATGTATATCCTTATTTGCGCTCTTGCTTTGCGCTCTGGGAACAGGCCAGGCTCTGGCTAAAACGGAGGGTACCTGGGCTTTTTCCGAGGAAATTACCGTAAGGGAAAACTCCGGAAACAACCTTAGCAGTTATCCGGTACTCATCACGCTTGGGCCCTCCGACTTTAATTTTTCAAAGGCTGAGCCTGACGGTTCAGATATTCGTTTTTTAAAGAATGGGAGAGCTCTGGACTACTGGATAAAGGACTGGGACAGTGAAGCCGAACATGCCGAGTTGTGGGTTAGAATCCCTCTTCTCTCTGCAAATGAGGATTCAAAGCTTCAGATGAAATACGGGAACCCTGAAGCCGAATCCGAGAGTGACGGAAAAGCCGTTTTTGATTTTTTCGATGACTTCGAGGAGGACTCCTTAAACAATTTCAACTGGAAATCAAAAGATGGGGGGGAAGGTTTTGTTGAGATAAAAAACGGGGTCTGCAAGCTTATGGCCCCGGAAGTTCATGTAAACGACTTCGCTTTGATCTATTCCAGGGATTCTTTTGATATCAATTCGGTCTTTGAGGTTAAGCGGATGAAGGTGACCACCGGGGAAGATGCAAGAGGTCCGGTGCAGCGTCAGGGGTTCATTGACCAGCTGGACAAACTCAGAAGTAAAATCTGGCACGAGACCGAACTTGCCAATGAAAGCAAGGTGCGCTGGGAAGTGGTCACGAAAAATGACCGTTTCCGTTCCTTTGACCTTACGGATGTCCGGGTTCCTGAAGGGGAATGGTATGAATCTGCCATTGCCTGGTATGAAGAAAACGACACCCGCAAGGTGGCCTGGTTTAAAAACGGGGCCAGGGTTTCCGCAATGGACTATGACTCTATCGAATTTGTCCCCTTCCAGGCCATGCACATATATCTGTATGCCGCATCCTATCCCGACGCTTCGGAAAACACGGGTTATATGGCTGTGGATTATGCCCTGGTCCGTAAGTTCGTAAGTGAAGAACCGACCGTCTGGGTAGGGGAAATCCCCCCTGAATTAGAAACTGCCGGACCTGTCGAAAGCTCTACCCCAGAGCCTTCAGGTCCCGCAATTTACAGCCCCCCCGTTAAGGCGGACGAGAACCGGACAGGAAAAGAACAAAACGATTCCGAAGGAATGGTTTCGCTCAACCTGAACTTTTCAGGGATGAGATTTTCTTCTCCCGATGACTTTGAACTTTCCGTCCTGACAGAGGAGCTCAAGGCAACAGGGGTCAATGTTGTTTTCCTGAGTGTTGATCCGGAAAACATATGGCAGTATGAGCGCTTTTTGAAATCGGCTCATACGGAAAACCTGATGGTTTATGCTGTCCTCCTTGAAGCCCCGGACTGTAACTCCAGCAAGGGTATGGCGGATTCCCTTGCAGCCGTGGATACTGTCCTTGATTACAACAAAAAGTCCCTTGCAGGCTTTGACGGGATATGTATTTATGTGGAACCTTCCCAGGACCCTGAATCCGATGAAGGGTGTATGGATTACGTGGCTTTACTTGAAGCCGTAAATGACCTTAACGAAGACATTCCTCTGTCTGTAAGCCTGCCCCCCCGCTATGCTGATTCAAAGATCCGTGAACTGTCCCCGTTCCTTGATTTCTTTGTGCTGAGGGCCTATGGTGAAACATCGGAAAAGTTGAATGTCCTCCCCCTTATTGTCGATGCCGTTGCTCCGAAGATGGGAGAAATCAGGGGCACGGGATCTAAAGGTGTTGTGGAAATTAAAGTGAATGGGGCTTTTAATGATAAAAAAGAGGTCGAAAAAGTCTTTTCTTCCCTGGCCACCTATTACTCCGAAGATCCGGCTTTCCTGGGCCTCTCTGTTTCCGATTATGCAGCGTACTCCACCCTGCCTGTCGAAGCAGAGGAAGAGGCTCCCGAACCTTCAAAGCCCAAACCCTCAATTCCAGGTTTTGAGCTGGGCTTTGCGCTGCTCGGACTGGGGATATTTTCTTTGATAGGTATGAGAAAGAAGTAAGGTACGATCTTCCGTCGAATCTTCTTCTCTTTCTTCTTTTTTGTCTTCTTTTTCATCTCTTTCTCCCCCCACAAATAATATTTTTTCAAAATATTAAATTATATAATCTATGAATATAAATATTATTATGGGCTTTTTGATCCGGAATTTCTGACGAATTCGAATACATGTGGGGATTACTGGTAGGAGTTCAGCGTCCGGGAAAATTATTATTTTTAGCCATAAGAGAAAGGCCTGCGGATCAGTTGTTCGGGGTTTTGTTCCACACGCCTTCACTCATGGACGATACGTTGTCGTCAACTACCCCTGAGCTTAAGTCTCAGGGATTTTCTGTTCTGTCTTTATAATAAGGGGGGATCTAAGTTGATCAATTATCGAAAACTTGTATGCCTGGTGATAAGCCTGCAGATTTTCTTTGTGCTTGCGGCGTGTGGATTGGCCTCGGCTGAAGAACTTGAGGGAACTGAAAAGCTGCCTTCTCTTCCACTTGTTCTGCAGGGGGATCTGACTGTTAATGGCGAACCGGTCTCCGAAGGTTCGGAGATCCGGGCTTATTATGAAAAGGCGCCTATTGGGGACTATAAGGTTGAAGCCGAGGGGAAGCTTAACCTTATATTGAACCTGGCGCCGGAGAACTATAAGAATTTTGAAAATGTGGAGTTCTATATCGATGGGGCTAAAGCTGAACTTGACCTTCAGGAAGCTGACCTGGAGGCGATTAAAAATGCGGAAGGAATCTCAGGGCCTGTTATAGAGGTAAATGCCCGAAGTTCCGTCGTTTCCCCGGCCGGTTCAGGAGGATCAGCCAATTCTGAAAATGCTAAAGAAGCCACTCCCGAAGTCGTAAACAATGAGGGGACGGAGGGGGCAGAGTCCGATGAGGTTCTCGATGATGAAAAAGCCGCTTCCGGGCAGGAGGGGCCTGTGAATGCCGGATCAAAAGGTGGGGTAAAATATTCGGACGATCAACCGGTTTTCTGGGTGGTACTTACCGTAGCCGCAATTCTGGGAGCGATTCTGGTAATGAGAAAGGTGCTTGTTGGCTGAACTGAAGGCGTAGATCAAAATTACCGTATTTTCGTTCTGCTCTTGCTGGGAAAAGCAGCCGGCTTTATAATTTTTTTTAATTTTTTCAGACCCTTTTTTTCCGGCCCTTTCGTATTATCCCGGTACTGAGGAGCTTATTTCCGGGATCTTAGAGCTTGTACTAACCCTGTATTTTTATAATGATTTGTTATTTATACCTCTACATCCATTATTTTTATACAGATAATATTGTTTATACTGTCATTTACGGAAACGGGGGAGTTTATATTAAAGTTCTTGGATTGGTGGGTAGTCCTAACCCTGAAGGCAATACTGCAAAGCTTGTAAAAGAAATTCTTACGGGGACCTCCGATAGGGGGGCCGAGACCAGACTCTATAACCTTGCAGCTCTGGATATCAAAGCCTGTGATGCCTGTTACCGCTGCCAGGCCGATGGAAAATGTGCAATTGAAGATGACATGCAAAAGCTGTATGAGGAAATCCAGGCTTCCGATGCCCTTGTCCTTGGGACGCCTGTCTATATGTGGCAGATGACCGCCCAGACCAAACTTTTTGTAGACAGGTTGATGGCTTTTGTGAATCCAGATTTCTCCAGTAGGATTGGGGGGGAGAAAAAGCTCATTCTCGCATTCACACAGGGAAACTCCAATCCGGGCTCCTTCAAGTCCTATTTTGAATATACGGCGGGCCTTTTTTATTTTCTGGGTTTTGATGTCCTGAATACGATTATTGCGCCGGGAACCGACCAATCCGGAATCTCAGACCAGCCGGAAGTGCTTGTAAGGGCCAGGGACCTCGGGAGAGATCTGGGGAAAGTCTGCGCAGAGGTCACATGTAAGGC
>JAQVBP010000102.1 GCA_028690255.1 Methanosarcinaceae archaeon
TTTTTTTTTCAAACATATCTGGCCCTCAAAAATTATTTAGCTGAATTGCACACTCCGATTCGTGCCACTAAAAAAGGCACACGAAATTTTTCGAATTACAGGTACAAAAAATGAAAGTATACAGGGTACTTTCTTACTAAATGAAGTGTGCTGGATGAAAAAAGATTGAAGGAAAAAGGAGGAAGGAAAAACCTGCCCTCAGTCCTCCGGATAGTCATCCTCTCTGCAGGCATCAAGCTTAAACCTGGCCGTAGTCGTCATCATGCTTTCTGCAAAGGAAGCAAGTTCATGGGCCGCATCGGCAAGTTCTCCCAGAGACGCTGTCTGTTCCTCGACTGCTGCCGCAACTTCTGCAGTCCCGCTTGCAGAGTCTTCCGAGATTGAAGAAATGTCCTCAATAGTGGAGGTAATTTCTTCAATGGATGCAGACTGTTCCTGAGCTGCCGCTGCGATTCCCTCGATCATATTCGTAATACCGTTAATCGTGGAAACAACACCTGTAACCGCTTTGGTAGCCCCGCTTACGGAAAGATGCCCATCCTGAACTTCATTTTTACTTGTTTCTATACATTCTACGGCTGCATTGATGCCGGACCTGATTTCCTCAATCAGGCCCGAAATCTCTTTGGCCGAACTGCCTGATTCCTCGGCAAGTTTGCGGACTTCATCAGCAACCACGGAAAAACCTCTCCCGTGTTCCCCGGCCCTTGCGGCCTCAATTGCAGCATTGAGCGCAAGCATATTCGTCTGGTCGGAGATACCTGTAATAAGCGTCACAATCTCATTGATTTTTCTTGATTTTTCGTCCAGTGCCCCGATAACCTCACTTGCTTCGGCCACGGAGGACTTGATACGGTCCATTTTTATAAGGACTTCATTAGAGTTATTTCCAAGATTGTGCATGATATCGTTCACAAAATTCGTGTTCCTGGACGCGTTCTGGCTGTTGTCTGCAATTTCCTGTACATTTTGTGTCATATCCCTCATAGCATGAGTGACATCAACTATTTTAGAAGCCTGGGAATGCGAACCTTCCGACATCTCAGTTACCGCATCGGAAATACGTTTTGAGGCTAATGCCATTTCTTCAGAGGAAGCCGATATTTCTTCGGACATAGAGGCAAGCCGGGTTGAACCAACCTGGATTTGCCCGATAAGCTGCCGCAGATTTTCAACCATTTGCCTGAAAACCCGGGACAACTGTGCAACCTCATTTCGGGACGTTTCGGAAATTTCAACCGTGAGGTCCCCGTTTGAGATCCTGTCTGCGGCCTCAAGCAATTCATTCACTGGTTTTCTAAAAAGTTTAAGAATTACGATAACAAGCAGAGCACCGATCAGAAGGGAGAAGAAAGTAACTAAAATTATTGTTTTTGTTGATTTTACAACCTGGGAAGCGACTTTCGTATTCTGGTCTTCCAGGGCACCCTTAACCGCTTCTTTGACATGGAAAGCTGCAAGCTGCATGTTATCCTCAGCCTCTGCCTTTTGTTTTTTCAGTTCTATAAGCTGCTGGATATTTGCTTGCGTTTCATTCAGTTTAACGATGATATGAGTTAATTCTTCTATTTCTTCCTCTTCTTCGGAGACTGAACTCATATTACCGGCCTGCTCAATTGCGCCCTCCAGAAGCATTCCGAAACTGTCCACATACTCCTGATCTCCGGTAATAAAATATTCATTAATTTCATTACTAACTTTAACCATATCGTAAGAAAGTTTGTCCGAAGATTCAATTTCTTGAAATTCTCGATAAGCAAGTTTATAAGAAACCTTGTCCTGAGAATATTGCCTGTACTCTTCTAGCTGATCCGCGTGAAACACTTCAGCCATCTGTACCAGGGTTTTTCCTTCCAGTTGAAGCTTTTTACTCAAAACAGCTTCATCGTTGTTTACCTGGACATATGTGTCAAACGCTGACCTGTAATTAGCGGTAGCTTCAAGGACATCATTCATCTGAGCCTTGTTCACAGGATCGACATATACATTTTTAGAACATATAGCCTGATTGGAAACCAGATCCATATAACGGTACACATCATCCTTCTTCCCCGCATCAGAGTAAATAATATAATCTTTTTGAGCAAATAAGGCGTTTCCCAAATTATTCTCGATATAAGACATATTATTTACAGCTATGACACTTTTATCAATACTCTGGATACTGTTGTAACCCGTATAACCGACAAATGCTGTTAAAAACAGAAGAAGGGAAAATCCTATTAACAAATGTCCTATTTTTGCATTTTCAAACATGTTTTTTCACCCGACTTCACCTATCTACTCAAATTGCTCAAAACCTTACTGAGAAACCCTTAATTCAGACATGAAAGCTAATAAACTTTAATGCAAGTTAAATCATCTTATTTATGAAGATAAATGTCCAAGGAGCTGGAAAATAACAATACAAAAGAAAACACAAAACTACAAAACCCCGGCCAGACACCAGGAAAAGCCTGTAAACCTGCGGAGGGTGCTTCTGAGTATATAAGCAGGAAACAAAAGACCTTATTCTTTAAGAAATTTTTCAATCTGGAACCTGAAATTTTTGAAATTTATAGGTTTGGAAATTACATCGTAAAAACCAGCTTCAAGAAATTTTTGCTTATGATGAGGATCGGAATGTCCTGTAAATGCAACGACCCTGATGTTTTTTGTATCTGGATTGGTCTTGATTTTTTTGAGAACTTCAAGACCACTCATTTTTGGTAATTCAACATCCAGTAGTATCAAATCAATTTTAACCTTATTTAGAATTTCAAAAACATCTGGACCCTCCACAGCTTTTCTTGGATTATATCCATAGGATCGCAGCAGATCCAGCCCAAGCTCAAGGTTAAGGAGATCGTCTTCCACAAGAAGTATTTCAGGCATATATTATAACCAGCGACATATTTTTTGAAATTATTGGAAATATATAAATCAATATCAGGTAAATCCATTAATATAATATTATATTAAATATTGGAAGTATCGGATTTGAGACTTACTTGGAATCAAAGCGCTAAATAAGGTAGACAACTTATATATTCTCGTTTTACTAGTAATAGTATTGTATAATTATTAATAAGTGTCGTAAAAATAATAAAAACCAAATTATCTATTTAATTAATAAATGTCGTAAAAATAATAAAAACCAAATTATCTATTTAATTAATAAGTGTCGTAAAAATAATAAAAACCAAATTATCTATTTATGAGAGTATTGGAAAAGTTAAGAGCTTGTAATTAAAAAAAATATATTTATAAATCATTTATATAAAATTATACTATGTAAGGTTGTCCCAAAACTCGAATTTATTCTACAATTTGGATAAATTAGTTCCTTTTTGGGCTAATTAAGGTAGTAATATCAGAATCGGGCTTGATCAAATTTAAACTAAATGTTGCCTATTGACCAATGTAGAATTCAGATTATTTTTGATACAGCTTGTTGATATATTATATAAGTATACATTTTTAAAAATTTATCAATATTGGGATGGATCAAAATTATTAGAATTTATGAAACACTTCCAACACTCTCTTTATCTTCTTCACAGAACTCTAAACAGGAAGGGGCAAAGAAATGGCAAAGATTATGATTGTGGATGATGCCGAGTTCATGCGGATGATAATAAAAGACATTCTTTTAAAAAACAAGCATGAAGTGGTTGCAGAAGGAGCTGATGGGGAAGAGGCAATTGAAAAATATAAAGCATCTAAACCTGAAATAATTCTTCTTGATATTGTAATGCCAAAGATGGAGGGAGTCGAAGCTCTGCAAAAGATCCTCGAGATAGACCCGGAAGCAAAGGTCGTGATGTGCTCTTCGATAGGCCAGCAATCGGTTGTAAAAGACGCATTGAAAATAGGGGCTAAGGACTTCATAGTAAAGCCATTCGAATCCGCCAACGTGCTGGAAGTGATTGAAAAAGTCCTCTAAAAAAACGCACATGAAACTATTCGAGTAACAGGCACAAACAAATGAAAGTACACGGTACTTTCATACCAAAGGGATAAAAACATCAACTACCCTTTAATCCATTTGTCTTTGATCAAGATAAGAATTGTTACAAACGTATTGTTTAGTACGGAAGTACCGTATGTACTTTTATTTAGGACTCGTCACTGAATAACCTATGCATAACTTCGATTGAACATATTGATTTTACCTATGCATAACTTCGATTGAACATATTGATTTTACCTATGCATAACTTCGATTGAACATATTGATTTTCAAGATCAAGATAAACAACCGAAGTTACAATGAGTAATAAATTATAAAGGTTATTTCGCCGCGGCCTCTTAGGAACTATTCAAATAAAATATCAAGGATTTTTGCTAACAAGTAATGATTATTAGCCTTCATTCCTATTTTTAGGCGCATAAATGTATCTTGATGTCGACTTATGCGCTTAGAGTTAAGCACATATTTCTTTTGGCCATATTTTAAAATTGACATCTATCGAGATAATAGATTTGTAAAAATGCTTCTATGCGTTTAAAATCTGGGACTGAGGACCTAAGATCATTTTTTATCCATGTTTTTTCGTAGTTGAAGCAGAAAACAAAAGTCAATACCAACAAAAAAACAACCTGTATGATATAGAGCAATTCCCAAACTGATAATCTGAAGTTATATTTTCACCATTCCTAAATAACGAATATTTTTCGAATTCATCTGACATAAATCTAAAGATTTAACGGGTTTCCTGCTGAGAATTTATGAAAATTCATACACTTGTTGTCGACGATTCTGCTTTGATTCGCAAAGTACTATCAGATATTTTGAACGAAGATCCGGAGATTACGGTCATAGCGACAGCAGTCAACGGAAGAGCTGCAATAGAAAAAGTCGAGAAGCTTAAACCCGATGTTGTAATTCTTGACAACATAATGCCTGTTCTTGACGGCCTGAATACCCTGGGCTATATAATGAGTGAATGCCCTACACCCGTGATCATGATATCGGCCCTTGAAGAAAAAGCTGCGGAAATCACTCTTACCGCATTTGAATACGGGGCCGTGGATGTAATCCAAAAGCCGGGTGGAATAATAAGCCAGAGCATGGCAGAAATAGGGGAAGATATCTGCAAAAAGGTAAAAATCGCAGCAAAAGTCAACCTTAAAAATCTTGAATTTATGGGGAAGTATATAAAAAAGGAAGGAGTGGGAGAAAATCTCACCAGCACGAACGAAAATGGCCTGGACTCCATAAATATTGCCTCACCACCTTTAATAAAAAATATCATTGCTATTGGAGCCTCAACAGGCGGCCCAAGGGCTCTGGAAAAATTGATAAGCGCATTTCCAGCAGACCTGCCTGCCGCAGTTCTTTTAGTGCAGCACATGCCGGCAAACTTTACGGCCTCATTTGCAGAGAGACTCAACACCAGGTCAGCGCTTAATGTTAAGGAAGCGAAAGAAGGGGATCTGGTGGAGAGCGGAACCGTACTGATTGCGCCCGGGGATTTTCATATGGAAATTAAAAGAAAAAAAGTAAACGGTATCATAAGAGAGTTTGTGCACCTGAATAAAAAAGAAAAAGAAAACGGGGCCAGACCCTCGGTCAACGTCCTTTTCAGATCAATAGCCCCCATTTACGGCTCCAAAATCATATCGATGATCCTGACAGGAATGCAATGTGATGGAGCAGACGGAGCCGAAGAAATAAAAAAGTGGGGAGGAAAAGTAATCGCAGAAGCCCGTAGTTCCTGTGTGGTGTATGGAATGCCAAAAGAAGTAGTAAAACGGAACCTTGCGGATTCCGTGCTCCCGTTGGATAAAATAGCTGCTGAAGTTATGAGTATGCTGAAGTAAACCCTCTTTTTCAAAAAGCAATCCAGACCAGGGATCAACTTCCACCATATCATTTACAGCAAAGTCGGAACTGTCGAGGAAGGGATCCTTTCTGCTGCCGGAGATAAAACATGGACATGTCAAAGTATATGGTTATTTTTAAGGCAGAATCGGAAAAAAACATCAAGCTGTTTAGTGATTCCCTGCTGGCCCTGGAACGAGCCCCGGAGAATATGGAACATATAAATACAATGTTTCGTGCAGCCCACACCTTCAAAGGCATGGCTGCAACAATGGGATTCCAGCAAATAGCCGAGTTTACCCATGAAATAGAAAATCTGATGGATATCCTCCGGACTCGTAAACTAAGGCTTGACGAATCAATAACCGATATCCTTTTTGAAAGTCTCGATATGCTGGAAGTTCTTGTTGAATCAATTGAAGAAGATCAAACCAGGGAAAAATCGAGCCAAGTTTCCGGGGATATCGCAAGAGTTTTGGAAAACCTCAAAGCCATAAACACTACAAAAAACAGGCCTGAAGGAATAGAAAAAGAACAAAGAGAAAAAGAAAAGGGAAAGATAAGAGAAGAAAAATCCGAAAGCACAGGAAAAAAAGAAAATGAAGAAATTATAAGCCAGAAACAGAGCAATTCAGTAACAGGACTTGAGTTTACAGAAAAAGAAAAAATAGCAATAAAAACCGCCGAGGAAGATGGGGAGAAGGTTATGATTTCCCGCATCACTTTGAAGGAAAACTGCATCTTCAAAGCAGCACGTTCGGCCATGGTAATCCAGAGAGTTTCGGAGGATGGGAACCTCATTAAGACTATTCCTTCTTTAAACGAGCTTGAAGAGGAAAACTTTGACTTAGATTTTACGGTTATCTTTTCAACTAAAAAAGACCGAAATATCATAAAAAATAAAATAAATAAAATTGCTGAAATAAAAGAGATTTCAATAATAATATTGGAGAGAAAACTGGAGAAAACAACGAGCAGCGAACAGGAAAAAAACAAAACGCCTCCGGCAAAGGAAGAAAACGCTGAAGAAGAAAACGCTGAAGAAAAAAACGCTGAAGAAGAAAACGCTGAAGAAAAAAACGCTAAAGAAGAAAACGCTGAAGAAGAAAACGTAGCCAAAAAAATCATAGAAGAAAAAGAAATAAATCAAGAAACCGGGAAAAAAATAGAAAATTCCCACCTATTAAAATCAAATCCCCACATCCCAGAAACAAATAATAAAATAAAAACAGTTAAAAACGTAAAGATCAGTATAGAAAAGCTTGATAAACTAATGAACCTTGCAAGCGAGCTGGTAATAAAAGAAAGCCGAATAAACCAGTTGACCAGGGGTCAGAAAGATAAAGAACTTATAAAAGCCCTTTCGGATCTCAATAAACTAACCAGGGAGATACAGGAAAAAGTGATAGAAGCCAGGATGGTGCCCCTGGACCAGATCTTCAATCTGTTCCCCAGAATGATAAGAGACCTCGCCAGAAAAGAGAATAAAAAAATAGATTTTATAATAAAAGGAAAAGAAATTGAACTTGACAGAACCGTCCTGGACGAAATAGGCGATCCTCTGATACACCTGTTGAGAAATTCCGTGGATCACGGGATTGAAGGAACACAAAAACGTATAGAAAGTGGAAAAAGAGAAACAGGCACTATAGAACTCACAGCTTCAAGAAGGGAAAACCACGTCCTTATATGGATTGAAGACGACGGGCAGGGAATAGATTCTCAAAAACTTCGCAAAACTGCTGTAAAAAAAGGAATGATTTCACAAGAAGAAGGAGAGAAACTCTCGGACTGGGAGGCAGTACAACTAATTTTTACACCTGGTTTCAGCACCGCAAAAGAGATCACGGACATTTCGGGGCGCGGAGTAGGCATGGATGTTGTAAAAAACCGAATAGAAGCCATAGGGGGAAATATAAAAATCAAATCGTGTCCTGGGAAAGGGACCATTTTTGAACTGAAACTGCCGCTCACTGTTGCCCTGGTCCAGGTCCTCCTGGTGGAAATAGGCAACGAGGTCTATGCAATTCCCTTCAACAACATTGTAAAAAACATAGAAATAAATAAAACTGAGATAAAGAGTGTCAGAGGAGAAGAAGTTATTTTAAGGGATGAACAGGTGATTCCACTCCTAAGACCACACTCTCTATTTAAAATCCCTATCCCTGAAAAAGAAAAACTCTCTATTGTTATAGTGGAAAAAGCGGAAAAATACACAGGAATTGTTGTAGACAAACTTCTAGGAAAAAAAGAAGTTGTTATAAAAACAATAAACTGCAAACTACTACAGGGTACGAAGGGATTTGCAGGCGCAACGATTCTCGGAGATGGAAACGTGGTACCCATTCTTGAAATTCATAGCCTTATTTGAAGGAAAATAAGGATTTGTTGAAAAAAATTGAAAGTGTTGGATGTAATGAATGACGACGCGTATGATGAACTCAGTTTTATGCAATTAAAGAAATATATTAAAGAAAGTACCGGATTTAATTGCGATCAATACAAAGATGCCCATTTCAGGCGTCGAATTAAAGTACGTATGAGACTCACAAATTCAAATAATTATTCCGAGTACATTCATGTTCTGGAAGAAGAAAGGACCGAACAAAAGAATTTAATTGATACCCTTACCATAAATGTAACCGATTTTTTCCGGAATCATGAAACCTTCCGGATAATAGAAGAAGAAATTTTGCCCACCTTAATTAAATCCAGGTCCAGTTCACTTTTCAAAACAATCCGCATCTGGAGTGCAGGCTGCGCTGCGGGAGAAGAAGCTTACTCCATTGCTATTTTATTGCATAAACTTTTAAAAAATGATGTTGGAAAATACAGAATAAATATAATAGGCACGGACCTCGATGTGATAAGCCTTAAAAAAGCAAGGAAAGGAATCTACAACGAAATAGAAATGAGAAACGTTGATAAGAAGACCAGGGAGTGTTATTTTCAAAAAATGGGAGATAGTTACCAGGTCATCGATGAATTGAAGGACTTAATCCACTTTAAACAGCATGACATGCTTTCTGGCCCAAAAATAAGCTATTTTGATATGATAATCTGCCGCAATGTCATGATATATTTTAAAAAAGAAATTCAAGAACAACTTTATCTTGACTTTTATCAGGCTTTAAACAACGGAGGTTTTTTCATAATAGGAAAATCCGAAACTATGACAGGACCTGCGGCAGGCTACTTCACACCTTACAACACAAGAGAGCGCCTTTACGTAAAAAAAATCCCAGGGAATAAGCATGACAAAACAAATCAGAGAGTTAAGTGAATTACAGTACGGAGCGTTAAAAGAAATAGGGAATATAGGTATTGGAAACGCCGCAACCTCCCTTTCAAAGCTTGTAAACACCAGGGTTCGAATTAATATCCCGAATACGAAGTTAGAACTAATAGAAAACATACCTAAATTCACAGAAACGTCGGATTCCCCTGTTATGGGAACCTTCATGCGTATCAGTAAAAATCTCGAGGGTTATATACTTGTCATTTTCTCTGAAAATAGCGCAAAGAGTATCTGCCAGATCCTCACAAGAGAGAATGAAATAGAGCTCTCAAACAGCATAAACATATCCTTAATGGAAGAAGCGGGTCATATCCTTGCAGGCACGTATGTAACTGCTCTTTCGGATTTTTTGCATATGGAAATTTCCATATCTACCCCATACACAGCATATGACATGTCAGAGGCAATCTTGAATTATGTACTTACGGAAATGAGCTATAATGTGGATTTTGCGCTTTTGTTTGATACAGAGCTTCTGGTGGAAGATAAAAAAATAAAAGGAACTTTTTTAACATTACTGGAACCGGAATCTCTTGAAAATCTACTAATAAAGATAAAAGAAATGATGGGCTTCTAAAAAATCGATGAAGATAAACGGAACAATAGTAAATTGACCTGAGGATGGATACAGGCCTATCACGGCAAAACCTAAAAACACGAAATTTTGCCCCAAAATTACACGACCTGAAATCCAGAGATCATTCAGATCCTTTCAAGGGGGGTCTTCCAAGTGCTTGATTCTAATAAAATAGTTGTAGGAATTGCAGACTGTGCAGTAGCTAAAAAGCCTCTTAAATTATCCACCGTAGGACTGGGATCCTGTGTGGGAATAACGGTTTATGATAAAAAAATACATTTAGGAGGGCTTTTACATATTATGCTTCCAAGCATAAGACAGGCCAGATTGAAGGCCAACCCCGCAAAGTTTGCGGATTCGGGAATCGAATACCTCCTAGAAGAAGTAAAAAAAGAAGGGGCTGTAAAAAGAAGGCTCGAAGCAAAAATTGCCGGGGGTGCAAGCATGTTCGCAAATTCATCGTTTAACATAGGGGAAAGGAATATAAGAAGTGTAAAACAAACCTTTGAAGATTTGGATATCCCCATTGTTGCAGAAGACACCGGAAAAAATTACGGGCGCACAATAATCTTCGATACCTCTACAGGCACACTCCATATAAAGAGCGCATTCAAAGGCAATAAAGAAATTTGAGCAAAAGAACCTGAAGGCGGAAGGCCCGGGCATAATAAAAAATATATAAAAAGAGCACTCCTAACAAACTGCAAATCGTGCAAATATTTTTAACCAGAGAGTAATTTAAAAGGAAAAGAATAATATGTTTCCGAAAAATTATTTATCAAATATAAATATTATAATAGACATTAAGAAAATGAGTATACCTTAAAAATTGAAGAAACAGGCATACCCGAAAATCAAAATTGAAATCAAAATAAAATTCACATTTCGACCCCCTGCCAATATGAGATAATAACTTCTGTATATTGGCCATTTTATTGATAGGATCTCAAATAAAATGGCATATTTGTACCATTAATTTGTACATAAATGCTAAGATTCGAAACGTGAGATAAAATTGAAATTAAAATCAAAATTGAAATTAAAATTAAAATTAAAATTAAAATCAAAATTAAAATTAAAATCAAAATTAAAATTAAAATCAAAATCAAAATTAAAATCAAAATTAAAATCAAAATCAAAAATAATCAGCACAGAGGGGATTATTATAGAACTC
>JAQVBP010000103.1:0-7501 GCA_028690255.1 Methanosarcinaceae archaeon
TCTTTACAGGAAATAACAGGTGGGGACAGTTAACGGAGCCTTTTATAGAATGCAGCGTAAAACCCCTGAGTCTTTAGCTCAGGGGATATAAGCGTCCACTTTCCAATAAATGGTTTTCAAAACGTTAATACTCACATTTCGAATCTTGGCATTTATGTACAAATCCATGACACAAATATGCCATTTTATCTGACACACTATCACTAAAATGGCCAATATGCAGGAATTATTATCTCATATTGGCAGGGGGTCGAAATGTCGATTAATATATTAATAATGCATTTTAATCTTACTCACTTTTGCGATCGCACAAATTGGATATTTGTGGGATTTCCAGTGTAACTGGAAAATAGCCAAACAAAAGTGAACTATAAATTAATCACCGCCGGAACGGCGGGAAGAGCCTGTGGACTGGTGGAGGTTGCTCCGGGGTATGAAGCAGGAAGCCGGTCGGTCTTTAGCCGAGCGGTAGTTCACACGTTTGTAGCCAGAATCCGGAAACCGACCAGGAACCCGTGCATAAACCCGGAATAATGAAAAGTAAATTGGGAAAGGGCACATTCAAGGAAGTTTTTCCCAGCCCTTTTCCAGAATCCTTTTAGGACTTACACAGTTTAACAAAAAACCAGTAGCATAAAACCTCAAACGGTCTAATGCACAATATTATTTGATAAGCTCTCATGTGCTTGGTATTACACCTCAAATACGTAACTCGTATCCTTTGTCAGTCCACAAGCAGTATTCCGAGACAGCTTGTTTTTCCCGGTTTTCGGAACTCGAGTTCAAGCCCAACTTTTTTCATGACTTCAGGCAGGTTGATTCCCACGGCCTCGGGGGCAAAACGCCTTAACTGGGGTTTTGCACAGCTTTTCCCACATTTTTCACACTCGTTACAGGAGCCTGGCCTGAGCAGGTGGGCATAAGTAAAACCTTTCCTGAAGGCCTCCCGTTCAAGCTCAAGCATTTTATGAAAAGAGTTCTTTCGGAGGCGAGACCAGGCTTTTACCAGATCAGGTTCGGCTTTTGTGTCGTGCACTTCCACAAGCAGGAGAGCTTTAGAGTATTCCCCCAGGATCTTCCTGAACTCGTCAATGGAAGGGATGTGGGGAGGACAGCTCAGGCGTTTTCCGTAGCTTGCACATCCGAAGGCGCATTTCAGAGAGATTCGGTTTTCAACGGCTATATCTTCCGATTCCAGCGGATAGGCCTCGATCCCGAGTTCGGAAGCCTTTTCAATCAGGTTGTTTAAATTTACGGACAATTTAATCCCCTTCTTTCTTATTTAGCATGAAAGTACTGTACTTTCATTTTTTTGTGCATGTTATTCACAGAATAACATGTTCGTTTTTGAATATTTGTTTGCTATATCCTGGTACCTGCACCCTGATAACTGCTTTCAATGCCCACTTCCATTATGTGGGTCACACTAACCGGGTTATACTTCTATAATTTGCAGCAAATAATCTTAATAGAGATTCTATGAAGAAAAAAAGTACCTTTCAATCAACTACCCCCGAATCAAACAGGCTGTCCGGCAATTCAATTTCAGGATCAGACGATGTTTAAACCCGGCGTCATCCCCCCGGAAATCTACAATAGCAGAATGAATAAACCGGAGGAGGAATTCCAGGAAAATTTCATGGGATTTTGGAAACCATAAAGTAAAGTTCCTCGGACACGGGATTGACCTGTTTGTCGATGAAACCCCTGGTAATTGCAAAAGGGTTTTTCCTCCGCAAAAAAAAGAATCAGACAATAATCTTCAGGGCTTTCTGCCTGCACCCCGAAACACAGAGCATGCAGAACCTGCAATTTTCAGGCCTGACAGGCACACAAACCCCGTCCTGAATTTCCAGAACTCGGCGCTGGCAGGCTTCGACACAGGAGCCGCAGCCTTTACATTTATCCCTGTCAACTTCTATTGTTACCATTTTTTCACGGCCGTTTATATATAATTTGAGAAAACTATGGAAAAGGAGGCAAATATACTTTTGGAGAAACCCGGGTCTTCCAGTCCTTTCCGAACCGATAAGTTTCGGTAATTTTTTATCTGTTGGTTCCTGATTACTTAATAAAGATAAAAGTATGAAAAAATAAATAAAAGAAATCGGAACAAAGGGCGGGCAGAAAATGAACACAGGACGGAATCCTTCTGATTACCAGGCGAAAATCGATTGCCAATGGGCCTTTGAAGTGGCCTTTTTCCTCCAGAAGGTGGGAGTGATCCTCAGAAACACAGGCGAAGCCCTGAGCGACCAGGACTACCAGGAGGCCCGGGAGCAGGCGGCCAGTCTGGAACAGTCGGCCCTATACGAAAAGACCCTGCTACCGGATTTCAGAACCTCAGCCTATTTTATGGAGTCCAGACGGCTTTTTATCCATTTTCTGGATGAGTGCACAAACTTTGCGGATCTCCTGAACCTTGCCATTCTTAAGAGGGAGGCCGGAAGTGAGGATTTTCAGAGAAGGCCCGTCCAGATCAGAGAATCTACCGAAAGGTTGAATCTTTTAAAAGATATGCTGACATCCCAACTCCACCTCTACGGCTGGTGTTGAGTACTTCGAAAAATATGGCCTCTTTCTGAAGAAAAATACTTTTCCTTATTTCGCCTCTCTTTTTTTGTACCTGCAATTCGGGAATTTCATACGTTTTTACTTCTTCTTTTGCGTCCCTAATTATTAAAAAATATAATCAATACGATGGGAGCTAAGGAAAAGTACCTTTTTTTGCAGAATCTTTCGTCCGGAAAATTGAAAATTTATTTGCATTGAGATTCTCAATACTGTTAAAAAACACATTCAACCGCCCGTTTTAGGATGTTAACGGTGACAAAAGAAGTTAGGAAAGTTTATTTAATCATTGATATAATCTAATCCTGCTTTGGACACAGTACAGAAAGGGAGTTGAAAACAACATATGAGATACTGGATAATATAATTAATAAAATCCTGGAAAGCAGAACAGGACTAAAAAGGAGTTATTCGATTATGAACTACAGCCTTGGCATTGATGCAGGAGGCACCTACACCGATGCAGTAATTGTTAGAAACTCGGATGATACGGTTATTGCTGCAAGCAAAGCCCTTACTACCTATCCTGACCCGCTCGGAGGAATCAAAAACGCTATAGACGGGCTGGACGAAGAATATGTGAAAAACGTAAAAGTAGTATCCGTTTCAACCACCCTTTCCACCAACACCATCCTTGAAGGAACAGGTTTTCCCGTTGGCCTTATCCTTGTGGGAAACTATGACATCACCCAGGAACTCCCGACCACTCACTACATCCAGGTAAGCGGGGGCCACAAGTACAATGGAGAACGGGCGGCCCCCCTTGACCTTGAAGCCGTCAGAAAGTTTGCACTTGAAGTAAAGGACCGGGTTTCGGCCTTTGCGGTCTCATCATTTTTTAGCATTCGAAACCCCGAACACGAGGTGGAAGTAAAAAAAACCGTTCTGGAACTTACAGGCCTGCCCGTGGTCTGTGCCCATGAACTCTCTCAGGACCTCGGAGCCTATGAAAGAGCCATAACCGCCTTTTTCAACGCCCAGTTAATCCCGATCTCCGAAAAATTCATGCAGACCGTCGTAAACGAAACCGAAAGCAGGGGCATGGACGCCAGGGTCCTTATGCTCAAATGCGACGGCTCGGTTGTGGGGATAAAAAAAGCTCTCCAAAAACCCATCGAATCCATCTTTTCAGGCCCCGCAGGAAGCCTTGTGGGAGCCGCTTTTTTGAGTAAAAAGGAAACCTGCGCCATGATAGACGTGGGAGGAACAAGCACGGACATCTCCCTGATCAAAAACGGAGTCCCTGAGATGAGTGAAGCCGGAGCCGTTGTCGGGGGCTGGAAGACAAGAGTTAGGGCAATCAAAATGGAGACCTCGGCTATGGGCGGAGACAGTCATATCTGGGTCAAGGGCAAGAAAGCAAATATTGGGCCGAGAAGAGTGGTGCCCCTTTGCAGGGCTGCGACCCTTTTCCCGGGTTTTCTGGAACTCCTCAAAGCAAACCCCATTCCCTCAAAAGGAATTCTTGGGGTCAACATCCAGCCCACAACCTTCTACTACAAAAGCGGCTACAAAGCGATTGAAATCAGTGAAGGGGAGAAAAAATTGCTGGACGCAATCGAGGAAAACCCGACCTCAATTACCGAGATGTACAACCGCCTGGGAACTTACCCGTCCGTCATGTATCTTGAAAACCTGCTTCAGAAGCGCCTTATACAGGCCGTGGGCTTTACTCCGACTGACGCCCTCCATGTGCTCGGAGAATATGCCCAGTGGGAAAACGAAGCTTCCGAAATAGGTGCGGAAAGGCTTGGCTCCCTTTACGGGGGCCTGAATGGAGCAGAATTCGCGAAGTATATAAAGCAGGAATTTGCAAAAAACATGGCTTCTGACCTGGTTTCCTTCTTTCTGGAAGGGATTGAGAAGAGCGAAATCCGGAAAATTTTTGACATCCCGGCCCCAACGAAATTCAAGGTAGAGGTCCCCGTGGTTCTTATCGGAGGCCCCGTTATAGCCTACAGAAAAGAGCTTAACGAAATTCTGGACGCGGAAATCCTGGTACCAGAGTACGCAAGCGTCGGAAACGCAGTCGGAGCCCTTGCGGCAAAAGGGATAAGGAGGGTCGAAATTCTTATCAGACCTGTTTCCCTGGCCGCTCCGGACATGGCTTTCTATGTGTTCTCCGAAAAAGGCAGGGAGTACTTCGACCTTTACAAGGAAGCCCTGGACTTTTCAAACCGGCTGGGAGAAGAACTGATTCTGGACTATATGACCGGGTCAGGCCTTGACCCTAACAACATCCGGATCGAGATCGATAAAAAGGATATCCTGCCGGACGGCTGGAAAGTCCCAATGGAAACAAAGCTGATCTTCCTGGGCACCGGAACCTACGAAAGCGAATAAAGTGCCTTCCTGTCGAAAGACAAAAGAAGGACTTTCCTTTTTTTCAGGACTCTTTTCAGGCCTATTTCAGGAAAAAAAAATTAAAAAATACAGCCATGGGATAGATAAAGGTTATATACTGGGAAACCCTGTAGTGGATTACTTAGGTTTGAAGCAGGCTTCCCTTTTCCTGTCTGCTTCCAGGGATAAAGGCTAAAGTAATAACCGGAACTTACAAAAAATTCATAAATTTACGATTTAAGTTTTGTTAATACCGATACTTAATTTTCCTGGTTTTTAATCACTGTATGCGGCATCCGGTTTTTAATTTCCTCCGGAATTTAAAAATATACACGGCCGTTTGTTCAGGTATTCTGATCTGTTATTTTCAACTGGAACTGTTGCCTGGTTTTGATTAAAGCAAGCGTAAGTACGGCAGAGGACTTTGAAAGAGAGGGATCTGGAATCGCTCTTAAGTTCTTAAAAAAAAGATTTAAATAAAGATTGCTGATGGGGACTGCAAGAAAAGAGGCTGTCAGGAAAAACAGTTTTTTGCACCTGTCCCGGCGAGGCCCTGCCGTAAAAAATGCTGCCAGTATGCAACACAGATGCAGTAGATATGCAACACAGATGCATCAGAGATGCAGCAAAGAATACCCTTTCCGACGGAATTTAAAATCCGTGAAATTTGAAACCAAATAATTCAATTAGAGTGAGCATATGGAAAAATTAGCAAAATTCGCAGCTCTTGGACTCTCAGAGAGTACCATGAACGCCCTTAAGAAAAAAGGATTTGAAGAACCAACCCCTATCCAGGAAAAGATCATCCCTCTCTTTATGGGAGGAGATCTGGATATTGTCGGTCAGGCCCAGACCGGAACCGGAAAGACCGCAGCCTTTGGCATTCCTATTATTGAAAAAATCCCGGAAAAATCAAAAACTGTTCAGGCAATCATTCTTACTCCCACAAGGGAGCTTGCAATTCAGATCTCCGAGGAATTGAATTCCCTGAAAGGAGACAAAAATCTGCACATCATCCCTATCTACGGCGGGCAGTCCATGAGCAGGCAGCTTCAGCTGCTCAAAAGTGGCGTGGACATCGTTGTCGGAACCCCGGGTAGGGTTATCGACCATATCAATCGAAAGAGCCTTGTGCTTGATAAAATCTCGTATTTTGTGCTGGACGAAGCCGACGAGATGCTTAACATGGGCTTTGTTGAGGACGTAAAGGAAATTTTGAATGCAACCGGCCCTAACAAAAGGATGCTCTTTTTTTCCGCTACAATGCCGAAGCCAATTCTGGGAATCGCAAAAAAGCACATGCGAAACTACGAGTTTGTGGCTGTTGACAAGGAAGAAGTGACCACGGAACTGACCGAGCAGATCTATTTTGAGGTTGGGGAAAACAACAAGTTCGAGGCCCTCTGCCGGATTATCGATATGGAAGAAGAGTTTTACGGGCTTGTATTCTGCCGGACAAAAAACGATACCAGTCAGATTGCCCAGAAACTCGGCGACCGGGGCTATGCGGCCGATGCCCTGAACGGGGACATGACCCAGCAGGAACGGGAAAGAATCTTAAGGAAGTTCAGGAAGCAGAAGCTCAGTATCCTGGTGGCAACCGATGTCGCCGCAAGGGGAATTGACATCATGGACCTGACCCATGTCATCAATTACTCCATTCCTCAGGACCCCGAATCTTACGTACACAGGATAGGCAGGACCGGAAGAGCCGGTAAACAGGGTACTGCAATTACCTTTGTAACGCACAAAGAATACCGGAGACTGACCTACATAAAGAAGACCTCGAATTCCAGCATGAAAAAAGGGCAGCTCCCCGGAATTGAGGATGTTATCAATGCCCGGAAAGGAAGAGTGAAAACCGAGCTTGAGTCCATCATGGACGAAGGGGAATACGGCGATTTCCTTACAATGAGCGAGACCCTGCTCGGGGAATACCCTCCGGAAGAAATCCTGGCCGCCCTCCTGAAATACACTTTCAAGGACACCTTTGACAAAAGCAGTTATTCCGAGATCAACAGCAATTCCTACGTGGACAGAAAAGGTACGGCTCGCCTTTTTGTAGCCATGGGAAAAGCCGACGATATGACCCCCCAAAAACTCTGTGATTTCATTAAACAGGAAGCAGGAGAGGGGGATCTGAATACAAAGGATATTGAGATTTTCCCTCATTTTTCCTTCGTAACCGTCCCCTTCGCCCAGGCCGAAGTTCTGCTTGAAATATTCAAAAATAAGAGAAGAGGGAAAAAACCCTTTGTGGAAATCGCCCAGAAAAGAAATGGGGGAGATAACAAAAGAAGAGAAGGTGGCAGAGGAGAAGGTAGAGGAGAAGGCAGAGGAGAAGGCAGAGGAGACAACAGAAGAGAAGGTAGGGGATACAGCAAAAGAGAAGGCAGAGGGGATAATAAGCCGAGAGGAAAGTTTGGGAAATAAGGAAATTAAACATTTCCGCAATACCCCTTTAATCCTTTTTACTATTTTTTAATCCTTTTTACTATTTTTTAATCCTTTTTACTATTTTTTAATCCTTTTTACTATTTTTTAATCCTTTTTACTATTTTTTAATTCATTCCACTCCTATTCACAC
>JAQVBP010000103.1:7601-10645 GCA_028690255.1 Methanosarcinaceae archaeon
TTTAATCCTTTTTACTATTTTTTAATCCTTTTTACTATTTTTTAATCCTTTTTACTATTTTTTAATCCTTTTTACTATTTTTTAATCCTTTTTACTATTTTTTAATTCATTCCACTCCTATTCACACCTATTCACTCCTTTTCAACTCTTTTTAACCCCTTTTTTATAACATTTTTTTAGATACATCCTTCATCCGTTTAGTATGAAAATATCTGTGTACTTTCATTATTTGTACTGTAATTCGAATAATTTCATATTGATTTTCCAAAAAC
Source organism: Methanosarcinaceae archaeon (assembly GCA_028690255.1). Classification (GTDB taxonomy): domain Archaea; phylum Halobacteriota; class Methanosarcinia; order Methanosarcinales; family Methanosarcinaceae; genus JAQVBP01. Next base: position 7,874 of record JAQVBP010000103.1, read on the forward strand.
TGGCCATTAATTCTGAGATATTTTTCAGATTTATAGGGTCTTTTACAGAAAAATCCGAAATCTAAAAATCCGGTTTCCATTGAAATTATAGATATCTTACTTGCAAGTTAGGAACGATCCAATAGATAATAAAACGACTTCGGGCTACCATATATAAAGTTCACGGCGACAATCAAAATACGTTAATATTATTTAATGTTCTATATGTATAACTATTGATCAACCACAGGAAGAGCTTTGAAAGAACGTCAAAAAAAACTTTGAAATAATTCCAGAGGAATTTCCAAATAAATTTAGAAGACCCTTGCGGGCCTTTACAAGAGCTGACCTGAAATTTTACATGAGTTTAATATATCCCCCCAAATCCATTATTAAAAATAAGCAATAAAAAAGGAGCCTAATTATGCAGTATAGCCTGGGCATCGATGCAGGAGGGACCTGTACCGACGCGGTGCTTATCAGGGACTCGGACGGCGTTATTGTTGATTCCAACAAGGCACTTACCAGTTATCCCGACCTTCAGCAGGGAATTAAAAACGTAATAGACGGCCTGAATCAGGAATACCTGAAAGAAGTAAAGCTGGTTTCGGTTTCAACCACCCTTTCCACCAATACCATTCTGGAAGGAACAGGTTTCCCGGTAGGCCTCATTCTTATCGGAGATCACCCGCTTGAAAAAGAACTGCCCACTCAGCACGTCCTTTTCGCAGACGGCGGACATAACCACAACGGAGAGGAGGTAAAGCCACTCAACCTCGGATCTATTGAAGCTTTCGCTCTTGAAGTAAAGGATAAAGTATCGGCTTTTGCGATTTCTTCCTTTTTCAGTACCCGGAACCCGGAGCACGAACTTACGGCAAGAGCCCGGGTGCTTGAACTGACAGGTCTTCCCGCAGTCTGCGGGCACGAGCTTTCCCAGCAGCTGGGGGCTTATGACAGGGCGGTTACGGCTTTTTTAAACGCCCAGCTCATCCCGATTACTCGCCGTTTCGTGCAGTCCGTTATCGAAGACATAAAGGGCAGGGGAATTGACGCAAGGCTCCTAATGCTCAGGTGTGACGGTTCGGTTGTGGGGATCAGAGATGCCCTTCAAAAACCCATCGAAACCATCTTTTCCGGGCCTGCCGCAAGTCTTGTGGGAGCTTCCCAGCTCTCGGGCCAGAAGGACTGCGCCGTAATCGATGTGGGAGGAACGAGTACGGACGTCTCTTCCATGACTGCCGGGGTTCCTGACCTGAGTGAAGAAGGGGCTGTTGTCGGGGGCTGGCGGACCCGGGTAAAAGCCCTCCGAATGGAGACCACGGCAACAGGCGGGGACAGCCATGTCTGGACAAAAGGAAGGGAACTTTTCATAGGCCCACGCAGGGTCGTACCTCTCTGTGTGGCCGCGGTTCATTACCCGACCTTCCTGAACACCTTCCGGAGGACGCCCATGCTCCCCAGGGACTCCCTCTGCGAAAACTTTCAGCCTACTAAATTTTACGTGAGATCCGGTTACCCCGCAGGGGAACTGAGCGGGGCCGAGGCCGAGGTCCTGGCCGCTATAGGCGAGGAACCGGTTTCGGTTCCTGAGATTACGGGGTTGATTAAAAAAGACATAATCCCAATAGTCTTTGATTCCCTTATACAAAAACGGCTGGTGCAGGCGATAGGTTTTACTCCGACCGACGCCCTGCATGTGCTCGGGGAATATACGGAATGGGGAGAAGAAGCCTCGGTCCTCGGAGCCGAAAGGCTTGCAAGGCTCATGCGTCTGACCCCCAATGAGTTCTGCACTGCGGTAAAGCAGAGAGTCGCAAAGAATATGGCGCTCAGCCTCTTTTCGTATATTCTCGAAGGCGTGCCTGCGGCCTCGCTTGTGAAAATCATTGACGAAGGCTACCCCGCAAGGCTTGGGCTGAAGATTCCGGTGGTCCTCCTCGGCGGACCTGTCCGGGCCTACCGGGAAGAGTTGAAGAAAATTATCGATGCCCAGGTCCTGGTTCCCGAACACGCGGAAGTTGGAAACGCGGTCGGAGCCCTTGTTGGAAAAGGGATAAAACGGATTGAGCTTCTTATAAGGCCTGAGAGCCTTAGCACGCCGGATAAAAATTTCCTGGTGTTTTCCCAGGCCGGGAGACTAAAGTTCGAAAGGTATGCAGAAGCCCTGGAAACAGCCACGGAATTAGGGAAAAATCTTGTCCTTGATTATATGAAAGAATGCGGCCTGAGCGGAAGCCAGGTGGAACTCTCCGTTGACAAAAAGACCATGTCTCCCGAGGGCTGGGCCCACCCCCCTATGGAGACGAAGCTACTGGTTGTGGGAGTCGGGATGAGAAAAGAAATACCCTATTAACAGGGAACATGGATCTTCCTATACCCGGCCTTGCAGCCACAGTCGCAGCCAGCAGTAACCATTAACAGGGGACATGAACCTTCCTATACCAGCTTTGATTGCTGAAGGAGGGCAGCATAAAGGAAAATCAAACACTGCCGCCGGGGCCGTAAACTCTCTGCGGCTGTAAATTCTCCGGGGTTGTGAACATTTCGGGAGCGGACAGAAGTAATGGTAGAAACGGCAGAAAAATACATACGTAATCGGGGTTAAGTGAAGCATGAAATACCCACTGGCCTCTGGATGTTGAGGAAGATTGAGTATCTTTCTTCTTTTTTCTTCCAGGCTGTCTGTTAAAACGTTATTGAGGAATATTATGAAAAACCCGCTAAAAACAATAAGGGAAACAAAACCGCTTATACACCATCTCACCAACTGGGTGACTATTTACGATTGTG
>JAQVBP010000104.1:0-9270 GCA_028690255.1 Methanosarcinaceae archaeon
TACTGTCTTCACAGCATTTACTGTCTTCACAGCATTTACTGTCTTCACAGCATTTACTGTCTTCACAGCATTTACTGTCTTCACAGCATTTACTGTCTTCACAGCATTTACTGTCTTCACAGCATTTACCAATAATTTTCTCAAGGCGGGCCCGGACAAGGTCCATGTCCGCAACAACGGCATCCCTTTTTTCGTCAACTTCCGAATAAAGGTGTTCTTCCCGGATCAGTTCATTGAGATGAATAACCTTCCAGCCCCGTCGGCCGGAAAGTATTTTGCTTATTGAGGTTTTCCCGGTCCCGGGAGTGCCCGTAAGTCCTATTAGCATGGGCAGGAAAATGGAAGTTATGGCAGTTATAATTAATGCCGGTCTGTTATACCGGTCTGTTATACCGGTCTGCCATACCAGGCCCCGAAAACTTTGTGATTTATTTTGAATATCCCGATTCCTCTGGTACGCATCCTAAAATATTGAGAAAAGGTCGGGTTTGTTACCTGAGCTTTAACTGAAACACCGATACTCAACGTCCGACGCAGGAGTCCGGGCATTTCGCATATAATTTGAAAAAAAAGTTGTTGTAAAATCCCAAATAGGTACTGATTCTTAATTAACAGAAATTCCTGTCAGCTACCCGGCGCCTGAAAAGGCTGTCTTAAAAACTCTGAAATTGAATTCTCGGACAGGCCGGGTAGCTGGCAGGTAGGGAATGAAGAATCAGGGCATTATTTTTTCTTATTTTCCTTTGCCAGTTTCTTTTTTGCGTCTTTGCTACCAGCAGCAGCCAGTTTTTCAAGTCCTGCGACTTTCTCCTTGCGAGCGTGATCTTTTCTTTCTTTATCTCTTTTAGACATTGCCATAACAAAATACCTTCATAGAGTGTGCTAATTAAAGATTTGATTAGGGTCGGAGCAATGCAGGATTTCAATATCCAATGCCACAACTCACTCTTTTCTATTTTTGAAACTACTTATCAGTTTCCGCTGTATCTAAAGTTATTCCTCAGGTCTTCAAGGTTTTTGTGAGGATTTTTCACTAAAAATATTGAATCCCGTCTTTGATTCGGCGAAATCAATGAATAAAATATATAGCATGTCAGGGTCAGGAAAGAGGGGGGCCCTCTGGCTCTTTGAGCATTTCACAAACCCTGTTGACGTGCTCGGCCCTGGTGACAATAAGCAGTTCGTCTTCTTCATCCAAAAGGGCTTCTCCTCTCCTTTCTCCCCCCTCTCCCTCCCCGCAGGTCAAAATGAAATCTTTTTTCCGGTAGAATCCGATTATTTCGGTGTATTTCGGGAGTGGGAGTTCCGATACCTTTTTTCCGGTCAGGGCTTTCCCTACAAGCACACTTGTAAAACGGACATCCGAACGCATGAGATTGCTCAGTTCAATGGTATTAACCCCCCGCAGGGCATCGGCAATGACCGTGGAAGCGAGGCGAGGAGGGTTAATAAGGTAGTGGAAGCCGAGCTTTCTGGCCACGGCTGTGAATTTTTCATCGTCTGTCTTGATGATTATCTTTTCAACATCCGTCTCTCTGGCAATCAGCCCTGTCAGGATGTTGTCCTGGTCGTGCCCCGTGCAGGCGACAACCGCATAGGCGTCTCCTATTCCGGCTTTTTCCAGGATATCGGGATGAGTGCCCTCGGCATGGATGACTGTGCAGTCCAGTTCCTCCGCAAGTTCCCTTGCAAGCCCTTCATCCTTTTCTATCAGGACCACCTCGTTTCCCTGCGTGATCATATCTCGGGCAAGATGCATCCCGAGTGGACTTGCTCCGACAATGATTATTCTCATAACTCAAATCCCCAACCAGATTCTTCGTAATTCCTTTCACGGCCTCAACCAGGTTAAAGCGATCGAAAGCCTTCCGTAATTTTCCTTTTAGCTCCGAATCCACGTCTGTGGCAGCAGTAATATACATAACGGTATGATTTCGATTCTTCCGAGCAGCATGTCCGCACAGAGTACAAGTTTCAAATACAGAGGCAGGTCTGGGGCCGTTACCCCAACCGAAAGCCCGGTTGTTGCCAGGGCGCTTGAGACCTCGAAAAGGGCGTCTGAGGCTCCTGTTCCGGCAAGCATGAAGATGAAGGCAGAGGAGATCAGCAACCCTAAGTAAAGCAGCACGAAGGCCGCGAGGTTGTAGACTTCATCCGCTTCGATAACGTTTCCGTTAACTTTTAAGGGGGTGATGGCTTCCCGGGGCAGAAAAAAACGGAAAAAAACCCTTTTTATCAGGCTTATGACCACGATCAGACGAAAGATCTTGATCCCGCCAGCGGTGGAGCCCATGCTTCCTCCGATACACATAAGCGCACTCAGGAAAAGCTTGGAAGCGTCCGAAACCGGCCCGAGGTCCATGGTTGAAAAGCCCGTGGTCGTAAGGGCCGAAATCACCTGAAAAGCTGCGGCCGGAAGAAAGCCGGACATCTCCGGGCCCGGAGCAAGGGTAAAGGCGAATAAAACAGTCCCTGCCACGGAAAGTTTCAGGAGGTACCTGAACTGCAGGTCTCCTCTCAGACCTTCGAAGGATTTAAAAAGCCCCGGGTAGAGGGAAAAACTGACCGCCCCCATAAGGCTTGAGAGCCCTATTATACCCGGGAGCAAAAACCCCGGATAGGCCGCGATACTTTCGGATCTTGTCGAAAAACCTCCTGTGGAAATTGCGGAAAGGGCATGGGAAAGAGCGTCAAAGCCGGACATCCCGCCTGCCAGCAGGAGCAGAAACGAGGCTACGGTCAGTCCCAGGTAGACCCGACCGAGCAGCCTCGCCGTCGCTATAACACCCGGCCTGACCCGGCTCTCGCCCAGGTTTACCCTGTAAAGCCGGAAAGCCGTTGTTCCGGGCCGTATTAGGACACCCAGCACGAGTACGATAATCCCGATTCCTCCTATCCACTGCAACCAGGCACGGGTAAAGAGAAAATGAGGCCCCATCCCTGCAGGAGCCACGCTCAGGCCCGTTGTGGTAAGTCCCGAGACGCATTCGAAAAAGGCGTCCTGATAGGACAGGTCTGTTGAAAGGGCCATCGGGAACGCGCATATAAGGGAACAGAAGGGAAAAACCAGGGCCGCCAGGATTACGGCTTCCTTTAGCTCAAGCTCGTAATCCGGAAGGACCCTGTGCAGGAAAACTCCCGCACCCGCCGTCAGGAGGAATGTTCCCCCGTAAATGGAAACCGCCACCAGCTCATCCAGAAGGAGAGCCGCTCCCATGGGCACCAGCAGGACCGCCGCAAAGGCCATGAGGATGTACCCCGTGTACTTCAGGACGGCCAGGAGGTTTACGGGAGAGACAAGTTCGTACACAAGAGCTAATTGTAGTTTTTTCCTTAAGGCTTATTTCAATCAAAGCTTTTTATATGGAATCCAATCAAAAAATACAATCAAAAAATACAATCAATAAATACAATCAATAAATACAATCAATAAATACAATCAAAAAATACAATCAATAAATACAATCAATAAATTATCTGAAAACCGGGGTTTTTTCGTGATAGTACAGCAATTTTTCGTAAAAGGCATAGCACACAGTTCCTACATTCTGGCAGGAAAGGAGAGCTGTGCGGTCATTGACCCGCGCAGGGATACCGAAATCTACCTCGAGGCCGCAGGAGCCCTGGGGGTAAAGGTCACGCATATCCTTGAGACGCACCTTCATGCCGACTTTGTTTCCGGGCACCTGGACCTTGCGGAAGTGACCGGGGCAAAAATATACGCTCCGAAAGCCGGGAACTGCGAGTTCGAGCATGTGGGGCTTGTCGAAGGGGACAGCTTTGAACTTGAGGACATGGTAATAAAGGTACTTGAGACTCCGGGCCATACGCCCGAACACATCTCCTATGTGGTCTCGGATACCTCCAGAGGGCCGGATCCGGTTGCTCTTTTCTGCGGGGACACCCTTTTCGTGGGGGACGTTGGGAGACCCGATCTTTTCCCTGGCCGGGCAAGGGAACTTGCGGCCAAACTCCATGACAGCCTTTATCAAAAACTGCTTTATCTTCCCGATTCCTGTGAAGTCTACCCGGCCCACGGGGCAGGTTCGCTTTGCGGGAGGAATATGGGGGTCAAACGGACAAGTACCATAGGCTACGAAAAAAAGTACAATTACGCCCTGCAGATGCCGGACCGGGAGGAGTTCATAAAGGCCCTTACAACCGATATGCCCGAAGCTCCCGACCATTTCAGTCGCTGCAGTGCCGTGAACAGGGAAGGTCCGGTTCTTCTGAAGGAACTTCCCTTTATGAGAGCGGTCCCGCCCCAGGAGTTTCTCGAACTTTCCGGCAGACACGACACCCTTGTCCTGGATACCCGTTGCTATGAAGGGTTCGGGGGAGAGCATGTGCCGGGCTCCTGCAGTATCGATATAGGGGGCAACTTCGGGACTTTCGCGGGCTGGCTCCTGCCCTCCGATAAAAAGATTTTGCTTGTGAGCTATAACGAGGCCCATACCCGAAAAGCTGCTTGCTGGCTGCACCGGGTCGGGCTTGATAGGATCTTCGGCTATCTGGACGGGGGGATGTTTGCCTGGGTGACCGCGGGTCTTTCCACAGAGCATGTCCCGCAGCTCTCCATCCCGGAACTTTATGCAAGAGTCCTAAAAGACAAACCTCCCGTGATCGTGGACGTCCGGGCCTCTTCAGAGTACGAAAAATTTCATATGGAAAACGCCCTGAACATCCCGGTCCAGGACCTGCGGACCCGTTATACCGAACTTGACCCTGAGGCCGAGACCGTGCTTATCTGCAGTACTGGGCACAGGTCGAGCATGGGGTGCAGCATCCTGAAACAGCACGGTTTTAAAAAGGTCTGTAACGCCGCGGGCGGGATGACGGGGGTCAACGCCGCAGGGTTCGGGCCCGAGTGCCCGATGTGTTCTCTTTCCTGGGCAGGAGATCTTGGAAAAAACCCTGGTCCGGTAGGATCTGACTGAACCTGGAAAAACAGACAAAACAGAAAAACAAATAGACCTTATAAATTTTTATTGTAGTGTTCACAGATGCCTTTATAATCACAGTAATAGCAATTCGGCTCGGTCCTTATCTTGAAGTCTTCCTCTGAAATTACTTCAACCGTTTCCTTAATCCTTTTCAGGACCTCCTCCACTTTTGCGGGGTTCACAGGGAAGACAAGCACCTTTTCAAGATCCGGGTGCACGTACATGTGTCCGGCCTTGACCGGGAGTTTGCCATATTTTTTCCGGACGGCTTCGCAGTAGAGGGCAAGCTGAAGATCTTCTTCGAGTTCTTTCCGGCTCAGGGAGGTTTTTCCGCTTTTGTAGTCGAGCAGGACGTAGTCTCCTGCGGGATTTAAGTCCAGGCGGTCGATTTTACCCGTGAAGCGGCGGGTTCCGAGTTCGAACTCGAAACTGCTTTCCACCTCAAAGATCTCATTAGGGTTGTCCTCCTCAAACCTCAACCAGTAGTCGAGCATGGCCCGGACTTCTGCAAGGGTCTGTTTTTCTTCCGTTTTGGAGGCAAAAACAGAATTTTTCCGGAATTCTTCCAGGAGCAGGGCGGAAAGTTCGGGGCCGCAGGGACCCTCACCGCCCCTTTCATCCCCTTTTACCTCTCCCTCTCTCTCCTTTCCGCTTTTTTGCCTGCGGGCAAGTTCTTCGAAGAGGGCATGGACGTCGGTTCCTGTCCGGGCCCGGATTTTTCGGGGGAGGGGAATCTTAAGTACGTTCCCGTACTTGAAACGGAGCGGACAGGCCAGGTAGTCCTTTATGCCGGAGGCTGAAAAAGCGAAATTCCTGTTCAGGAGGGGGGGCAGCTCTTCCCGGATAAGGGCTTCGAGTTCCCCCGGACTTCCGGGGTCTACTTTCAGGAAACTCTCAGGATCAAAGGCCGTAAGGCTGCCTTTTTCCTCAAATTCCCTTAAGCGGGCCAGGACCACCAGAGCTTCCAGGGCCTGTTTAAGCTGGTTTTGCCGGGAGTACATGGAAACCAGGCGTTCGTATTCTCCAATTTTCTTTTGCAGAGGGGACTCGGGCTCAAGTGCGGAGAGAGGAACAGCCTGTTTTGCTTCGATAAACTCGATTTCAGGGTTTTCCCGGAACCCGATTTCTTCCAGGAAAATACTGGGTTTTGAAGGCCTCCGATTTCCCGGGTACTTTTCAGGAAACACGAGGTAGAGAGCTTTTTCAGCCCGGGTCATGCCCACGTAGGCAAGCCTGCGTTCTTCTTCCAGGTGGAGGAACTTTTCGGACTCGGACCTCCGGGTCCCTTTTGAAAGTTCGGAAGGGACCGTAAACTGTTTCTGTCTGTGGTCGATGGGAAGGTGGCGTTCGGCCAGGTCGCAGACAAAGACCGCTTCGGCTTCCCGGCCTTTGGACTGGTGGATGGTCATGATTTTCACGGTATCGGCTTCGCCCTCCACTTCCTGTTCGAGTTCCAGCCCGAAGACAAGGTCCAGGTATTCGACGACTTCTTCAAAATCACTTTTCCCGTCAAGGTTTTCCAGGTCCTCGACCATTGTTACCAGGTTTTTGAGGAGAGCGATGTTTCTTCTTGCCCCTGCGCTGTCCCGGGCAAGCTGGGCCCGGTAAAGGTCGGTCTTTTCGTTCAGCAGGTATTTCAGGGTGTCCGAGGGAAGGTGCTGTTTTTTATAGTCAAGCAGGTTGTTTATCCGCATAAGGACGGACCTTACAAGACTTTCCTGGGAAAGGTCCAGCTCTTCGAGCTGATAGCTCAGGACCGTATAGACCCCGTCCCCTTCAAAAGGTATTTTCGAGGCCTTTTTCAAGATATTTTCGTACGGGTCTGCCGCTTTCCGGCCATTTTTCATTTCCCGGAACCTGCGTGCGGACGTATTGATATTTTGCAGGTTGTGTTCGTGCACGCCTTCTCTTGCAAGAACCTTTGTAAAGGCAAGCCCACTGTTGAAAGGGTCCGCAACCACGTGCATGTAAGCAAGGGCCTGTCGTATAACCGGGAAATGGGAAAGCCTGAGACTTCCCACGAATTCTGCAGGGATCATACGGCGAGAGAGGGCTTCACTGAACTTTTTCCCGTCTTTACGTTTCCGGGTCAGGACAAAGATCTTGCCGGGACCGACCCCTTTTTCCCGGATCAGCCGCTCGATTTCTTCCCCCACCCATTCGGCTTCGCTCAGGTCGTCCGGGGCCCTTACGGCTTTTACGGGAGCTCCGCTTCCTTTATGCGAGAGAAGGGTTTTTTCCTGGCGCGTGGGGTTGCGACTTATAAGCTGCAGGGCCGTTTCCACAAGCTGGGACGTGGCTCTGTAGTTTACTTCGAGCGGGATTTTTTTAAGGGTGGGATAGTACTTTTCAAGCTGGGTGATGTTTGAGAGATAGGCACCCCTGAACCTGTATATGCACTGGTCGTCGTCTGCAACACAGCTCAGCTTACCGTCAGGAGCAAGCAGGCTAAGGAGGCAGAGCTGGGCAAAGTTTGTGTCCTGAAACTCGTCCACGAGCACGTAAGCATAGCGGCTCTGGACTTCTTCCCTTACGGCTTCGTTCTCTTCGAGTAAGGTGCAGGCCAGAGTGATCATGTCGTCGAAGTCCAGGAAATCGTTGGCCCTTTTGTAGCGCTCGTAATGTTTGTAGAACCTGGCAAGGTCGCTCTGTTTGTTCAGGTTGTCAAGTTCACTGGCTTTCAGCTTAGTACCGTTTTTTTTCGCGATTCCTGCAAAAAGCCGCTTTTCCTCAACGTATCGGCTGAGTTCCTCAGGGCTTATGAGTTCGTCATGGAACTGGGAAACCCCTTCAAGCAGGCTTGATACAAGTCCGTCGGGTTTTCCGGGCAGCGGGAGGTATTCGAAAGCAAAGCTGTCTATATGCCGGATGCCCCAGACACATGCATGTTCTTTCGAGATCAGGCGGCATCCGGGACTTATCCCGAGGTAAAGCGCAAATTCTCTTACCAGTTCATTACAGAAGGAGTGAAAGGTGGAGATCGTAACCCCTGCCCCGATTCTTTTTTCGAGTCTGTCCTGCATCTCTCCGGCTGCTTTTTCCGAGAACGTGAGAGCGAGGATTTTTTCCGCAGGGATACCTTCTTCTTCACTGAGATACTGTATTTTCCGGGTTATCGTGAGGGTCTTTCCCGAACCCGGACCAGCAAGGACCAGCAGGGGGCCTGAAGTATATTTGACCGCAAGGGTCTGTCCCACATTGAGTCCGCTTAACGTCAAGTTGTCCCGCATCACTATTTTTAATATGCCGTTCTCCGGATATATTCTTTCTTTTTTATTGATTTTTTCAGATTTTTTATTTTTTTAAACTCTTACCCTTATTTTTTTCTTTTTACCGTTCTGTTCTGAATTTTTTCAGTATTTGGCCTTTATTTTTTTATTAATCTCATATTTATATCGGAATTCCGGATATTGGTTTATTTTTCTCCAAAAGTGCTCTTTTTAATTCTTATTTACCCGTTTTTTGCATGAAGCTGTCTTTATGTTTCTGATTCTTAATTCTGATCTTATCCCCTTCTTTTTTGGGGATTCCTTTCTTTGAATATTATGTCTCTTACACAGGCTCTTTACCCGAGGAGTTATATTCAGAAAGCCTACATGCCCTGAAAAATTTCATTTTTTTTGAAAAAAGAAAGCCAGAAATAGGAGCATAAAAGGAAAAAAGGAATCATGCCGTATAACAAAGAATAATGATTTTTAAAGAGACCTTAATTCTGATTTTTCCTTCCTGAAGCATTCACCCCCAAAACAGTATTAAAAAACCTTTCACCGGGAGATAAATATTTATAATGAGTGTGCATTATTATAAACTAAAACGAAAATTGCAAAAAAGTGGGGGGAGATTGTATGAAAATAAGGGTAGTAAGTTCTAGAGAAGAAATTTTCAAATTGAATCCCAACGAGAGAATCGCACATCTTGCTTTCAGGCCTTCGAACAAGGATATTTTTGCACTTGTCGAGACCTGTCCGAAAATCGAAGTAATCCAGCTTCCGAAGTCGTACAGGCGTACGGTTTCAAAATCTATAGAGATGTTCCTGGAGATGCAAAGAATTCAACTTATCGAAGGGGATGTATGGGGACACAGGAAAGACATCAACGAATATTATAGTATTCCTTCTTCAGTGATCGAAAAGATCCAGGAACTGAGATTAGAAGGTACCCCGGCTGAGAGAATTGAAGAAAAGATCTCAAGGGAAAGCAAACTCAACCCTGCAATGGTAGCCTATATCCTTTCCAAGGAAGGAGTCAGGGAAGCTACTGTATGAAAGGTTGTAGTGGGTCCTGAACTTTTCGGATATACTGCAGAAATGGGGACTGTAGCCAGATC
>JAQVBP010000104.1:9370-10579 GCA_028690255.1 Methanosarcinaceae archaeon
GTATTCAATTAGCATCCGTATTCAATTAGCATCCGTATTCAATTAGCATCCGTATTCAATTAGCATCCGTATTCAATTAGCATCCGTATTCAATTAGCATCCGTATTCAATTAGCATCCGTATTCAATTAGCATCCGTATTCAAATTTTTAATTTTTCTTTCATAACGGGCTTTTTTATCTGCCCGGAATTTTGTAATTTATTCCAAGCCAGCTTTGATTTGAGGGTAAAAACCAGGGCTTAGAATTGGGGTTCCATATTTAAGGGGAGCCGTAACTCCGGAAAATAGAGGCAATAAAAATTTAAAGACTGATTTTTGGGCAAAGTTCCTTATTCCAGTTCCTGGCATACTAATAAGAGGCATGTATTTTCTGAAATTAAAAAAAAAGGCGGTTATTGCAGCCATAGGAAACACTTTGATGCTCAATTCCGGAGCCGGGTTCATCCAGCTTGCTTTTGCCAGTGTTAATTCAGACCCTGCGGCAGCATATAAAGCAATAGCGGAAGCTTTTTCCCGGCTGGAGGGTCTGGAGAAGGAAAAAACCGACGTCCTTGTGCTTTCCGATAATGAAAGCGTTATCGAACAGCTCAAAACCGGGGCAGGCCTCGAGTCTCTGGAGCTTGCAAGGTATTACAGAGAGATCAAAGAATTGGCCAAACCTTTTCTGAAAGTTTCATACGGGTTTGCGGAAAGATATCACTATACTCCTATAAGGGACGAGGTAATCGGAGTCTGGCCTCTGAACGAAGTCCTTTCCGAGACCTGCACAAAAAAAGAAAACATGCAAAGTACTTTCATGCTAAAAGAAGAGTTAAGCCCCTTCGAAACCTCGGAAAGCCTTGAATACTACGATATTAAAACCGGGCAAAAGCTTGCAAATTGCAGAATTGCCTTTGACGAAACGATAGCCAGGCATATGGTCAGAAAGGGAATTTCCGTCTACACTCATCCGGGTAACAGGGAATTTACAGGAATGGGCCCCGAAGACCCCGTTGTTTACTGTAGCTACGAAGGAGAAAACAAACGCTATGCTTTCCCCCCTTCCAGAATCGGGGTCCGGGGGGAATGCCCGCCTGAAACACAGCAATCTATATAAAGGCTGAACCCAATTCCATCAAGATTTATTAAAAATTTTATGATGAATGGGGTAAAGATGGAACCGCTTCTGCTCGATTTGATATTTCTTTCAGAAAAAAGGAAAGAGTTGTT
>JAQVBP010000105.1 GCA_028690255.1 Methanosarcinaceae archaeon
TTTGCTTCTACTATCGGAAATGTTAGTAAAGAAGCTGTCGAATATTACATACGGAATCAGGGTTGAAGTTGACGCTTATATCCCCTGAGCTAAAGACTCAGGGGTTTTACGCTTCTTCATATAAAAACACAGGTTTATTCCATAACAAGCTTATTTAAATTTTTTGGTAAGATGACCCCCGGAAGAAAAAAAAGAATCTGAGCCCGGAAAAATTTTAAACCTGAAATTCCCGGACAGAATAATCTCAGAAAGAATCTTTGAATTTAAAGGCCTCAAAAGTGGAGATCACTTTGTTGTAATCGACTTCTGTTCCGTAGCAGCCATCCCGCTCCATGGGAATCCCGTAGGTCACAACATTTTTACCGTTAAGGCCCCGCATAACTTTGTTTAACTCGTAGTCGCAGGCAACCAGCAATACCCCGTCTATGGACCGGTCCGCCGAAAGCACGTGCCGCACGAAAGAAGAACCGGTAATAATATAGAGCCGATACCCGTAACTTTCGGCATCTTTTTTCATGCGGGTAAACACACATTTCCCGCAGGCTTTGCACTGAATTCCTTCCTTTGTGGAATAGGCCGGGCAGTCAAGAGCACGCATGCAGTGAGGAGCAAGGATTATGCGGTTTTTTGTTTTTGAAAAATCGGATTTGTGAGCTATGTTTTTCATAGAGGACATCCACTTGTCCAGAACGCGGTAATCTGAAAATTGTACAAAGAAATACCTGAGGGGAAGATAAAAAAAATCAAGGACATTGGAGAAGAACCCCGCAAGCCAGACATGTCTGTTCAGGCTGATCCGGCTCACCGAAAGTGCAAGTGAAGCCAGCAAAACAGAGAAAATAATCCCGGCAAAAAGGATTTTCCCGATTAAATCATACATCGCATAACTCCATTTTTTTAATTATTTCATCAACATTTGCTTCCGTGTTAAAACAGCCGTCTTTGAGCAAACAGACTCCCTGGACCGGCATAAAGGAAACGGCCTGCATGGATTCCGCAAGTTCATTATAGCAGGCAACCCCAAGGCAGGCTTTCGGATGGTGAGTCTGCAGGATTTTTTTTACAAAACTCCCTCCGGGAATTACAAAAACTCTGAAATTATATTTTACCCCTTCCTCACAAATTTTTGAAATGTCACAGAGCCCGCAGTGTTTGCATTCATACCCGACCACAGGATCGCAGCGGGCTTTGCAGGAAGGGTGACGCATACACTGGGGAAGAAACACAACCCTCCCCTCTTTAACATGCCTGAATTTTTCGAGGTTCACAGCATTTCGAATCTCGATCAGGATCTCGTCAACAATGGTGTCCCTTATACAAAAAATCCTGCAGATCCATTTTGCGGGGGAATAAAAGAAATAGAGCGTAAAGAGCACGAAACTGGGGAAAATAATCTTCCTTTTTTTGAAAGAATAAGCCCCGATTAGCAGGGCCAGGGAAGTTCCGATAAAGGCAAGAAGAGCCAGATATACGAATACTTTCCCTAAAAAATCATAAGGAATTTGCATACTCAAGAGGAGGAAAGGGCAATATTTAAAGTTTACTATAAAATAAGAATGAAATAAAAAACCTGAAATTCCTGAAATCTCAAAAATAAAAAAAATGAAAAATAAACCCCGAAGGGTTTAATCTCCTATGACCTCAAGGCCCAGGGCTTCTGCGACAAGGACAATAATGTCCTCGACTTCCAGCTTTTCTGCACCCGGGGTGTTCTTCTCAGTAAGTGCGTCACGCCCGTCAGAGAGGTTCCTCTTACAGAAGGGGCAGGCGCTTGAGAGGATGTCAGGGTTGGTCTTGAGAGCGTCTTCCACGCGGGTTGAGGCAACTCCGACAGCCAGTTCGGGCATACCTGCTTTCACCCCACCGCCTGCTCCACAGCAGCGCTGGAATTCTTTGACCCTGTCCATTTCCACGAACCTGACACCAGGAATGTTCTCGAGCACAATTCTGGGGGGCTCGAAAACCCCTACGTGACGGCCCAGGTGGCAGGGGTCGTGATAGGTGATGGTCTTGTCAATGGACTTTACCCATTTGAGCTGGCCTTTTTTGATAAGGTCTGCCAGGAACTCGGTGATGTGGAGAACCTCGAAAGGCAGTTCTTCCCCTAGTACCCTTGGCCAGTCAACCTTGGAGGCACGGAAACAACCTGCACAGGCGTAGAGGACCTTTGTTGCCCCTTTGGCCTTGATGGCGTCCACATTGTGCCTGGCAAGGTTCTTTGCCACATCGTCAACGTGGATCTGACCTGTTCTTATCATGGCTGAACCACAGCACCACTCCTCTGAGCCGAGCATGGTAAACTCGATGCCGAGCTTGTTCAGCACACGGGCGGTTGCAACAGCCAGTTTGGTCTGTCTGAGTTCAGCAGTACAGCCTCCGAAGTAGAGGATGTTGGCTTTCTCTGCAATCTTGACATCGTCGGGGATCCATTTAAGCCGGTCTTCAGGAGCTGCCATATAGGGGTTGTTGTACTTGCCAACAAGTTTCGGGAACATGCTCTGTTTCCCGAAAGGTCCGATGCCCTTCTTGACGAGGTTTGTCCTCAGGGACTCCCAGATTTCCACGGTGTTGATCCCGGATTCACAAACGGTTGCACAGATCCCGCAGGTGGTACAACCGTGTACGTCGTCCTTGAATTCTTCTAATTCTGAGGCAGGGATTTCCTCGGGCCCGAAGAGTTTTGCCTTAAGCCCGTAGGACTTGTTCATGAACTGTCTCCAGCGCAGGATTTTGTCTCTGGGAGCAAGGCCCGGTTTCTCGCCGGAGGCTGCATAGGTCGGACACCACTTTACACATTCTCCGCAGCGGGTACAGGAGTCAAGCTCCATGAGCTGGACTGCGGTAAGGTTTTTGGTGTCGATTGAAGGTTTGTTTTTAGCCATTTTATTCTCCTCCCTTGTTTGCAAGGATTGCAAGCGGGGTGGCAATTACGTGGATGTATTTACTGAAGGGAATGTAGGCGATACAGAAGAGGAGGGATATCACGGAGTGGAAAAGAGCTGCAGGGGGCGCATAGGCCATTGCGGTTTCCCCGGACATGCCAATGTTCCAAACAATGTCTCCGGTCCTGATCCCGTCAGCAACGAAACCGGAAACAGTGACAAGGAAGAGTACTCCTATAAGGACCCAGTCATACATGATGGAAGCGTCTCTGACTTCCTTGATAAAGAGTCTCCTGGCAAGGGCAATGAGCACCCCTACGAGAAGGACGTACCCGAAAATATCGTTAGGGAGCTGCAAAACTTCCCTGAACTGCTCGGCAGTGAAAGGCAATTCGATAAACTTTTCGGCCATTTCAACGGAGAACATCATCCCGGACATGGCGAAAAGGGTCATCCAGCCAACAATAATCGTAAAGTGCATGAACCAGCGGCCCGGACTTCTCTTGAGGATTCTTCTCTGGAAAAGGATATCAAGGACAAGGACTTCAAGGATGGGTTTTCCATGCCCGTGGTGGGATACTTCCGTTACCTGTTTCCACCAGGTCTTTAAGAAACGAATTGCGCTTCCCTTGCTGCCGGCTTCGGGTTCAAGAGCATAGCCTGTTACTCCGGTACCCCATTTCTGTAAATTTATGATCATACCGATTACAAAAATCACCATGGCAATCATGCTGATTACCATCATTTCTAAGAACTCAATAGGAACACCTGAGAGTCCAGAAAAATATGCCATTTCACTAATAGATTATTCCTCCTACATATGGGTCAAAAACTGAGAACTGAGACTGCACTTTAAAACTCAGAGTACTTTTACAGGATTATCGATAACAGTAATGATTGAGAGACTGCAAATACGACTGTCTGTATAAGGTTTGAATAGTCTTTGTATCTATTATATTTAAACGTTATCTTTAAGAGGTGATGCTCCGGAAAGCCGCGGGCGGTCCATAAAAATCAAGAAGCATTGGGACAATTGAGCTTAAGAAAAAAAAGAAAATATAGAGGGAATTCTAAATTTTATAAAAACCAAGATATGAATTAGCTCATCCTTAAAAATATCCTGTAAAATCCTTATAGTGGACCACAAAATGTTGTATGTCCCGAGTTCCGCTTCGGGATCACAGTAAATCGAAGATTTACCGGGAGTTGCTATGAAACCACAACACCTGGAAAATCTATTATTGTTCTTTTTAATTGCACTGCAAGTGCAACAGCACGGAGGGGTGGGGAAGGGTCCCCGTTTCGCTCGCTTTGCTCGCTCAAGCGGACTAACATGTCTAAAAATTCGAATATGGACTAAAAACCCGAAAATGGACTAAAAGCCTGAAAGTGGACTAAAAAACGCCAGAGCAACCTTAAATGGTATATTTCCGGCGTTCTTTCTTCCGTGATTTCCTGAATTTCCGAGATTTGACATCTTCGTTTGAGATTGGTTAGAAAATATAGGTAGTCGGCTATAAGGGATTTAGAGCCCGATTTCTGCTTTGAACTTTTCAAGGCCTATTTCTTCAATGACCTTTCCGAGCCGTTTTTGTTTCCCGTATCCTTTGTAGAAATTAATGATTTTCTCTACCATGTCCAGAACTTCATCTTCAGAGAGGTCTTTTGCAACGGTGTCTGCTAACCTGGGACTCGGGCCTGCGCTTCCCCCCACCATCAGGTTATAGCCTTTTGCCGTGCCCATGATGCCGACGTCCTTGATTGCGGGCTCGGAACAGGAATTCGGGCAGCCGGAAACGGCCATTTTGAATTTGGAGGGTAGTTCCATGCCGTGATATCTTTCATCGAGTTTAAGCCCGAGGCCCACAGCGTCCTGTTTTCCTTTCTTGCAGAAGGTCGTGCCGGGACAGATCTTTACGCTCCGGACACAGAGACCTATGGCGGCCCCGGGTTTCATATTGAGTTCACCCCAGATGGAATCGAGGTCTCCTTCTTTTAAGCCCACGATTGCAATCCGCTGGGCCGAGGTTAGTTTAAGGGCGGAAGCGTTGTATTTCTCGGCAAGGTCCGCAATCTTCCTGAGGGTTTTCGGGTATATGATTCCCCCCGGAATATGCGGGGCGATTGCGTATGTTTCTCCGTCTCGCTGTACGATTGCAGCTTTTTCAGGTATGTCTCCTGTCATGTTTCCCACTCCTTCTATAGTAATATTATAGTTAACTTCAGCAATTGATTTGCGGGCCAGCCCCGGAAAGAGATTAAAAAGGTCTGAAGCCTCCGCTTCAATCTGAAAAATAAGCTCCGATCAAGTCAGATAAGCGCCAATAACCCGGTGCCAGACCCCCATATCCAGTTATGCCCCAATCAATATAATATTATGTAAAAAAAAGTTCGAGCCCCTGAAAATTCGAGCCCCTGAAAAAACGCCTTATGCCGGGAAAAAGGGGTCGGGCCATTTACCTTGACTCCCTCTCCCCGGAATGCACCCTGAAATTTATTCTTTTAACTCTTTTTTCATTCTGTCCAGGAAACCCTTGAGTCCGGCCTTGTGCCTGGCCTCGTCAAGGGAAGCACGCTCAAAAAAGAGGGCTGCTCTTGTGTTTCCTTCCTGGCGGGCGATTTCGGCAGCTTCGGCCTTTTCGACCTCGGCCATTGTTTCCCCTTCGAGCATCATCTCCAGGTTTTCGAGGGTGGAGTCCTTGACAAGCCCCAGGATTTCGGCAACCTCGGTGGCGTGCCAGGCTTCGTCCATTGCGACCTGGCGAAGGTAAACCGCAACATCCGCAAAACCCTCTCTTTCCGCAAGCTTTGACATCGCAAGATACCAGCCAACTTCGGTCGTTTCACCTTTGAAGGTGTCCTGTAATATTTTTTCCAGACTCATAAGTTCAACTTCCTTTTATGAATATTTGCTGAGAAAACTGTTTTCCTTTGCGGGTAAAACCCATTTTAAAGACTTGAATCTAATATAATAACAAGAACAATAACAAGAATAAATAAGTTTTCTGTGTATAGATACGTTAAGTTTATCCCCGGCTCCGGAAATGGTTCCGAGATTCCGAAGGATTTACGAAAAAACACACATGAAACTCTTCGAGTAACAGGCACAAACAAATGAAAGTACACGGTACTTTCATACCAAAAAAAAACTTAGCTTCACCTCAGGACATGAAGATTTATATTGATGAAAAGAAATGTACAGGCTGCGGAGCATGCAGGGCAGCCTGCCCGAAAGGGCCCAGAATTTATTTCATAGAGGAAAAGGACGGGCGAGCGGTCGCTGTCGTAAAGGATCCTTCCTGGTGTCTGGGATGCAGATTATGCGTGAGCGTCTGTATGGAAGACGCCATTACTCTTGAGAACTAATTTTTAAAAATGATATTAATATTTCAGGATTTGATCATGAGTGTCATTTGAGTTACGTGTCGTGCTTGTGGAACCCATGTACCAGGGCAACGTGGGGTCTGTCGCAAGGGCCATGAAGAATTTCGGGTATACGGACCTGGTCCTTGTAAACCCCTGCAAGCTTGAGGGACAGGCCAGAGCTATGTCTTCCCACGCCCGGGATGTGCTGGAAGGGGCCCGGGTTGTCAGCACACTTGAAGAAGCAATCAATGGGGTGGACCTTACAATCGGGACCACGGGCGCATCCTGCCTGAAAACAGGAGAACATGTGCGTCTGCCGCTCTACACGCCTCCGGACATAAAAGAGAAATTAAAGGGTTACAGCGGGAAACTCGCCCTCCTCTTCGGACGCGAAGATAACGGGTTTAGAAACGACGAGCTTAAAAGCTTTGACATGGTTATCACAATCCCAACCTCGGAAGTTTACCCCGTAATGAATCTCTCCCATGCGGTTGCAGTTGTACTCTACGAGCTTTCGGGCCTCCAAAGCGAGGAAAACCCCCTTGCAGAGGGCTTTGACCTGCGCCTGCTTTACGGGCACCTTGGAAAACTCCTTGAGGAAATCGATTACCCCCAGCACAAAAAGGACAAGACCCATCTCATGCTAAGGAGAATCTTCGGAAGAGCCGGGCTCACTCCCAGGGAAGTGCAGACCCTGCGGGGGGTAATAAGGAAGGTGGAGAGACGCATTGGAGTAAAGGATGAAGAATCAGGGGAATCCCTGCAGGAGAGCTAAAATAGGGGAAAGTCTCCCGCACTTCCGGAAGGAAAGCTAAAATAGGAAGGCCTCCACCATCAATACAGGAAGCCTCCGGTCCGGAGGTTTTTCAGGGCTTCAGACCCTTTTTCCGGCCGGTATAGAAAACTTCATATTCGAACAGACCCGTATTAATATTCGGAAGTTACAATGTACGTTTTTAAAGTACGCTTTTCCAGAACTTTTTTGAGAATCCATGACCGACGCAGAGAGCAAGTGGAATGAAAAACTGAAGAAGTTTTTTAAAGATTATTACTGGAATGAGATCCTCCAGCTTGCAAATGAGTATCCTGACCAGCGAAGTCTAACTGTTGACTTTAGTGATATTGAAAAATTCGACAGGGGGCTTTCAAAGGAGTTTCTGGATAAACCCGGCGAACTGGTCCCAGCTGCGGAAGCTGCGCTTAGAGAGATCGACCTTCCGGTCGAAAAAGAGTTTGATAACGCCCATGTCCGGCTTATAAAAGTCCCGAACAGAGTTCCCGTCCGGGACCTGCGGAGCAAGCACCTCACAAAATTCATTTCAATCGAGGGCATGATAAGAAAAGCCACGGAAGTCCGGCCCAGGATCACAAAAGCAGCTTTCGAGTGCCTGCGCTGCGGGCATGTGACTTTTGTGGAGCAGAACAGTTTCAAATTTGAGGAACCTTTTGCAGGCTGCGAAAACGAGACCTGCGGGAAAAAAGGCCCGTTCAAGATTTTGATCGAGGAATCCAGCTTTGTTGATGCCCAGAAACTCCAGATCCAGGAGTCCCCGGAAAACCTGAAAGGCGGCTCCCAGCCCCAGAGCCTGGAAGTGGACGCCGAAGACGACCTGACCGGAAACGTCTCCCCGGGAGACCGGGTAATCATAAACGGGATACTTAACTCCAGACAACGAATCCTCAGGGAAGGCAAGTCCACCTTCTACGACCTTGTCCTGGAGACAAATTCCATTGAACGCCAGGACCAGGACTTTGACGAACTGGAAATCACGGCTGAGGACGAGGAAGAAATCCTTAAACTCAGCAGGGATTCTGAAATTTATGAAAAGATCATAGCATCGATTGCTCCCTCCATCTACGGCTACGAGGACATAAAAGAAGCCCTTTCTCTGCAGCTTTTTTCAGGGGTTGTGAAAAACCTGCCTGACGGCGCCAGGGTCAGGGGAGACATTCACATAATGCTTGTAGGGGACCCCGGGATTGCAAAAAGCCAGCTCCTCCGCTACGTTGTCAAGCTTTCCCCGAGAGGAGTCTTTGCCTCCGGGAGAAGTGCTTCCGCAAGCGGGCTGACTGCGGCCGCCGTCAAGGACGAACTCAACGACGGGCGGTGGACCATCGAAGGCGGGGCTCTTGTGATGGCAGATATGGGAGTTGCGGCCGTGGACGAGATGGATAAGATGCGTACGGAGGATAAGAGTGCGCTTCACGAGGCAATGGAGCAGCAATGTTATGACGACCGGACGGAAATACTTACCAGTAAAGGCTGGAAGTTCTTCAAAGATGTAAATAAAGAGGACCTGGTCGCGACCCTCAGCCCTGCCGGAAAACTGGAATATGCAGTTCCTGAAAAATACGTCGAGGCCGATTATGACGGGGAGCTGTATTTTGTAAAATCCAGGCAGGTTGACCTTGCCGTAACCCCCAACCACAATATGTATGTGAATATCAACAAAAGAGCAAACGAGTGGGAGGGGTTCAAATTAAACAGAATGGATGAACTTCCCGTCACCAGAAGGATGCGTTTTAAGAAAAATGCAATATGGGAAGGAAAACGTCTCGAAGCGTTTGAAATCCCGCCGGTTACAAAATATAAGAACCAGAATTGCCAGGGACACCTCACTGACCCGATAAAATTAAAAATGGATGATTGGGTAGAATTTCTTGGGTATTACCTTTCGGAAGGGTCTATCGGAAAAATAAATGGAATACCTTACAAAGTACTTATTTCTCAGCTTAATGAAGAGAACTGTAAAATAATTGAAAGCTGTATAAAGAACCTGGGTCTCAAATTCAGCTATGATGGAATAAACTTCAATATCCATTCAAAACAGTTTGCCGGATATTTAGCACAATTCGGAAAATGTTATGATAAGTTTGTTCCGGCTTACGTGAAACAGCTCTGTCCGGAACAATTGCAGATCTTCCTGAATGCCCTTGTGCTTGGAGACGGCCACATCAGAAAGACAAACGGACAGACCTGTTATATCACAACATCAAAACGGCTGGCCGATGATGTGCAGGAACTTTTGTTAAAAACCGGAATATCCGGGAATATATATATACAGAAAAGAAAAGGTGAAAATGTATGCCTTCCCGGAGGGGAGGAAGGGGTACTGAAAAACAACATCTATCTCGTTTCATTCCTCAGAAAGGGAGATGGCGATAAAAATCACCTGGATACAAACCATCCGAATATTAATGATAATGGAAACAAACACATCACAAAAGACCATTACAGTGGAAAAATATACTGCGTAGAAGTCCCCCATCATGTCATCTATGTAAGGCGTAATGGAATACCTGTATGGTGTGGGAATACGATAAGTCTGGCAAAAGCAGGGATTATTGCGACTTTAAAATCAAGATGCGCCCTTCTTGGAGCTGCAAATCCAAAATACGGCCGTTTTGATCGGTATGAAGGGCTTGCAGAACAGATAAACATGCCTCCGGCCCTGCTCTCCCGTTTTGACCTGATTTTTGTCATGCTTGATACCCCGAACCATGCTTTTGATACGAAAATCGCAAACCACATTCTCCAGTCCCACTATGCGGGAGAACTCTTCGAACAGCGGGAAAAACTACCGGGCTCGGAAGTCTCGGAAGAATTCGTCGACGCGGAACTGGTAGCCATAGAACCGGCAATAGATGCCGAAATAATGCGAAAATACGTAGCCTATGCCCGGAAGAACGTGTATCCTGTAATGGAAGAGGACGCAAAGCAACATATGATAGAATTCTACACAGGTCTTCGAAAGTCCGGTGAAGGAAAAAACAGTCCTGTCCCGGTGACCGCAAGGCAGCTCGAAGCCCTGGTCAGGCTCTCGGAAGCCAGTGCCCGGGTCCGACTGAGCAACATAGTGACCCTTGATGATGCAAAGCGAACCACCAGGATAGTCCTTTCCTGCATGAAAAATGTGGGAGTTGACCCGGAAACAGGGGCCTTTGACGCGGACATCATAGCCTCGGGCACAAGCAAGAGCCAGCGGGATAAGATAAAGATCCTTCGAGACATCATTAAAAAAGTTTCCGAAAGGCATCCCGGAGGCAAGGCTCCCCTTGAAGAGGTCTACATGGAAGCTGATAAAGAGCAAGGAATCAACAGGGAACACGCCGAGAGTCACATTAAAAAGATGCTCACAAAGGGAGACCTTTTCAAGCCGGACCAGAACCACATAAAACTTGTGAATTAATTGGAATGGCTTTATTCAATTAATCAGC
>JAQVBP010000106.1:0-7288 GCA_028690255.1 Methanosarcinaceae archaeon
TATGGAGTGATGGATATTTTGCTTCTACTATCGGAAATGTTAGTAAAGAAGCTGTCGAATATTACATACGGAATCAGGGTTGAAGTTGACGCTTATATCCCCTGAGCTAAAGACTCAGGGGTTTTACACTTCTTCATATAAAGTATATACCCTGAACAACGGTGGTACTCCATTTACGGTTTATCTGGCGCTTTTTAGCCCTCTTTCAGGTTTTTAGTTTGAGTGAGCACAGCAAAAGAAAGAGAACTCAAATAATAAATAAAACAAGCGAGCGAAACGGACACCGTGCTCCCGAAGCGGAACTCGGGAAGTGCAAATCGGGAAGTAGAACACTCCGATGAAGCAACGCGGGAGCGAGAGTTTAAAATACGGGGAGAACAAGGTTTTTTGCATGGAACTTACGGAAGTAGTAAAAACTCTGGAAGAAATTGCACCACCGGAACTTGCGGAGGACTTTGACGAAGGCCGGATAGGGCTTATCCTCGGCTTTGAAAAAAATGTTAAAAAAATAGCAGTAGCCCTGGACGCAAATGCCTTCACTCTTAAAAAGGCGGCTGAAAACGGAGCTGACCTTCTTATCACCCACCATACCCTGATCTTCCACCCCGTAAACAAAATTTCAAAAGCTCTTGCTGAGGCCCTCCAGATAGCTCTTGAAAACCGGATTTCACTTTACAGCATGCACACGAATTACGATCGGGCAAAGGGAGGCATCAACGACGTGCTTGCGGAAAGGCTGGAACTCCGGAAAATTGAGGTGCTTGACATGGGAAGGATCGGGGAAATAGAACCCTGTTCCGCAGCCGAACTGGCGGCCCATGTGTCCCGCTGCCTTAAAACCCCGGTGACCTATGCCGGCGAAAAGGAAGAAATCAAACGCGTCATGGTCTTTGGGGGCAGCGGTTTTCGAAACGAGTACCTGGCCCTTGCTCGAGAAAAAGGAGCGGAAGCCTATATCTCAGCCGAGCTGAAGCACGACGTGCTGCGTTCCGGAGAAGGGCTCTGCCTGATCGACGCTACCCATTACGCCACGGAAAACCCTGGAATGGAGGCCCTTTGCCCGAGGCTCCGAAACCTGTTCGGGATCGAGGTGGAGTTTATTGACCAGCTCTCCGGGCTTAAAACGGTTCAGACAGAACTTTGAAAAAAGCACATGACATTCTTCGAATTACAGGTACAAAAAATGAAAGTACACGGTACTTTCATACCAATGAACAAATGAAAGTACACGGTACTTTCATACCAATGAACAGGGAAAACTCAGGAAGGAGCCGCGAAAATGGAGGATAAAAAAAGCTATGAAAAGAGAACCAACGGCAGAGAAGAAAACGATAAAGAAATAAAAAAGGAAAAAAGCTCCGGAACCAAAAAAACCGAATCAATAGATGACGAAACCCTGGAAAACCTGCTCAAGGAACAGATGCAAAACCAGATCCGTTCCGATTACAGGCGCAGCCTTGGAAAAGAACACCAGAGACGGCATATTGAATAATGCAATGGAAAATACAATGGAAATTCGGGCCTATTACCTTGCATAATTATTTATCCGATTTTTAAGTTGTTAATTCAGCCCAATTTATTAAATTTACTTTTTTTGTTTATCCCGGGCTTTTACAGATGGAACGCTACTTCCCAGGACCTTTCTTACCACTTCGGGCCGCATCATAGCGCCCCCCAGCAGGATAACCCATCCAATCGGAAAGAGAAACAGTAAAAAGCAGTATACAGTAAGGATGGCAAAGATAGATTTCCCTGCAGTATCTATTATTTTATTGTCCATTCTCGCATCCCCCCATTAAGAGATGAAAAGATAGGCAAACGGTGTATTCTGGCGGTTGTGTGCTGTTGCCCTGAAGGCTTCTTAACTGAACTGTATGAGGCAGTTGTATAGTTGTATAATAGTAGGATACGATGATATATCAAAGTTCTTCAAGATATTTTTTCATTTTAGAAGGTTGGAAAAAAGGAGAAGAAAAAAGGGACAAAAGGGATAAAAGAAAAAATAATAAGAAAAAAGAAAGGGGAAATATCCCCGATAAAAAAATATTCCTGCTTCAGAAGCTTCAGAAGTACCTGTCCGCGTTTTCAACAGCTTTTACAAGCAGATCAACACAGGCCCTGATATCGGCCAGGTCCAGCACTTCCACGGGAGAGTGTATATAACGGGTGGGCACGCTCACTGTGCCGGTAGGGATTCCTTCCCGGGTAAGATGGATTGCCGTAGCATCGGTGGTCCCTCCGGACCCCACTCCGAGCTGGTAGGGGATCTCGGCGTCCCTGGCGGTTTCTTTGAGCCACCTCAGGACCTGCGGATGGGCAATTAAGCCCCTTCCGGAAGCATCCGCAACCGTTATTACAGGGCCTTTTCCGACTTCGAGGGGAGAATCGAGCTTCGTGATTCCGGGGTGATCTCCGGGGATGGTGGTATCGACCGCAAGGGCAATGTCAGGGATCAAACCGAAAGCCGAGGTTCTGGCTCCCTTTAGACCCACCTCTTCCTGCACGGTGCCCACGGCGTAGACATTTGCCTCAATTTTGAGTTCCGAAAGCCTTTTCATGACCTCGATAAGGATTACGACCCCTGCCCTGTTGTCAAAGGCTTTTGAGGTCACCTTTCCGTTAGCAAGGGGTACGAATTCCCGATCCACAGATATGGATGTACCGGTTTCAACTCCCAGCTTTTCGGCATCTTCCCGGTCCTTTGCCCCTATGTCAATAAACATGTCCTCATACTTGACCGGTTTTTTCCGGTCTTCGTCCTTCATTACATGAGGGGGCTTGGAGCCGATTACCCCTACAACGGAGCCGTGGGAGCCATGGACTATCACGCGCTGGTTCAAAAGAGTCTGGTCAAACCAGCCCCCGATCTTGACAAAGCGGAGGAAGCCGTTCTCATCAATGTACTTGACCATAAGCCCTATCTCGTCCATGTGAGCGGCCAGCATGACCGAAGGCCCCTTACCTTTCCGGGTCGCTATCAGGTTCCCCATCGTATCGGTCCGGACCTGATCGACGTAAGGTTCGAGTTCTTTTTCAAGGAGTTTCCGTATCTCGGATTCCGAGCCCGAAATCCCGTGGGCATTGGTAAACTTTTCAAGAGATTTCTGAATTACTTCCAATTCCTTAATATTTTCCATCTTTGCTTCTCTCCTGATGAGATTTTCTGGATGCATTTTCTGAATATTATATTGATCTCAATTATTATATGAATTAAACATCCCTCATTAAGTTCCGATTATTGTTTAAACTTTTGTGTGGGGTAATTGAGGGAAAAAATTTGGGAAAATCTGGACAAATTAAGAGCTAATTCAGGGAAAATTGATTGAGAGAGAACCTCCTGCAGAGGCTCAGAAAGACAGAAACATTAAAATCCCTTCAGGTAAATTAGAAGACAGGTGAAATATCAAATGTCAGCAGAATTACCCCCACAAATACAGAATCAGATAGCTCAGTTACAGCAGGTGCAGCAGCAGATTCAGGCACTTGCCATGCAGAAATCTCAGCTTGAAGTTATGCATAAAGAGTCAGGTATGGCTCTCGAAGAGCTTGAAAAGCTGGCAGAGGATGCGGTTGTATACCGCAACGTCGGGGAACTGGTAATAAAAACAGATAAAGATGAATCCATTGTCAAACTTAAGGACAGGCAAGAAACCGTCTCCCTCAGGCTTCAGTCAATCACAAGACAGGAAGAAAGGCTCACAAATCGTTTCAAACAACTACAGGAACAGATCAAGCATGCGATGGGGGGAACCCCGCAGGCGGAATAATTTTTTTATTTATACTCAACTTAGATCTGTATAACCAGATTTCGACCCCCCTAACAATATGGGAAACAAATTCTGTGTATTGGCCATTTAACTAATAGTATATCGAAAAAATGGCATATTTGCACCATGAATTTGTACAGGATGCAAAAAGAATGCTGGAAAGTTGACAGCATTCCCCACACACCTAAAGTCACGAGCATCCTGCCTGATGGATCGTGAACGTATCGAACGCATCGAACGAACGTGCTGGCCAGAGTGGACAATGGAAGTTGACGAAGTAGAGTTTTTTAACCGGCTCCTTGACTATCAAAATATATTATATTTGTGCCACAGGAATGCAGATCCTGACGCAGTTAGCAGTGCCTTTGCCCTTTCCGAAGCCGTCGGAGGCACAGTGGGCCTTGTGGACGGCTGCAACCGGGTAGCATCCATTCTGATCGAAAAAATCGGAATAGAAGTAATGGATAAGCCTGACCCGGCGGACTACGGCCTTACGGTAGTGGTGGACACCTCCACACAGGCCCAATTAAACGATATAGAACTCAGGAACTACGCTGTTATCGACCACCATACGACCACCGCCCTTACCGAAAAAGCCGATTTTTTCCTGCGCAGGAACACGACTTCCACGGTTGAAATTGTTTACGACATTCTGAAAGCCATAGGAGCTCCCATAACTCGGCGGGTCGGAATTGGGATGCTTACCGGGATTATCACGGACACCGGGCATTTCAAACACGCAACTGTTGATACATTTCGCACGGTTGCGAATATCATAGAAAACAGCGGAGTTGAGTACGGGGAAGTGCTTGACCTGATGGCTGCCACGCCCCAGGACATCTCCATGCGCATAGCTATACTGAAAGCTGCAAGTCGAAACCAGATGGAACGGGTAGGGGAGATGCTGATAGCGACTTCCCATGTAAGTTCCTTCGGAGGTTCGGCATCCTCCATGCTTATCAATATAGGAGCAGACGTCTCTTTTGTAGGGACAACAAAAGACGGCAACGTCCGGGTAAGCGCCCGCGCCAAAAGAGATGCTGTAAACGCCGGGCTTAACCTCGGCCAGTTAATGGAAGACGTGAGTTCCGAATATAAAGGCACCGGAGGAGGGCATTCAGGAGCTGCCGGAATCGAGGTGGTCGGTGACCTGAATGAAGTGCTCCGGAAATGCCGGGAAAAAGCAAAAGAGACCTTAAAAGCTTTAATTCCAGCGAACAGTACTTATAAATATATCTCAGAAGATGAATAATAATAAGAAGAAGAAAACGGCCGGACAGTATAATAGAAACCCGGGAATCCAAAAAACCTGGGCCTTATTTTTTATGGCAGAACTTCATGAAAAAAGACGATAATCTGCCTTTTTCGATATAATAAACAATTCTTTTTTATAGGAGAATCTTGCTTAATTTTCAATGTTATGCCTTTCGGAAGCGCCGGAAATCTGAAAAGCGAAGTTCTGAATAAAGTTAACTGCCCCTGATTTAAAGGCCTCGTGGGTTTTTCTTCGGCGGAATTATAAAAATGTTGAATCGTAAGCCTGACAAAAAAGAGCGTGAAAATATGCCAGAATACTGGGATCCTGAAATTGAAACAATGCCTGTAGACGAATTGATGAAACTGCAGGAAGTAAAACTGAAAGAACTGGTGCATTACGTGTACGAGAACTCTCCTTTTTATAAGCAAAGGTTTGACGAGCACGGCGTTCACCCCGACGACATCCAGACCCTTGAAGACCTCGCAAAGTTGCCTTTTACGTTTAAGCAGGATCTCAGAGACAACTACCCCACGGGGATGTTCTGTGTCCCCAACTCAAAACTCGTCCGTTTCCATGCATCCTCGGGGACAACAGGAAAATCAACGGTAGTGGGCTACACCAGAAATGATATAGAGGAATGGGCCGAGTCCCTTGCCAGGGCCTTCACGTCTGTTGGGATAGGAAAAGAAGATGTCCTGCAGATCAGTTATGGCTACGGATTATTTACAGGCGGGCTTGGGGTCCACTACGCCAGCGAAAAAGTCGGAGCCAGTGTGCTTCCCACAAGTTCCGGGAATACCGAACGCCAGATCGAACTTATGAAGGATCTCGGAACAACGGCTATCGCCTGTACCCCTTCATATTTTTCGTACATGATCGAAGTTGCCCGAAAAGAAGGGCTCAGCATCAGAGACGATACTAAAATAAAAATAGGATTTTTCGGAGCCGAACCCTGGAGCCAGGAACTCAAGGAACGGATTGAAAAAGAGGCAGGAATAAAGGCTTACGACATTTACGGGACCTCGGAACTTAGCGGCCCGCTTTTCACGGATTGTGCCGAACAATGCGGCATTCACATCTGGGCCGACAAGTACATTGTGGAAATCCTGGACCCGGAAACCGGCAAACCCGTACCCGATGGAGAAACCGGAGAACTTGTGATAACCACACTTACAAAAGAGGCCCTTCCGCTCATCAGATACAGGGTAAGAGACCTGACCAAAAAAATCACCGAACCCTGCAGGTGCGGAAGGACGCATCCGAGGATCACCCGGATTACGGGCCGTTCGGACGACATGCTCATCATCCGCGGCATAAACGTCTTCCCGGGCCAGGTTGAGTCCGTGCTTATGAAGATTCCGGAAGTCGGAAACCACTTCATGATTATAGTGGACAGGATCGGAGAACTCGACTCCATGAAAGTGGAAATCGAAATGAGTGAATCCGCATTCAGTGACCGGATGTCCGATATGATGAAACTGGAGAAAAAGGTGGCTTCAGCCCTTAAGAGTGTACTCAACCTCGCAGTGAAGGTGGAACTCGTGGAGCACGGTTCCCTCCCCCGCTCAACCGGAAAATCGAAGAAGGTCATCGATAAAAGACCAAAGCTCTGAAACGTATAAAGTTCCGTGCAGGAAAATGTGCAGGGCTTCGAGGAGGTAACTGCTCCACACTAAATGTTGGAGCCTTCCCCCTCCGCGCTTCCAATCAGTAAATATACAGGATAACTTATAATACCGGAAAGAACGTTCTTATTTAAGAAAATATCACAGAAAGGGTTGTGTTGGAATGGAAGAAAAAATCATAAAACAGATTTCTCTCTTTGCGGAAAACAAACCGGGAAGGCTTGCAAACGTTGCTGATAAACTGAAGACCACAGGTATAAACATCCGGGCCTTTACAATTGCGGAATCAGGGGATTTCGGGATTATACGCATGGTGGTGGACAGATCAGAGGATGCCCACAGGGTCCTGCATGATGCGGGGTTTACGGTTTCCGAGACCGAAGTGCTCGGGATCGAGATGGAAGACATCCCGGGCAGCATGTCTATGATTGCGGACGTGCTCGGAAAAGCAGATATTAACCTGGATTATGCATACGCTTTTATAACCAGAGGCCAGAAAGCTCTCCTGATCGTAAGGGTAAACGACATTAAAAAGGCAATTCAGCTCCTGCAGGAGCAGAATATCAGGCTCATCGGCATGAAAGAGCTTGAAAATCTCTGATTGATAATAAATAAATAAATAAATAAATAAATAAATA
>JAQVBP010000106.1:7388-10419 GCA_028690255.1 Methanosarcinaceae archaeon
GTAAGGGTAAACGACATTAAAAAGGCAATTCAGCTCCTGCAGGAGCAGAATATCAGGCTCATCGGCATGAAAGAGCTTGAAAATCTCTGATTGATAATAAATAAATAAATAAATAAATAAATAAATATTATTAATCTGCATTTTAACCCTCTATCAAGACGGAAAAATATCCTTAATGCCAATGTTAATCCGACTTTCAACATGATCAAAAAAGTAATTCCTAATGCTTTTGCATATGAGGCAGTGGGGTAGTGCTACACCCTTTTAGTGTAATCCACAAAAGAAAAATAATTCACGAATTTATAATCTTTTGTGATTATAACTGGAACTTTTCACAGCATTAAGATATTATTAAGGGAAGGAGAAGAAAAAAGGAAATTAGAAGGCAGTTCCCACTTCCTGTCATTCTTTTTTTAAGACCTCTGATTATTGCCCTAATGCACCGGAGATCAGGGGGTCTCCATGAGCTCCTCCAGGAATATAAATATAAAAAACAACCGCAACAGTTAAAAATTACAATGAGTGAAAGAAGTGACAATCCTGATACCCTCCTAAAAAGTAAACTGGGAGGAGCCCACACCACAATCATAGGAGGCCGGTTAGGGAAAAAGCTCGTAAGGCTTGTAAGCCAGCACCCGGAAGTCAAAAAGATAATCCCGGCCGTTATTTCCGTAAAAGGGACAGCCGGGGGAAAACTGTCGGGGAAACTCCTGAGAGCGGATTCCAGAGGAAATTTAAGATTGCTTCTCTCGGAAGGCCGGAGCATTCAGGAACTCCGGCTTGTGACCACGGTCGGGACGGCGGCCGAGGGGGAGAGGATTGTGAAGGAACTTACTGCAATTATTGAGAACTCATCATGAAAAAACAGGGAGAGAGTCTGATTGGCGTTTATAGGGATTGACCACGGTACAACAGCAATGCGTTTTGCCCTGCTTGAGAAGGGAATAATCCGGACATTCGAATTATCCAGAACGGAGGCCGCAAGTCTTTCAGAGGCCGAAATATTGAAATCAATAGCAGAGAACCTTAAAACTTCCAGGGGAAAGATCGAACTTGTCGGGCTTACTTATTCCATGGGAGACGGTTTTTCCAGTATCAAGGATCTCCGGGCTCTGGAGAGAAGGGGACTTCAAAGTGTGGAAGGGGCCGGGAAAAAGACCGGCGGAGGCACGAAGGTCTTTGAGGCCATCCTGAACTCCGGCATCCCTGCAGTTGCAATTCCCGGACTTCATACCAAAAGCTGCGTGGACCCGAGGATGAAGGTTTTTTCCCACCTCACAAGCCCGGAAAAACTTGGAATTGCCTACCATATCCGCTGCCTGGGCTATGAGGACTTCGTGATGGCCGACATAAGCTCGAATACCGTGACCCTTGCCGTTGCCGAAGGCAAGGTCCTCGGAGCAATCGATGCCTGCATCTTTGCTCCCGGCGTGCACCACGGCCCCCTTGACCTGCAGGCGATCCGGGATGTGGACGCGGGGCTCATGAGTGCAAACCAGGCCTTCATAGAAGCCGGAACCCTAAAAATGACCCCTTACAGCAACCGGGACGAGCTGCTTGCCGCCGCAGAAAAAGGAGAGGATTCAGCCCTCCTTGCCCTCGACACCATTGCTCTTTTTGCGGCCATGGAGATAGCTTCCCTTGAACTCCTGCTCAGGGACTACGGAAAGGAAGGAAAGTTCTTCCTTGCAGGTTCGATTGCGGAAGTTTCCAGGGTCCGGGAAAAGATCAACCGGCACCTCGGCCGGGAATGCAAAGCCCTTGGAAAATGGCATGCAGCTATAGGGTGTGCCGAGATTGCCAGGGACGTCTTCGGAGGAGCGAAGGATATCCTTGGACTTAAGGTAGAACGGAACTGAGTAAAACAAACCCCTTTAACTAAAATATTTAACTAAAATAGGGGATTTTAGGTCAAATACAGGCTAATCCCCGCCATTTCAATGGTGGGATACAGCCGTAGACTTCCCAAAATACCATCCAATAATAAAGATTTTAAATATACACGCCCTATTATAATAGTCTGATTTTTGCTACCGGAAGCATAATAGGCTCAAGTAGGCCAATCAGACTTTGCTCTGAATTTCAAGTAAGAGGTTGTATCGGAAAGTCCTATACGTAAAACTTGAAACGTTGTTGGCGAGACAAGACTAAATCGCCATAGGGCGGTATGACGTGGGTTGAAAATCCCTAGATGCCTGCCATTTTAATGGCGGGAGCCGTCACGAAGGAGGAGTTGACTGTTTATCCAGACTTCCATCAGAATCCTCTTCCTCTATAAATTCCGAAATTTCGATTTCATCTTCGTCGTAGCTCATCCTGTCCTTGTCCATCAGGATTACATAATCCGCGGAATTCCTGAGGGCCGTGGAAAAGCCGGGTTCGACTCCGAAGATAATTGTCTCCTTACCATGTTCGTTGGCCTTGTTCAGGAGAGGTTTGAAGTCCGCATCCCTTGTTACGATTGCCAGGGTATCGATGTTGGGGTTGTAGACCAGTTCCATACCCTCGACCGCGAGGCGGACGTCCACGTCACTTGAGCAGATGATGGGTTCGAATCCGTGATTTTCAATTGCTTCTACCAGCTTTTCAGAAGCGTACTGGTTCAGGAAAACCCTCCCTATTTTGACGTTGCCGTAAGCTTTTAACACGTCCCTGATTTCTTCGAGATTTACGTCAAACTCTTTCCTGAGAATGTTCGGGCCATCTACTAAAAGCCCGATTTTCCTTCTTCCGAGTTCTTTTTTCGAACGAAGGTACTTTGAAATTGAATCGAGTCCGCTTTTTACAGGTTTCATACAACATCCTCTATGAATGGGTGAACTACCCTCCCTGCCTCCTACAGAGTCGGGGAAGGGATCTTACCGCCTGAAGAGATAAAGTTCGATAATATAGTTCGATAATATGGCAATGAAAACGGTGAATTATAATATTATAAATAAGGGTTAACTATATTTAATTTACAAATATAATAACAATTATAATTTATCGGAAAAAATCCCTTTTTTTACTTCTCTTACCAGATAAGGCCCCT
>JAQVBP010000107.1 GCA_028690255.1 Methanosarcinaceae archaeon
GTTTTTTCTTCAGATAAAATGGATCATCCATACTCCTATAATTTTTTTTCGACGGTATTTATACCCCTGACCGCGCGGTGCGATAATGCCCCGGGTTTTCGCGGAAACGCCGTTCTCACTGAGAGAGATAGGTTACGAAAAATGCAGAAAAATAGGCTGCGGGAGAGGGATATAAGCACACCATCAGCTGAGGCGGGTTGGACGCTGAAAGCGGACGACTTCAGTGGAGTAAATCTTTGATTTGTGAGGGGGTGGGAAAGGTAGAGAGATAGTATGTCACCTAGATAGATTCAGTTTGAACCAGTAGCCGCAGAGTTCTCTTTCCAGTCTTTCCATATCCGGGTATTGCTGAAGAAGTATGTCTTTGAAGAGAGTATTGTGCTGGCGGATGGTGAGGTGAAGAAATTCATGAGAGAGAATATACTTCAGATGATATGCCGGGAGATATTGTGCCAGACTGTTGATGGTAATCGTCTTGTTGTTTGAGCAGCTTGCCCATTTGGTGTTCATTTTTCGGAATTTTATCTGGACATCATCGTGTTTCCGGGTTTCCGGAAACTCTTTCACAAGATGTATCAGTTCATCTTTTGTGCGGTTTTCAAAGGAAAGGGTTGCGGATAGATCCAGCATTTCCTGTATGAAAGTGTTCTTTTCGATGATCCAGTCATGATATTTTTCGAGTATTTCCGTCTCATCCGTATCTATCGGAAGAATAAGTTCCAGTCTGCCGGTCCGAAATTCAAGTCTCGGATAGAGGATATTTCTCCGGTGGATTATCGGAGTTACATCAAAGTTCACGTGTGCATCAGTCCTTTGGTAATTATGTCAAAGAGCTGGTCGATTTCATCAATGCTTTTCCCGTGTTTCTTTCCGTATTTGCGCAGAATGCTTTTTATTTCCCGCTCCACTTCTTTGGCGACAGTTGACTGCTGCTGCCAGCCCGGGAAAATGAGTTTGTTTGCGGTGAGGGCTGCATCAAGGCTGCTGATTTCTTCTTTGAGTTCTGTGTCTTCTTTCCATTCACTTTTGATGAGAGTATATACGCCGAATGCGATGTCAGAGAGTTTGCTGTTTTTGGCTTCTTCTTCGATGTCGTTCCCTTCCATTATGAGAGCAGGGCCGATTTCGCATAACTGTACATCGGTGATTTTCTTCTCTCTCCATTCAGAAATTGCCCGTTCGATTTTTGCAAGAAGGGATTCATATGCAGGTTTTCTGTATTTGTCTACTTTGATGAATTTTTCCAGGGTAAAGACAATATTGACCGCTTTTACCGGGTTTTCTTTTGGGCTCAAATATTGGTTGTTGATGGTCCATGCGGGGAGATCCTCCCGGATGGTTCCCGGGGTAACGTTTTGATGGATGGATGTGTAAATTGCGTCGATTTCTTTGACGACGAGAGTGTTTGTGTCACTGTCAAGTTTTTTGTAAGCGTCGCAGATACGTTGGAACCAGTCGAGTGTTTTTTCGTTGTCGATGACTGATGGAGTGGATTCGATAATTTTTCTGATGTTTCTGAGTCTGGCGAGACGTTTGCCGAATTCTTTGAGAAGTTCGGGATTCTGCATGAGATATTTGAGGGCTTCTTCGATGGTGTAGGGGGAGGCGGTTTGAATATCACCAAAGACGGCTTTGAGTTCGTTGATTTCTTTGACATAGACTTCAGCGATTTCCTCTTTGTTGAGGATAGTGCCGCCTAAAGCTCCGCGGTTATAATTCTGGAGGGCTTTTTCTATGTGGGTGAGTACTCCTGCGTAGTCTATGACAAGGCCGAATTCTTTTCCTGGATATGGGCGGTTACATCGGGTTATTGCCTGGAGGAGTTTGTTTCCTTTGATGAGTTTGTCGAGGTAGATGGTCTGGAGTTTGGGGGCGTCGAAGCCTGCAAGGAGTTTGTCGGTGACGATGAGGATTTTCGGGAGGTTTTCTTCTTTGTAGTTGTCCCGGTATGCATTGGTGAAGGTTGTTTCGTCGAGGTTTTTGTGGCGTTTGTGTTGTTCTTTCTGGAATTTTTGGAGGATTTCGTCGTGTTCGTTTGCCTGGTAGGTCATGACGACTTCGGCGATTCCTGGTCCTAAGAGCCGGTCGATTTCCTGTTTGTAGAGGGCACAGGCTTTTCTGCCTGAGCAGACAATGAGTGCTTTGAAGCCCCGGGGCTCTACTTTTGCGGTGAAGTGATGTGCGATGTGTTCAGCGCATTTTTTGATGTGTTCGGGGTGTTCAAGGAATATTTTGTAGGCTTTGATGCGTTTTTTTATGTTGGTTTCTATACGTTCGCGGTCGAGTTCGTCAATTTCTTCGAAGTATTGGTCGAGGAATTGTTCGATTGCGTCGTGGTATGCGTTGATGTTTGCATCAAAAGGACAGGGCTGGTAGGTGAGGGGGAGAGTGAATCCGTCTTTGTTTGAGTCTCCCATGTCGTATTTGTCTAAGTATTCTTCTTCGGGAGGGTAGCTGAATTCAGTGAAGGTGTTTTTGCCGTTTTCGACGTTGTTAGGTGTTCCGGTGAAGGCGAAGGCAAAAGCGGAGGTGAGGATTTTGTTGCGCATTTCTCCGGAGAGGATGCCTTCCTGGGTTCTGTGGGCTTCGTCGATGAAGAGTATGATGTTTTTTCGGTTCTGAATGGTGGTTCCGGAGATTCCTTTGAGTTCTTTTTCGATGGTTTCGAATTCACCGGGTTTGAATTTCTGGACGAGGACGGTCATGAGTTCCCGTGTGCCTTTGTAGTCGTCGGCTTTGAGAGCGGTGATGAGGTCTTGTATGGTGCCGATTTTTTTGAGGGGAGGCAGACCGGCGATGTTTTGATATTCGCGGGCGAGCTGATCTTCAAGGTCGGTTCGGTCGGTGATGAAGAGGATGGTTGGTTTTTCAAGGAGAGGATTTTTGTAGAGTTTGTTTGCGGCGTAGATCATGGTGAGGGTTTTGCCGCTGCCCTGCCAATGCCAGATGAGTCCTTTGTTTTTGTGGGTTTTGCCTGCAAGGTTGTCGGTCACCCTCCTGATGATTTTTTCCGATGCCCTATACTGGATGTTGCGGGGAATGACTTTTGTGTCGTTTCCGCCGATTTGCCGGATGAAGGTGTAGTTCTGGATGATGTTTAGGAGGACAGAGGGGGTGAGGAGATCGATGATGTTTTGTATCTGATTTTGACCGGCGTTCCATTCCTGGATTTTGATGGTGAGGTCGGTGTTCCAGGGGGTGGTGGGGAAGTATTTGATTGTCGCATCGGCTGCGATGCCGATTTGGACATATTTGTAGAGTTCAGGGACGCTGGTCTGGTATTTTCTGATCTGCTGGTAGGCGTCGGCCCAGGTTACGCTCTGGGATGAGGGATCTTTGCATTCGATGTTGACGAGGGGGATGCCGTTTATATAGAGAAGGATGTCGCAGCGGATGAATTCTTCATGGCCGGTATGGGTTATTTCGTCGGCTACTGTGAAGGTGTTTTTTGCAGGATCTTCGTCGAAGAGTTTGATGTAGGTGAGGAGTCCGGTTTTTTTGGGGGTTGCGGGTATTCCGTCACGATACATTTTGAGGAGGTCTTTTGCATGGCCGCTTGAGATGGTTTTGGTTCTGAGTTCTTCGATGAGGTTTTCTGTTTCAAGGTCAGTGAGTTGTGCGTCAGGGTTGAGGGTTTTGATGGCAGTACGGAGGTATGGGAGGAGGAGGGGTTCTGCGGTGGAGAGCCGGGGGAGTTCTGATCCTTTCTGGTAGGTCCATCCGTTTTGTACGAGTGCGTCGATGATGGGCTGTTTGCGGATGATGTTTTCGTAATTTGTCATAATCCGGCCCCTAAAATCGATTTGTTCATCTCATATGATTGACGGGTGTAGTCAATGGAAACCTGTGCATACGTTTGCAGATCTGGAATTATTTTGACAATTGGTCGCTCTTCTGTGTAGTATTCTTCCGGATGGAAATTTACTTTATCATCAGAATACCGGGTTTTGGTTACGTGTGAACTGGTTATTATTGCAAGATTTTCGGCAATAAATAACGCAATATCTATGAGAATGACAACCATGATGTCATTTTTGTAAATTTGCGGGTTGTCCAATACGACCTCAGTCCACGCAAAATCGTTAAATAATTCCGCTTTTCCTTCTTCTAAGTCATGTTTTCCGACATCTATTATTGTGGCAAGCTGGAATTCGTATTCAATTTGTTTGCGTGTTCTCGGAGATAGCTGACCGGCTTTCAGTTGTTTCAGGGCATTTTCACACCAGTTGTATCTCAATGAGATTTCTGAAAGAAGGGTCTGGAGGGATTCAGCACTTAGATCGTGGTTTTTGGATTTCTGCATTAGCTCGGTCATGCTGGTATCAACTACTGCGTCAATTTTACCAGATTCTATTGCCTGGATGATATTCTGGGATTTTAAAATATAGTCCAGTGTTTCATCGGTTTCTGCGTAGGTTATGACGGTTTTTAGGTAATCTTTTGACTTTGCTGCTGAATCTTTTATCACTTTTAGAGGCGTGTGATTTAAGGATCTGACATCATCTGTAAGCCTAGTATATTTTGCCAGTGCTTTGAACGTTTTTTCAACCGTCTGCTGAAGAAAGAAGATTGACTGGCGATAATTTTTTGCTTGATACAAGGTTAAAGAGGCCTGAAGGTCTCCTTGTGCAAGAACAAGGAGCTCGTCTACCACTACATCTTCACCGTCGATATGCAGGGTCATGATGCAGCCCTGCTGAGAAGGTTCTGCATGAGACCAGTCTTGGTTCTCTGAAGAAGGGCTTTTCTTTTTTGACACAGAGCGATTTGTTCGTCGGCGGCGGTAAGGATCCCGGCGATACGGCGCTGCTCGGCGAGGGGGGGTAATATGATTTTCAATGGGGCAATATCATTATTGTTTAGTTGCGGTACTGTTGAACCATTACACAATTTTCCAAGATCTATATTTTGGAAATAATAATACAAATATTCTGGTAATATCTGATTTCCCGGAATGACCCCCATAATATTAGAATCTACATAAATTTCACATGCGGTAATTCTCTTTTTATTGGTGCCAATTGCCCCCCCTCTTTTTGGGAATATTATAGTTCCAATTGGGAATATCTGTTGAGAAACAACAGTTTTCATAATCGAAAGTTCAGCGGTATGAACATGCATTTGATTTTGAACTAGATTCAAATCGGATACTTTTACATAAGGGACACTTTTGTCCGTTTTTTCGACATAATCAGAGAGATAGGACCCACTTTTTAGAGTACAGATATCTCCAATTCTCACTAATTCCGAACCAACAGGCATATTATCCGTATCACGCGGAATAAGCCGCTGCATCAGCCCTATTTTTATTCGATGACTTTTGAAAACGGCTTTACCTGCATCTTCTATGGCAGAATCGGCGGTGGTAAGAATACCGGCGATACGGCGCTGCTCGGCGAGGGGGGGTATCAATAATGAAAAAGAATTCAGTCGTTCTTTCGAGAGCTCTTTAAAAGTACTTCCTCCGCTTTGATTTTGGAGTTCTCGTTTCTTTCCAAGAAGATAATAATAAAAATATCTCGTATCATAAAGCGACGGGTCTCTGTTTATCAAGCCATGACAACCCTGATTGAACGTCATATCGGTTGAACTGAGTGCAAGTGTACCAACCGGAGCACGGGTCGAGAGAATTATTGTATCTTTAGGAACGAGATTAAGACCTGCCTCAATTAATGCACTTTTGCTTACTTTCCTCGAACTTTCTTTGAGATAGACATGTTCATTAATATCACTCATATCTGCGGGAGTGATCCATTCGATGTCACCATCTCTCCAGTATTTTTCCATCTTTGTTGAGGGTGTTTTTCCAGATATAACTGAAAACACAGACATTACACTGTCGATACGCCACCCCTCCGGCAAATGTCCGTTCATACCCTCTCCTCCGAAAACCCATTCGTTTTCTTCGCCAGACTCTTCTCCTGGGACTTCACCTTTCTCTCCAGCTTCTTTACATCCTCTTCGGGCAAAAGATTCTCAGGCACAATTCCGCGTTCCAACAACAGATTACGGACCCCGCGGTTATTTTCCACATGCTCAGTCGTAATCAAAGACTCTCCCTGCATATCTTTATCCTCCACATTAAAATTCGTCATCTCCGTCGCCAGATTTTTCGCCGTAATCGTGACCCTCGGCAGATAATCCGCTATAGGTCTATTCTCCGGGACATGCATTTTATTCTTCATCTCCTGGGTCGTATGCCCGCCGAATAACGCCTTATCCCCCTTACTTCGAATGACACCGATCCCCTTTCCATCTATACCGCGCTCATACAGATTCTGCGCAAATATACGCTCCGACTCCGTAAGCTTTTCTCTGGCATTCAGACGTTCCAAATCACGAATGCGCTCCTCAATGATCTCCTGCTTCCTCGTCTGCACTGCAAAATAACTCTGGGCAAACGCAATCTCCTCTTTCCGCGGATCCCCATTCTGGGCGATAAGATAACATGCATAGCGGGTAAGCATCATATCCCTCACCGAACGCTCTGCTCCTTTCCCCGTCGGGATCATTTTGTTGACGTCAACAAAATGATGTGATACAGCTCCTTTTGCTGATTCGCACGAAATTTTAGCTTTATCAATAACCTGCCCAAAATTCCTCCATTCAGCATACCCAAGAAGATCCTTCAGATCCCGTCCATACCAGAACTCTACTCCATCCTTCTCATGCACAAAATCCTCAAAATTTTTATGCAGCCGGGCAATCACTTCAGTCTTCACAGACACCACCCGCTTCGAACTATTCGGAAAATCCGAAGAGTTGAAACTCCGCATAAAATATTATCGGTATGCATCAGGACCCCCATTCGCCTTCGAATCAAGATTCTTACACGCTAAAAGCTCTTTTAGCACACCCTCCAGCTCATCCTCATCCTGCGCATTTTCTCTTTCAAGCTCCCGTGCCTCAAACACCTCAAACTCCCGCGAAGCCTTACTTTTTGCCCGCTCCATCGAAACCTTCCCGGCATTCATAAGAATACTCATATCATTCAGCCGGAGAATCGCCTCAAGCTTCACCCCCCAGTCATGCATCGTCATAACCTTCCTGGAACGTGCCTGCTGCTCCGCATACTCCAGAAACTGATTCACCAGCGAATTCATTGTCGTAAGCTCCTCGCTCGAAAGATAATTCTTCGCCGTCAAAGCATCCGCCAGACGAATCTTCCCGTTTGGGCTCTCCTTCCACGTCGAAAGCCCCATATGCGGCAGATCCGCATTTGCCCGCAGCATCATAACCTCCGCCGCCGTATGACCGTGAACCGCAAAATGGATCTTATTCTGCACCGTTGCAAAAAACTTCTTCGCAGCAGGATGAGTTTTATCATAATCCACACTCAGCGCGTAAATATCCCGAACCTTCAGATACAAACGCTTCTCTGACGCACGGATCGCACGAATCCGCTCAAGCAGCTCATCGAAATAATCCTGGCCAAACCCTGCGGGCTCCTTTAACCGCTCATCATCAAGAACAAACCCTTTCACCACATACTCCTGCAAAAGCCTCGTTGCCCACTTCCTAAACTGCGTCCCGCGGGTCGACCTCGCACGATATCCAACCGCCAGAATCATCTCCAGATTATAGCAAACAATCGAACGGACGACCGACCGACCGCCCTCATCCTGCTCCACATCAAAAACCCGGGTGACCCTCTTCGGATCAAGCTCCCCCTCCTCGAAAATATTCGCGATATGTTCACTCACCGTCGGCGCTGACCGGTCATACAAATCTGCAATCGAACGCTGAGAAAGCCACACCGACCCCTCATACAGCCGAACCTGAACACGCGTATTCCCCCCGTCCGTATTATACAGCAAAAACTCAGAAAGCTCCTCTGCACGGGATAACTTCTCTGTGCTCATACATCCACCCCGAGCTCTAAAAGAAACCCTGCCAGTTTCTTCTCCGTCTCTGCAATTGCCAAATCGACCTGCCTCAACTCAGCCCACGTCTCCGCCAGATCGACCTCTTCCGAAACCACATCCGGGGCAACATACAGCGTAACATTCAGATTCCCGTCCTGCTTCTCGATCTCCTCAAACGAAACCACCCGGGAAAAACCCTCCTCCTCCCGCCACTCGCGAACCGTACCGGCAATCAGAGAAATCTGCTCAGGCGTCATAGAATTCAGCTTCCGCACATCCGGATGCTTCACAAACGTCCCGCTTCCATTCACAAACAATACCTTCCCCCGGCGGTCCGCACGCTTCGCCTTATTGAAAAACAACAGCGCTCCCGGCGCACTCGTATTGTAAAACAACTTCTCCGCCGTCAAAACAACCGCCTCCAGCAGATCAGCCTTCAAAATCTTGCTTCGCACCGAAAGCTCCTTTCCCCCCCTGAAAAGACTGCCCGTATCCAGAACAACCGCGACCCGCCCCGAATCATTCGCTGACGCAAGCATATGCTGGACCCACACCCAGTCAGCAGAATCATGATTCACCTGACCGTAGGAAAACCTCCTTGGAAGATCCGCCCCCTTCAGCGTATCTCCCCCGTATCCGTCCTGATTCCAGGGAGGATTTGCGACAACCCGGTCAAACTGACGAAGTCCGCCGTCCACCTTAAACTTCGGATACAAAAGCGTATCTCCAAGCTCGATCTGCACATTCCGGATATCATGAATATACATATTCATCTTTCCAAGACCGAGCGTCTTGCCGTTCGCCTCCTGCCCGAACAAAAATACT
Source organism: Methanosarcinaceae archaeon (assembly GCA_028690255.1). Taxonomy (GTDB): domain Archaea; phylum Halobacteriota; class Methanosarcinia; order Methanosarcinales; family Methanosarcinaceae; genus JAQVBP01. The sequence continues at coordinate 8,691 of JAQVBP010000107.1, forward strand.
CTGTCCGCCGCTGCCTTCCCCTCCATATGCATCACATGATTATACGCCTCGATCAGCATACCGTTCGAAGCACTGGCAGGATCATACACACTCATCTCAGGTTTTGGATCAAGAGCCTGGACTAAAATCCGGATAACCTCACGCGGTGTATACACCTCCCCCTCCTTCGCACGCTGAGGAGCAAAATAGCGCAGAATCCACTCGTAAGCATCCCCTAAAATATCCGGAGACACATCAGCCAGCCTCTTCTCGGAAAACAACTCAACCAGCTGCTGGAGAATGATGGCATTCTCCTCGTTCCGTGCAAAATCGGCAAACTCCACCGTCGAAAAAACATCGGAAAGTTCGGGATTCCGCACAGAAATCTCCTTCAGTGCGCGGGAAAAAACCTCAGGAAGGCGGCCGCTTTCCTGCCGGATATTCTCCCAGAGATACTCGGTCGGCAGATCAAACGTATGATACGTTGCTTTCGAAGCCTCTAAAACTGCTTCTTGCTCGGTATATCCATCGGAAACAGCCTCATTTTTAGCCTCCTCGAACTCATCCTCCCACTTATCACTAATACGTTTCAAAAACAGAGGAATCAGAATAAATTTATAATCCACACGGGTGCGGATCAGATCGGCAGCCCGCTTCAAAAGACGTTCCAGTTCCCCGCGGTCCAGAGTGCCCCTCGGCTCAAGAATCGCAGCAATCTGATCCTCTTTTGGAATCATCCGATACAACTTCTTCCTGGCATCCGAAGGATCCTGAGAAACCTCCAGCAGACCCTGCTTACGAAGAGTAGAGAGTAGATTTGCTACAACAGAAGCTTTCGTTATCGTATTATTCGTCAGAAACTCCTGTGCTTCGTCATAGGTGAAATTTCGCGTATTGTAGGTTTCAAATAAGCTGGAGTAACCCCGCTCAACCCAGTTTTTATCGGATTTAATTTCCATGAATAGTATATCGCCCTCAAGATATATAAATATATTGACAGAAATATAATCAGTCAAAGTATATATACTTATGATTCGCTCCGGGGTTAGTACAGATTGGTACTAGCAGGGCATTTCACGGAATCCGACCACCGGGTCGTCTTCCCGGCATCATACGCCGCAAATCCCTTGATCAGCAGTGCGTGATAAAAATCATTACAGGTCATATCCGGATCGTAATACACCATATCCGTACGCCCGCCCGCATCCTTTTCACATACAAATCCGAGATCGAGGATCACCCGCAATGCCTCGTCGATCGATGTTCCCGTCTCGCGGCTGAGCGCATACAGCCGGTCTTTATGCTCCATGGTCAGACGGAAATCCAGCACATAGGGCTCCTTTGTGAACGGGTTCAGGCTTCGCCGGATACCGAGTTTTTTCTTCAGATAAAATGGATCATCCATACTCCTATAATTTTTTTTCGACGGTATTTATACCCCTGACCGCGCGGTGCGATAATGCCCCCTCTTTTCGTGAAAACGCCGCTCTCACTGAGAGAGGAGGCGTTTTTTCGATGCAAAAAAATGGTTGAACTGGGTGAAGATCGAGATCTTCTCTACCCCCTGACGAACTACTTTCAAACGTATGGGGGACTTGGTAAATTGGATATACCGCCGCTGCCCGCCAGTCTTCGCTTCACTCAGCCTTGGTCGCAAACTTTCAGTTTGCTCTGCTAAGACCGCTCTTACGGAGCGGTCCGCAGTCGCAAGTTTCCTTCGAAAACTTGCTC
>JAQVBP010000108.1 GCA_028690255.1 Methanosarcinaceae archaeon
TGACATATCCAACGTAGTCAATTAAGACTTAAGCTGGTCAATCAAGGCTTGTCGAAACAAGCCTCCCACTTTAGTGGGGGGTTATTGACCTGTCTATATTTATTTGGAGTTACAGTTTGTACACTCAATATGTACTTTATGTCTGAACTATAATATTAATCTTATGTTATTTCTGGTTTCCGTCGGTGTAAGCGGCTGGTTAATCACATGATAATGATAAAAAAGTATATAGGTTGTGGGGAAAGCTTCCCACTACCTTTTTAATTTTTGCGATTTTTAATCAAAGCATCTTCTTTTTCAGGGCTATACTCAGGAAAAACGCAAGCCCTCCGTAGAGGACAACGAACCCGAAGACAGCCATTGCGATACTGCCTGTGGACAGCATTTCACTCAACCTCCTTCTTTATAAAGGGCAGAAGAACGGATATGATCATTCCCAGGACAATCACACCGGCCCCTACCAGGAGGGCAGCAGGCTCATAGCCACCGTAGGCTTCGGCAAGGTTTGTCCTTGTGTCATTGAATACAAGGTAGATAAGGACAATCGGCAGGACCACCTTTATACTGATGTCCCACCAGGCCCCGGCTTTGATGTCCGAATAGCTGTTGGCCCATTCCCTTATCTTATCCGCACCGAAGATCCAGCCGATTGCGACGGCTTCGAGGATTCCTACTATCATCAGGCCGTAGCTGTTGATAAAGTGGTCCACGATATCAAGCCAGTATATTCCGGCTCTGGTTGCATAGACCAGGCTGCAGAGGAAACTGGCGGCAATGGTCAGGTTCACTGCCCGGCTTCTCTTCATCTCGAACTTATCCATCAAGGCTGAAGCAAAAGCTTCTACGAGGGAGATAAGGGAAGAAAGAGCGGCGACCGAAATGCTCAGGAAAAAGGCCACGGCAGTAAGAACCTTCAGGCCCGGGAGCATATTCAGAGCTGCCGGGAGCACCACAAAGGCAAGCCCTATACCCTGCTTGACAACTTCCTGAATTCCAACTCCCTGGGCAAAAGCCATGTATCCGAGAGTCCCGAAGACCACGAATCCCATGGTGAAACTGAAAGCTCCGTCGGCAAGGCTGACAATAAAAGCGTTGTTTACGACATCACTTTTCTTCGGGAGGTAACTGGAATAGGTAATCATGATTGCCATCCCGAGGCTCAGGCTGTAGAAGGCCTGCGCGTAGGCTGCCTGCCAGACGCCAAGGTCCGTAAGCTTGCTGAAGTCGGGTTTGAGGTACCATTCAATCCCGGCAAGGGCGCCCGGAAGGGTTATTGCCCTGAACACGAGGACAATGAGAAGGAGCCAGAGCAGAGGCATGAAGATTTTGTTTGCCCTTTCGATTCCTTTCTGCACGCCTTTTTTTTCAATGATCCATATCAAAAACCAGACCCCTACGAGCCCTGCCAGTACACTGGGGGCAAAGCCGCTGAAGTTCCAGGGGGAATTCGAGACTTCCAAAAGCGCTTCATTGAAGAAAGCTTCCGTATCCGAACCCCAGCCGAGGTTAAAAGCCTTTACCAGGTAGACCAGGCTCCAGCCCATGATTACTGAATAATAAGTTGTAATAATAAAACTGGCAATCACTCCCCACCAGCCTATAAATTCAAAACTTTTCTTTGCTCGCTTGAAGGCCATGGGGGCAGCTCCTCTGAACTTACTTCCCATTCCGAATTCAAGGATCATAAGCGGGATTCCCGCAGTCAGCAGGGCAATGAAGTACGGGATGAGGAAAACCCCCCCGCCGTTTTCATATGCAGCATAGCTGAACCTCCAGATGTTTCCGAGGCCTACCGCAGACCCTACCGCTGCAAGGATAAAGCCTACTCTTGTATTCCATACTTCTCGTGTCATAAAACCACATCACTTTTTTGACATTTTTAACGCATATCCGGCAAAAGTATATATTTAAACAAACTTTCAGTAAATTGTTAAAATATTCTGCCCGATAACATTACTAATTGAATATATTGATTATGTTTTTTTGTTGGTCATATTAAAATAGAGATATATAATTTAATTATTACTGTTTTATTTAATCATAAAAAGTTTTTTATAATAATTACCGGCCCACATTTAAGATATTTCTTACTATATTATTAATATAAATCTAAATATAAGATAAATTATTATAATATACAAAAAAAATCCATTATGTTATTCACAGGAGCAAATGATACAACCCGGATGAGCTACAAAGTGATTTTTCGCAGAATATCATATACGTTTTTATTAAAATTAAAGGCGTAACTGTATAACAGGAACACAGAGAAAAAACGCACATGAAACTCTTTGAGTAACAGGCATAAATAAATGAAAGTGCTTGAACGCACTTTCATACCAAAAAAATGGTCCGGTGATGAGGTTGTCATGATACACTGACGGCCATTTTTATAAAAGTTTGGAGCTTAAAATTCCGTTAATAAATAGCTTCATGTGATAAAAAAACTAATCATGTTTAGAAGGGGTCCTTTGGAATGAAATTATTTTTAATCTTTGGTCTTCTCCTCTTTCTTTCCGGAACTGCCATTGCAGTTGAAGACCTGCCGCTGGAAGAGGGCACAAACGAACGTGGAATAAACGAAAGCGATCTTGAAGCTTTTGAGCTGCTCGGAATCTGTGAAACAGGCTCCATTGTTAACAGTATCGTGCTTTCTGAAGATGGAAAGTACGCTGCGACGGGCAGTTTTGACCACAATGTTTCTTTCTTTGATAGGCAGGGAAAGAACCTCTGGGACTACGGGACAGAAGACATCGTATATACGGTTTCCATGTCATCGGACGCTTCCCGTATTGCAGCCGGGAGTAACGATAATAGCGTTTACTATTTCAACCGTGGAGGAAAACTGCTCTGGAAATACGAAACTGGCGGCAATATTAACAGTGTGGCCATTTCTTCCAACGGTTACTACGTTGCGGCCGGGAGTGACGATAAGCAGGTCTACTTCTTTAACCGGAATGGAGACCTGCTCTGGAATTATACCTGCAGAGACGCGGTCCGGAGTGTTGCGGTTTCAAGAGACGGTTCTTACGTGGCTTCCGGGGATTACGGCCATTACGTATATCTCCTTAACAGAGAAGGGCTGAGACAGTGGGAAAAAAAGACAGGGAGTGTAATCAATACCGTATGCATGACCCCGAGAGCCTCCTATATCGCATCGGGAGGCTCAAACTACAACGTCTACCTTTTTAACCGGAAAGGGGAGTTTTCCTGGATCCCCAAACCTGAATACTGGATCAGCAGCGTTTCTTTGAGTTCCGACGGGTTTTACCTTGCTTCCGGAAGCTTCGATAACAAGGTCTACCTCTTTAACAGGACCGGGGAAAAACTCTGGGACTACGAGACCAATGATACCGTATATAATGTGGCAGTTGCCCCCGATACCACCTACATCGCGGCAGGAAACTGGAATGGTAGCCTTTATGCCCTTGGACTTGAAGGCCGGAAACTCTGGAGGTACGAGATCGTGGAATGCATTAACAGCATCTCGGTATCTCAGGACAGTTCCACACTTGCTGCCGGAGGAAACGGCGGGAAGGTCTATCTATTTGGCCGAAACCGGACCGCTTTTTCGATTCTGCTTGAGGACGATTCTTTTTTACCTCCAAACCCCGTGGAAAAGGAGCCAGAAATGCCGGTAGTCCGGGCAGGGGGGATAAACGAAGTCGTGGCAGAGACCGGAGGCGTTGAAAATAAGGTAGGAGATTCATCTTCCGTAATGGAAAAAGGGGTTTCATCTTCCGTAATGGAAAAAGGGGCTGAAAACAGCCCTGAGGAAAAAGATATTACGTCTCTTTCAACCGGAGACCGTTTGAATATCCTTAAATACATTCTGAAACCCTTCATAGTCCCACTGCTTGTGATGGGGCTGCTTTCCGTATTGTCTGTGTTCATATTAAGGAGAAGGAATGCCCGTAAATGGAACGCAGCTTCGGAAAAATCCGTATCCGGAAATGAAGAAGCCTGATAATATTTTTTTGGGAGCAGGGCCTTTCCTGCTTCAACCCTTTTTGATTTCCGGAATGTTGTATATATTTATCACTTTAAATCTAATTTTAACCAAACGGAATTTATTGCTTGCCTGTCGTATCCCGGCTTTCCCTTAAAATTAACGCAGAATGTTCTGATTATACCCGCATTTCCGGGACCAAAAATCCGAATTTTAAAACTGGATGAGCATAAACATACGTAAAAAGCATAAGAGAAACTCCTGCACTGCTAAGGAAAATACTCCATAAGAATTGCCTGAGCTGAGCCGCAATGTTTGGAATTAACCGCCGTCCCGACCCTGTCCGGAGAATTCACCCTCATTCCCTTAAAAGGCTCAGCCACCATCTCCTCGTTCTCCTGGAGAAAAGGCTCTGGCTCCAGATTCTGCTCGGAATGGGGCTTGGGCTTTCGGTCGGGCTGGCCCTCGGACCTTTTGGGGGCCTGCTTGATGAAACAAAAGCGAATGTTGTGGGGGAGTGGCTCTCCCTTCCGGGTTACATCTTCCTCCGGCTCTTGCAGATGATTGTCGTCCCCCTCATCTTCGCATCCATTATCAGGGGCATTGCCGCGGGTTCGGATACCGAACAGCTCCGTAAAATCGGAGTCAGGATCCTGGGCTATTTCCTGTTTACCACAGCGATTGCAATCTGCATCGGGATCGGGATTTCCCTTTTAATCAAACCCGGGCTGTATATAAGCAGCGAACTCCTCCAGGGCACACTCGGAAGTGCCGCAGAAGCCCGGAACAATGCTTCAGTTCCTGCCCCCACCATCAGCGAGGTTCCTGAACTTATCGGGCAACTGGTCCCGAAAAATCCCCTGGGGTCCATGGCCGAAGGGGAAATGCTCCAGGTGGTGATTTTTTCCATCATTTTCGGAATAGCCCTCGTGTCCATGGCTCCGAAACAGTCAAAGCCCCTGCTTGACCTTCTCGGTTCACTCCAGGAAGTCTGCATGACGGTCGTGCGCTGGAGTATGTTGCTGGCCCCGGTAGCAGTCTTCGGGCTGCTGGCCAATTTTACGATAAAACTCGGAGTCGGGGCCATCGTGGGCATGGCCGTTTATGTGGGAACCGTTCTCTTAAGCCTCCTTGTGCTGCTTGGCTTTTACATGGTCATCGTGCTTTTCGTATCAAAGCGCAACCCGATAAAGTTTTTGATGGATATGCGGGAGCTCATGCTGCTCGCGTTTTCAACCTCAAGTTCCGCGGCCGTGATGCCCGTATCCATAAAAACCGCAGAAGAAAAAATGGGGGTCCGCCCCTCGGTCTCGCAGTTCGTAATCCCCATAGGAGCAACCGTCAACATGGACGGGACCGCGCTTTACCAGGGAGTTGCAACTGTTTTTCTGGCCCAGGTCTTCGGGGTGGAACTGGGGTTCGGAGGGCTTATACTGATCATGCTCACGACCGTAGGGGCATCCATCGGCACCCCGGCTGCCCCCGGGGTTGGCATAATAATCCTTGCCATAATCCTGAACAGTGTGGGAATCCCGACCGCCGGCATTGCCCTGATAATAGGGGTGGACAGGGTCCTTGACATGAGCCGCACCGCCGTTAACGTGACGGGAGACGTTGTAGCCTGTACGGTTATGGACCGCTGGGTGGGAGGCAGGCTGAGTGCGCAGGCCGAACTTGCCCGCGAATCCAGACGCAACCTCCTCAGAAGCAAAGAAGGAGAAGACGTAATAGTGGACGAGAATTCCAGAAACAGTTTGGAGGAGTGAATACTGTTATATTAATTTTCAAGTTTTTGCCCCTATATCCGGCAGATTTCTTTTTTTCATTACGAAAAGGTCGCTCGCTTGCGTGACCGGTGAGAGCCCTGTCTCCACCTCTCGAAATCAATGAACAATTGCCGGAAATTGGTTCGATTAGTAAAAGTGAAGTACTGGCTGAAATTAGAAAAGTGGACATATAAAAACCAGACCCCGGCGTTGAAAGCCCGGCAAGCTCTGTATAACATAATACCTATATTTGGCCAGATAGGGTGGAAAGCTTTTTGAGTCTTCTGGCCCGGTTTTTTGAGCTGGATTTTTTGTTTAAACGGGTTGGGCTGAGTGTTGTGGTTCAAAAAACCTGGTCCCTCAACGGCCGACGCAGGAGGCCGGGCGTTTCAAGAATGGTACAAAACGGATGCATACTTTTACACCACTGTTTTATGTGGCAAAAACAGCATCATTAAAAATGGATTGGGTGAGAAATATACCTGCCGAAAGCAGGTTGTAAAGTTCGGAGTCAACAGGGGGCCTGTTAAACAAGCCCCTTAATGCAAAAAATAGAAGATTTAAGAAGGGTAGTTGACTTTACTGCTTACAAATAATTCTTTTTTTGCCCGATAAGTTCGACGGCCAGGTCCCTGAGTTTGTACTTCTGGATCTTTCCGCTTGCTGTAAGGGGATACTCCTCCACAATAAAGACATGTTTCGGGACCTTGTAACGGGCAATCCGGCTGATGGCGTAGTCCCTTATGTCCTCTTCTGCCAGGTCGGCCCCTTCATCCAGAATTACGAAAGCACCCACGATTTCTCCGTACTTTTTGTCCGGAATCCCGACAACCTGGACATCCCTGACTCCGTCCATGGAATGTATGAACTCTTCGATTTCCCTGGGGTAGATATTTTCCCCGCCCCGGATAATCATGTCCTTGATACGGCCTGTTATCCGGTAGTAACCGTTTTCGTCACAGGTCCCGAGGTCTCCGCTGTGCAGCCAGCCCTGCTCGTCGATTGCCTGTTTTGTGGCTTCCGGCATCCTGTAATAACCTTTCATCACGTTATAGCCGCGACAGCAGAGTTCCCCCACGGTGTTCGGGGGAAGGATTTGCCCGGTTTCGGGGTCCATGACACAGACTTCAACGCCCGGGAAGGACTTTCCGACGGTTTCCACCCGGAGCTCCAGGGGGTCGTCGGTCGCGGTCTGGGTCATGCCGGGGGAGGCTTCCGTCAGGCCGTAGACACTGGTAATCTCGTAGCAGTGCATGTCCTCAACAACCTTCTTCATGGCCTCGACAGGACAGGTGGACCCTGCCATGATCCCGGTCCTGAGGGAGGAGAGGTCGAACATATTGAACATCGGATGAGTGTACTCGGCAATGAACATGGTCGGGACCCCGTAGAGGGCCGTACATTTCTCTTTCTGGAGGGCGGCCAGCGCCAGAAGGGGGTCGAAAAGTTCCAGCATCACAAGAGTCGCCCTGTGAGTCAGGATGGCCATTACCCCGAGCACGATTCCAAAGCAATGGAAGAGGGGGACGGGCAGGCAGAGCCGGTCCTCATGCGTAAATTTCTGTCGGTTTCCTATGGAAAGCCCGTTGTTCAGGATGTTCCTGTGAGTCAGCATAACCCCTTTAGGAAAACCGGTGGTGCCCGAGGTGTACTGCATATTGACCACATCGTCACAGTGAACACTTGCCTTGATTTTGAGGAACTCCTCGTCAGGAGAATGGTGCCCGAGGAGCATGAGCTCGTTTGTGTTGTACATGCCCCTGTGTTTTTCCTGGCCTACGTAAATCACGCTTTTCAGGTGGGGGAATTTCTCACTTTTCAGCCTCCCGCGTTCACTGGTCCGGAGTTCCGGAACCAGTTCGTACATAATCTGAAGGTAATCAACGTCCCGGAAACGGTCAATGACGGCCATGGCCTTCATATCCGACTGTTTGAGGACGTACTCGACCTCATGGCTCTTGTAGGCGGTATTTACCGTAACCAGAACAGCTCCAAGCTTTGCAGTCGCAAACATGAAGGTCAGCCAGTCCGGGACGTTTCGGGCCCAGATGCCCACATGGTCACCTTTTTTTATTCCGATTGCAAGCAGGCCTTTCGCAAGGTCGTTTACCCTTTCGTTGAACTGCCCGTAGGTAAAGCGCAGGTCCCGGTCAGGATAGACAATAAATTCGTGTTCAGGATCAATTTCAACCTGTTTTTCAAAATATGTCCCGATTGGTTCGTCTATAAGCTGCATGGTCTCAGCCTCTCATTTTTTGGAGGAATCCTCGTTTTCCGGGGAAAGCAGGTGCTCTTCAAGGACTTTTCGATAATGGGCCGGGATGGGAAGAGCTTTCTGGAGCTTGAAGTCGTAGTAGACAAGCACTGCCAGGCCTTTTGCTTTTAACCCTCCTCTCTGCCAGGCCTCATGCCCGACAGTAAAGGAACTGTTCCCGATCTTTTTAATGTATGTTTTTATTTCAACATCCCCGTCGAAATACATCTGACCGAGGAAGTCAAACTCCGTTCTTACCATAATAAGGTTCCATTTTTCAGGCCTGAGGTCAAGGTCAGGCGAAAAAAGCCGGAAGATGGGGTTTCGGCCCGTTTCGAACCAGACCGGAATTATGGTATTATTCACATGTCCGAGCCCGTCAATATCCCCAAAGCGCGGAGCTACCGTTGTGGTAAACATAAGGATTCCTTCTAATTATATGAATTTATGAAGTTTCTAATTGTAAAATTGTATAATTGTGAGATTTTTCAAAACATTTTCATGTTAAGAATTCAATCCGTAAATTCCGGAAATAAGAGAAGGGAGAAAAACCCTTCAGAAAGGAGCGTAAACCACAGCCAGGATTCTTGCGTCTCCGGCTCCTGCGGTGTGCAGGTCATGGGGGACGATGGAGTCATAGTAGATGCTGTCTCCTTCCCTGAGGTTGTGGACCTCTTTCCCGTAGAAGATCTCGATTTCTCCGGAGAGGACATAGATGAACTCTTCTCCTTCGTGGGACGAGAGTTTGTGGCTTTCTTCGGGAGAAGCCCTTATATCAATAATGAAAGGCTCCATGTGGCGGTCCGCCTTATCCGAAGCGAGGGAATAGAAGTCCAGTGCGCTCTTTTTGGGCTGCTCGGTCTTACCGGAAAACCTGACGACGTTTTCGGAATGCCCGGCCCGGATAACGACCGGCCCGCTTTGGGGCATGTCATCCAGAAAAGTGCCGAGCCGGACGCCTAAAGCCCGGGCGAGCTTCAGTAAAGGAGTTAAGGATGGAACAAGGGCTCCGTTTTCTAACTGCTCGATTAATTCCACGCTGCTGTTACTGGTTTCAGCAAGCTGTTCCACTGTCATTTTCTGAGTTTCCCTGAGCTGACGGATCTTCTTTCCGACACGGTTCTCTTCTGGCATAATTGTGTATCCTCACATCTGTTTTAAAACATCGGACCCTGGTTAATAGAATAAACCGGAGTCGTTGGGGGGCCGCTTTATCGGCTTACTTCTTTTGCAAAGATATATTATAAAAAATATACGTTAGGCCTCATTTTGAATCATTATCTAATATATTAAATAGTTGGGGGTAGGGGGCCCGGGATTGTTCCCGAAAACGAATTTGAAAAAGGAAAGAAAGGATGAATTTTAGGAATCTGTCACATGGATTCTTCGATATCCTGAATAATCAAGCGATCAAATCACACGATCAACGGAATTGATCAATCAAACAAACTGTCTGATTAATCAGATTGTCCATTTTTATTATCTGTACCTGCATTCCGCATTTTTAGGCGCATAAAGGTCTTACGCTATTGAATTATGTGCTTAAGATATACGCACATGGTTTTTTTGGACTGGCTTTCAAAATCGACATCAATTGAGATCATATGTTAGTAATAATGCCTATATATGCGCTTAAAATTTGGGAACTAAGGCTGCTACGTCCAGGTCCCGAAGAATCGAATTTAAAAACCGCAGGGCCTGCGAACCCCTCTGCAACGGTTGTAATGTTGCCGGAATCAACATCAATAAGCACGCTCTCCTTTTGTCCATATCGGGCCATAGGAGGTATCCTTCGGCCCCCCCGATTATAACAGGGCCCAGGATATAGGCCCCGTTTCTTATGAGCGTGCCTTTTCCGATAACGACTTCCCCTTTAAGGGTCGCGTTTGGCTCGACCGTGTGCCTTCGGAATGGCCTTTCAGGCCTTTCAGGCCTTTCATAAGTAGGACTTACGCAGTTGAACAAAAAACCAGTAGCATGAAGCACCAAACTGTCTAAAGCACAGTATTCATCACAAGCTCTCATGTGCTTGGTTTTACATCTCAAGTGCGTAACTCATAATAAGATACTCATTGGCCTTCAGGAGGTCACAGGGGTAGCCTATATCGATCCACTCGGTCTCAAGGGGCCTGTACCCGACAGTTGCACCTTCGTCAATCAGGAGCTGAAGGGAGGCCGTGATCTCAAGTTCGCCCCGGACCGAAAGGTTCGTCCTGTCAATGTACTCGAAAATAGAGTCGTGGAAAAGGTAGATCCCGGCGTTTGCCAGGTTCGTGAATCTAAGTTCGGATCTCAGTGGGCCCACTCAAACCTTTTCAAGCATAATTTTTACCAGTATTTCAATTCTTAATTCAAGGTTGGATTTGCCGGTGGATTGTACG
>JAQVBP010000109.1:0-7687 GCA_028690255.1 Methanosarcinaceae archaeon
TTTTTTTATCGATGTATGAGAGACCGGCGCTCTCAACGGCCGACGGAGGCGGCCGGGCGGTTTCGTGAGAAATATGAAATAAACGCTATCAAAAGCTCTGACCTCCACCGGTTTGAAGCCTGAGTTAGCAACATTAAACTGGGCCGGGTTTCGCATAATAATCGATTTAACTCTCCCACCGCTGGATCAATATTTCATTTTTTTCATTATGTGCCTTTAAGAAAAGCCCGGTTGCTCCGCAACCGTGAACGGTGGCCCCGGCCAAGAGATCAAAATCCCAAAAAACGGATATTGAATCCTAAAAGTTCAAAATCCTAAAAACAGGCACGGTCTCTCAAAAGTTAAAATGCCCAAAAATTATAAAACAGCTCCAAAAATCTAAAAACGCTAACAAAGGCCAAAAAACCGGAAAACAGAAGGGCCTAAAAACCCCTTCCCGTTTTTCCGATAGGTGATTGCTTTTTTTCCGTATTGCTCCGTCATTGGCAGCGATGGAGCAAACGGCTTACTTATTTACTTCTGTTCTTTTCTTGCTTTAATTTTCGCAAAGAGTTGTTTGAGGGTGTCCTCGTTGCTCTTCGTGAACGTGAAGGGTGAGTCCGTGAAGGGCTCGAAGTGGACGGCCACATCGTCGAGCCTGTAGAAGGTCCCGTCGCATTCCATGGCGTCGATGACTCCGGGGAGGACAACGTCCGAGGCCACGGTTGTCGGGCAGGGGGCGATGTCCAGGCAGACCATGGGGATTTCGGCCAGGTAGGAGGCACAGTCGGCCGGGATGTGGCAGACCAGGTCGGCGCACATCACGAGGGCGGCGTCCACGTCTTTTTCCCTGAGGAGGTCCACGGTTGTGAATTCCCCGGGATTGTAGCGGGGATAGCCCCGGGTGAAGTCCAGGCCGAAGGGGTAGCCGTAGAGGTAGGAGGCGACCTGGTTGAAGCCAGCCACGTTGCAGTGGCCTCTGAGGGCTCCGAGGGTGAACTTCGTGAAGTTGTTCAGCTCCTGGACAAGCTTCATGGCAATCTCGGCGTTTCGGTGTTTTCCGATGGAAGAGGAAAGGCCGAGGCCCACGGAGACTGCTCCGAACTTGCAGTTCTTCATCAGCTCGAGCATTTCCTTCAGGGTGGCGATGGAAACCCCGGTGATCTCCTCGACTGAGGGGTGGGGTTCTTTTCCGTGCAGAAGGGTCAGGAGAGCGCTTGCCAGTTCGTAGTCCGAGCCTGGTTTAAGCTGGACGTGCAGGTCCGAGGCTGCTGTGGTCGGGGTTTTTCTCGGGTCGATAGTGATGACTTTCCGGTCAAAGCGGCCCTTTTTGGTCCAGTAACCTCTCGGGAAAACCGCATACCTGGACATCTGGCGGGGCATGGACTCAAGCGGGTTTGTACCCCAGTAGATCACAAGGTCGGCCCTGTTCTTTTTCTGACCTTCCGTGGCCCCGACTTTTCCTGCTTCCTGGATTCCCATGGCGGTCGGGCCGTGGCAGATAGTGGCGTTTGAGTCCACGACTCCTCCCAGGTATTCTCCGATATGGAGCCCGACTTCGTGAGCTTCACAGGAAGTCTCGCTCCCCATGAAGAGGAGGGGGCGTTTGGCCGAGCAGAGGATGTCGGCTGCCTTTTCAAGGGCCGCGTCCCAGTCGGCGGGACTGAGTTCCTTTTCGCCATTGGCTTTCATCAGGGGCTGCCTGAGCCTGTGGGTACTGACGACTTCCTTGAACTTGGCACTGCCCATTCTACATGCGTTTTTAACTTCAATTGTCCCGTCCCCGAGCTCGACCTGGATATCGTCGCAGGCGGCCCCGCAGACCGGACAGACAATGTTCTTGGATAACACTGGCTCCATTTTACTGCCCTCCGGCATACATTTTCAAAACAACATCCCTGGCGCTCAGCACCCCGGCATCCGTCGGCTCAACCTCCACGGGGGCTCCCTTGTAGAGAGGGGAGCCCGTGGAAAAGGTATCCGGGTCAACGATTACGTTTGACCAGATGGCCCGCGGCATGAAGACCTGGCCGGGCTCGACCGAGTCCGTGCACTTCGTCCTGACAGCCATCGAATGTTTCCCGTTCCTGCTTGTAACCCGCACCTTCTCGGGCGAGCCGAGGGTCTCAAAATCTGCGGGAGAGAGCCAGCAGACCGCACATTCGGCCTGGTACCCGTCGGTAAGTTTGTCTCCGCCTTTGGCAAGCCTGCCCTCTTCAATCGTACTTCCTGTAATGAGTATTACTTCCATGCCTCTCACCTCAGAGTTCCGGATTTTTGGCCGCGCCTGCGTAGAGCACGCCTTTTGCCCGCTTGCTGACCGCGTAGTCCCCGGTGAATTTCTTGAACTCCCCTTCGTACTCAAGTTCCCCGAAGCTGAGCCCGGATTCCGTGCCCGTTAACTCAAAGCCCGGAGAGAACCGCTCGATCTTGCCGCAGATAACTATTGTGCCGCCGTTCATCTCGACGCCCACGCCGCGGAAAGCCCCGCCTCTGACAGCGATCAGGCCGCCGTTCTGGTGGATTCCGCAGAAGTGCCGGACACTGCCCCCGACCAGGATTTCCCCGCCGTCCATCCCGCCTCCGAGCTGGTGCCGCGCCGACCCGTCGATTACGATGCGGCCGCCTTTCATGCCGTGCCAGGCCCCGCGGTAGGCACAGCCCACATGGTCTCCGGCGTCTCCTTTGATGTGGAGGAGTCCGCCTTCCATTTCCATGCCTGCCCAGGAATCCGCATTTCCGAAAACCACAAGCTCGCCGCCTTTCATACCGGCTCCGACCCGCATCCCGGCCGAACCTTCAATCTCGATCCGACCCGCGCTCATTTCGGCCCCGATCTGCTTTACCCTGTAGGCGTCGCCTATTATACGGATAAGGGTCTCTTCCGCTGTTGCTCCGGTTTTTCCTTCGACCTCGAAGAATTCCCCCAGGGGAACAGAGTTCGGGCCCTGCCAGACGGACAGGTTTTCGATTTCTTCGGCCGTTTTTCCGGCAAAGGTGTCGGGGGTGATAACGTCCGCCTCAAGTTTGATGTCGATTTCTTTTTTAAAAGTAAGTCTCAGCTCTTCCATGGCTTCAGCTCTCCTGGTTTACCTGTATGGGAGTCGGGTTTTCAAGGTACTTTTCAGGGGTCGGATAGTTGGCAAACCCTATTGTGTAGTACCTGAACCACTCCTTCACATCGGCCAGCATTTCCTTTTCCCGGGCGGCTTCCACATGCACTTCGGAGTAGTAGGTGCGCTTTTCGGGGACGGCCACGATTTCTCCGGCCTTTGCAACGATTTCTCCGCCCTTGACGGTATAAGCCGCCTGCCTGAAACCCCTGAGAAGTTCCTCATAGTTATCAGGGTTAAGGGTCTGAGGGTCCAGGTCGTAGACTGTCACGTCTCCGTCCGCACCGACTCCGAGAGAACCTTTGCGGTGGGCCATGCCTATGGTCTTTGCAGGGTTGGCCCTGGTAAGGATTGCAAGGTCATAGAGAGATAGTTCCCTGTTTACGCCCCCGAGTTCCGTGCGGTCGTTGGCCCATTTGTGGCATTCGCCGAAGGTCTGTTTCCTGTAGGCTTCGGACATGATCCAGGTCATGACTTCCGGATATTTGGTGAAGGGGCCGCCGTTAGGGCTGTCCGTGGTCATGATGGTTTTCCAGGGGTCTTTTATGAGGAGGAGAGTCTCCAGGCCCATGGCCCACTGCAGACTGTGCACCGGGTTGGATTTCAGGTAGGTGAAGGGAATCACCCCTGACCCGCATTCGAGTTCTATATCGGTGTTCGACCATTTGTTCCCGGTAAGGGTGTAGAGGTCGTGGATTGCGGGCCCGTCTCCGGTCATGACCGTGGCTTCTCCGAAAGGAGTACAGCCACTGTCAATGACCACGTGGTCCGTGCTGTTGATGTAGTCCGCAATGCCCTTTACCCCGGACTCGCAGTCCCTCCAGCTGGTGCCTGCGAAACTGTTGAACATAAGGTGGGTGAGGTAGACTGAACGGTCTCTTGAAGGGTCTATTTTAGTCTCGGCCCATTCGACATCTATTTTCTGTCTGGCCCTGACCGGGGCCGGGATTTTCAGGGATTCTCGGGTGATTTCACAGCAGCCGGGGTGTCCCAGGTTGTTTGCGTGCAGGTGCAGAGGCATGGGCATGCCCAGCATTTCATTGACCTCTGTGAGTCCTTTGATCATTTCCCTGGGGGTCATTTCGAAGTGGATGTTGGCCTGGTCGAGGTTGTTGATGTTCTTGCCCCAGCCCCAGTTTTCGACTCCCGCCGGGTTGACGCACTTTATCCCGTAGGTCTTGTGGGTCTTCATCATCCAGGCAACGTAGGCTGCGGCTTTTTCAAAGTCTCCTTCTTTGAGGTAGCGCATGAGGAACCAGTTGTTTCCCAGAACAAGGTAGCCGCCCATATCGAGCAGGGGAGTTGCCCGCATTTCCTCGTGGGTGTGGCGGGCCTCAAGCGGCGGGACTGCGGCTTCGAAAACCGTGGTGTAGCCCATGGCCGCGTAGTCGTAGCCCTGTTTGTAGACCGAAGGGACGGTGTACCCTGAGCCCGAGTGGGTGAGGTCGGTCTTTAAGGTGTTGGTTTTGTAATGGTCTTCGGGCCTCATCTGCCGGCCGGCGTTGACTTTTGCGCCTGCAACGTGGGAGTGAGAGTCCACTCCTCCGGGCATGACAGTCATGCCTCTGGCGTCGATTACCTTCGCGGCTTTCATATCGGCCGGGGAGAGTTCCCTGACGACTTTCCCGTCCCTGATGAAGATGTCCAGAACGTCTCCGTTAAGCTCGTTTAAGGGATCAAAGACATGTCCGTTCTTGATTACGATTGTTCCTGTCATTTTTACTCAACCTCCCTTCTAACGAGTTTGATTGCGTTAACAGGGCAGATAAGGGCACAGGTCCCGTCTCCCCCGCAGCGGGTCTGGTCAACGATTCCTATCCTGCCGTTTCGCACTTCAAGGATGGCCTTGTTTTCCAGGTTGTTCAGGTGTCCTGCGGCAAGTTCTCTGTCTTCCGCCGCGTTTACGGGACAGACTATAACGCAGTTTCCGCAGCCCAGGCAGGCGGCTTCGTCGGTTTCCAGGCTGGTTCGGAGAACGGCTTTGGGAACGGGGGCTTCAAGCAGCTTTTTCTCAAGCGGGCCTTTCTTCTGCATCTCCGGCAGGATTGCGGTCTTCCGGACGTCAAGGGCATCGACCGGACAGGCCACGGCACAGGCTCCGCAGTAAATGCAGGCCTCGGGCCTGTGGGATATTTTGTCCACTCTTTCCCCGGCTTCTCCGGCTTTGTTGAAGAGAGCCCCTGCGGGACAGACCTCGATACAGGTGTGGCAGGTCTGGCAGACGGTTTCTTTGAATTCCCATCTACCCTCAAAGGGCTTTTCAACGCTGATTGCGTCAACAGGACAGACCGCCTCGCACCAGCCGCAGTGAACGCAATTTTCAGGATCAACGACGGTCTTTCCGACCAGCTTCAGGCTCCCGTCCCCGGCAGGTTCCCGGGTTACAGTAATGCAGTTTTGGGGGCAGACTTCCTCACAGAGCCCGCAGTGGGCGCAGTTTTCGGAAACTGTTGTCGCTTTCAGGGCTCCCGAGATGTAGGAATCGTCTTTCAGGGACTTTCCTTCCTGGCTCAGTTCGAGGGCCCCTGTGGGACAGACTTTAGCGCAGAGCCCGCAGACCAGGCATTCTTCCCCTATTATTTCCAGGAAGGCCCCGTCAAACAGGCCCCGGGCAATAGCGCCCACGGCTCCGACCGAAAGGACCCCTTTCGGGCAGACCTGTACGCAGGTCCCGCAGCCGATGCATTTTTCAGGCAGGTAAACAAGCTGCTTGTCTTTTTTTTCGGAAAAGACTGCCTCTTGCGTTTCTTTTTGCATTTTATATTCCTCTCTACCGTTATTCTGTGCATGTGCCGCACAACAGCTCATTGTTATAGCGAATGAACATCTCGCCGCATTTCTCGCAGCGCTGGATACGCTTTTTTGCCCTGACCGGGACTTCAAGCTCGACCAGCTCCCAGCTGTATACCTTTTCTCCTGCGGCCAGGAGTTCGGGCAGGACTTCCGTGTGGGGGAGTTTTGCGGTGTTCAGGTACCAGGCGTGCAGTTTAGGATACGCTTTTGTTTTTTCAGCGTCGAGTATGATTCGCACTCCTCTGACTGCCTCTTCCTCAGGCCCCTGCTTGTTCACGACAACGGCCATCTTGCCGAGTTCTTTGATTTTTAGGCGGTTGTTGCCAGCCGTTGCTCCTCCGAGAATCTGGAAGGGGTCCGGGACGCAGTTCCGGGTCTCACTGGTCACGTAAATCCGGTCCCCTTCCCGGATATCAAGCACTTTTCTGGCAATGTTGAACATCTGAAGCCCTATGAAAGCCCCGGAGCTCAGGTAGCCGTGGAAAGGAACAAGCCTCTCGATCTGGGAAAGCAGTTCCGGGTCCTCAATCTGTTTAATAATCGATTCCATCCGATACCTCTTAAACTCTGAATTCTAATTCTGAATTTTTCATTCCGATTTCCGCATTTTTCAGGGCCTGGCGATATGTTTACTCTGACATATGCGGGGAAAATACAGTGTGACCGTATGTTTGAGCCCGACTTAGAGGAAAACGGAACGGGATTTCTTCAACTGAATTGTGTTAGTATGAACATAACAATCAAAAATATTCCAGCCAGCAAAGATAAAGGTTCTGGAGGAATCCGGAGGTCAGTTCATTTAATGGAAATGAATTTTCCGGAACATGGGAAACAGGGTCCTGGCCCGGGCAGAAACTTTGAAGCAGCCACCGGCCTGCGGGCCGGAACCCTTCCGGGCCTAATACTCAAGTGGTATTTTTGTTATGTTCAGTTAAACATATCGACTGATACGGATTTTGCTTTTCGAATAGTATATTGAGATCTTTTATAAAATTATCGTTGGAAAATTAACATTACCAATAAAAAAAGCAAGTATACAGGTAAATAAAAAAGTTATTTCTAATAGGGCACATTACATGCCCGTCACTTCAGGGGCGGGTAATTGACAATGGCTTTTTCTTTGGCAAGCCTGACCCTTCTGTCTCTATCAATAAGAGTGACAGTAATTTCAGAGCCGGCCTTAAAAGCGTAATTATCCGTGGTGTCCTCGGTTTCATTGACCTTTACGCTCACACTTGAATACTCCCCTTTCTTGGGGCTGTTCTTTCCATTAAGGATCAGGCGCTCTCCGGCAGTCCAGACTTCGTCCTCTAGCATCTGCTGGTTATTTTTCAGGTATTTCTTGTTTTTTCCTGCTGGAGTCAGATCGGCATAGGTGACAAAAGTTTCTCCTTTTATTGCCTGGTCCCCATTAGCCACGGAACCATTGTAAGCATTTCCATAGCCTGTTATCAGGATGGAGGTGGACTCAAGTGCAAGAGGAGTTCCCCCACGATGTACCAGAATTATCCGGTTTTCATCGAACGATACACTTTTTGTTCCAATACAGGTAAGACCCCCTTCCGCCAGTTCGATTTCTATACAGGCTCCGACAGGGTCCAGGCCCCCGGCCAGAAAACTTTTAGATCCACAGATGCCAAAAGCCCCCGCAGCTACCACAACTGCAAAGCTTACAACCAGCAGTAAAATAAGAAGAGTCCCAATCAAAGGACTTAATGCTTCCGTAGAAGCTTTTAGTGAAATATTGGATTTTATATTGGATTTTATATTGGATTTTATATTGGATTTTATATTGGATTTTA
>JAQVBP010000109.1:7787-10331 GCA_028690255.1 Methanosarcinaceae archaeon
ACCAGCAGTAAAATAAGAAGAGTCCCAATCAAAGGACTTAATGCTTCCGTAGAAGCTTTTAGTGAAATATTGGATTTTATATTGGATTTTATATTGGATTTTATATTGGATTTTATATTGGATTTTAAATTCCCAGGTTTTCCTGCCCCCATAAAAAAATAATTTCTTATACTTTAATAAATAAGTATAGGTTTGACATAAAATAATTGAAAAAGAATGGCTGCTTATTTCGCAAAAATTTAGCAAAAAAATACTTTTTAAAAAGAGATGAGCTTAAAAAGAAAATTAAAAAGAGAATTAAAAAGGATATGGATTAAGGGTATATCCTCATTTCTTTTTCTTTTTTTGAGCCTCTAAATACTCTTTTTCAAGTTCAAAGATCTCTCTGGACTTTATTAGTTCTTTTTTGTTCCGGGAGTAAGAGGAAAGGACCAGCAACATGCCGAAGAAGAGGGCAATAAAGGCCGCTAAAAATAATTTCATGGCGGATTGCTTATAATATTTCACCTGGAGGAGCTCCTCCTTTTTCAGGTCCCTCCAGAAGACTACCTGTCTGCCTTCGGAGTCGTGACTCAGAGAAGATGGGGCAGGCTTTGGAATTCCGAATAAACGGTTGCCTGTGGCATAAGTTTCCGGGAGGACTACTCTTACGAACCTGGAAGGGGGATTGGGAGTTATGAAATTCTGACTGTTATGAAGTTTCATGGTGTATGCGAGATACCCGGTTACGGGTTCATCGAAGACCAGCCTTATGAACTTCTGGTTCTGTTTTGTCTCTTTCAGAAGAGTATAATTTACATCCGAAACCTCGCTCAGGTTGGAAAGTTCTCCGAAGGTCTCGACACTTACAGTTGTCCGGTTTGCCGGTCCCACAAGCAGGGCCAGGTTTTCAATGGGTTTATCGGCGGGACCTCCCCCGAGGCTTTCCATGGGGATGATCTGAATTTCACTGCTGTTTATAAGCTGAGTGACGACCCTGATCTGCCTTTCCTTTTCCAGAAGGTAGTAGGTTGTAACGTTTGCGGGCAGTTCATGGGAATCAGGGTCCAGAAAAAGCTCGAACTCATACTCAGAAACATTAACGGTTTCATTCAGAACAAGCTCCTCGGTTTCTTCCATGCAGCCTCCTGCAAAGACTGCAAGCAGGAGACACAGTACAAATATGGCTTTCTTTTTCATAACTCAGAACACCTTTTCCTCTGCGACGCAAAAACCGGCACATTAAGCCGGCACGGCCCTATACCGTTTTCAGCCTGGTGTAATCATATTATCCACAGGATGGAAATGCTGTCTTACCTGATGACTCAGGCTTTTAGACTATTCTCTCATTTATTAATAAATTTCCCGCAAAATTTCTTCCAATTCACGAAAATCCGGCAATTTTATTCCCCGGCCCCGCCGGAATTTAAGCCCCTTTCCACCATGGACCAATCAATCTTTTTTATGTACTTTGCCTGGAGCTTTGAGACGTAGAGGACATTTCCCCCTATCAGGACCTTCAGGTCCGAGGGTTTCGGAGAAGCGGCACCCAGAGGGAGCAGTACCGGGCCTGTCGGAGAGGTTGACAGCCTGAAATCCTGCCCGCTTTTTCGGAGGTATGCCCTGACCTTTTCGTCGATTGCGAATCCCTGAATCATATAAGACACCTTCAGAGGAGATAGTCTAAAAAATATATATAACTGCATGGTGTGGCCTGAAACATGGCTGAAATGGATAATTGATGGCTGGTTTGCAAATGATTTGGAAGGGCTTCGTTTGGCCTGAAACATGGCTGAAACGGAAATCTCAAATTGCAGGAGTTATGATTCCCTGTAAAAAAATCTGAAAAATGAGTAAATTCATTAAATTCAGAAAAATAAAGAGGGAATAAGCTCTCGCCTCCGGGGCAGTTTTAAATTCCATGAAAACAATCTAAAATTCAGATACCATGATGATGAAAGATAAGGGTAAACTGGTAATCTGGCCTACCTATATCGACCAGACAAGGTCCAGAAGCGAAGGCCGGATTGTCGCAAAGAAAAACTCCGTAAAAGAACCACAACTGCAAGAAATAAAAAAAGCAGCTCAGGAACTGGGACTTAACCCGGAGGTCGAAGCCGAAAAAGCCTATCCCAGGTTCTGGTGGGAGGTCAGCGGAAGGGTGCTTGTGGACGATAAGGGCCCGAAGTCCGTTATCGCAAAACAGATAGCTTCCGGAATAAAGAAGATGCGTTCAAGCTAAGAATTGCCTTTTTTCAGGGGAGGGGCCCCCTGCCTCTCTGATATCTCCTCCGGCTTTTCAAAGCGAACACTTAATATACCTAAATAATATATATTAAATGAAAATCAATTAAAAACAACGTTTATAGAATGCAGCGTAAAACCCCTGAGTTTTTAGCTCAGGGGATATAAGCGTCCACTTTCCAATAAATGGTTTAATTTCAAAACGTTAATATATTAATATTTCAAAACGTTAATATATTAATATTTCAAAACGTTAATATATTAATATTTCATTTTAATCCTACTCACTTTTGCGATCGCACAAATTGGAAATTTGTGGGA
>JAQVBP010000110.1:0-2408 GCA_028690255.1 Methanosarcinaceae archaeon
CCGTTTCCGGCTCCGTTTCCGGCTCCGTTTCCGGCTCCGTTTCCGGCTCCGTTTCCGGCTCAGGCCCTGAAACGGTTATGGCTTCTTCTCCCCCGCCTTCTTCTCCTCCATCCTGTTCTCCTCCATCCTGTTCCCCTCCACCTTCTTTACCTACATCTTCTCCTATCTCGTCTGAAAGAGAGGGAGGGGGGATTGCTGTCGGAGAATACGCGGGAGAATACGCGGGAGAATACGCGGGAGAATACGCGGGAGAATACGCGGGAGAAAACTCAGGAAAAAACTCAGGAAAAAACTCAGGAAAAAATGCTTCTCCTGAAGGAAGCCCGGTTGAAAATCAGGAGCTGAAATTATGTTAAGCTCAATCGTTCCCAGAATTCCCATTGGGGATTTTGTGGAGTTTCTGGTGAAATGGATTGAGGCCCACTTTGGCTCCGGTCTTGACCTGCTGAGTGATAAGCTCGATTTCCTTATCACTGCTCTTAAAGATATTTTGCTCTTCCTGCCTCCGGAACTCTTTATCCTGGTCCTCTCGCTTTTCGCCTACTTTGCGGCAAAACGGAACACCAGAATGGCTCTTGGGACTGCAGTCGGTTTCCTGCTTATCCTTAATATGGAACTCTGGGAACTGTCCATGCAGACGTTTGCCCTTGTCCTTTCTTCGGCATTTCTCACACTGCTTATAGGCATCCCGATGGGAATCCTTTGCGCAAAAAGCGAGCTCCTGTACAGGCTGACGAGGCCTTTGCTTGACCTGATGCAGACCATGCCCTCCCTGGTTTACCTTATCCCGGTTATGATCTTCTTCGGGCTCGGAAACGTGCCCGGTATGATCGCAACGATCGTCTTTGCAATGCCTCCGGCAATCCGCCTGACAAACCTGGGGATCAGGCAGATCCCGAAAGAACTGATTGAAGTTTCGGAAGCCTTCGGCTCAACCGGCTTGCAGAAGCTTTTGAAAGTGGAACTGCCGGTCGCCCTCCCGACCATCATGGCAGGCGTTAACCAGTGCATTATGCTCTCTCTTTCAATGGTGGTAATCGCCTCCATGATCGGGGCCAGAGGGCTTGGCTACCAGGTCCTTTTCGGACTTCAGAGAGTTGAGATAGGGCTCGGTTTTGAAGCAGGGCTCGGAATTGTCATTATCGCCGTGGTTCTTGACAGGGTCACCCAGAGCCTGAGCCCGAAGTAATGACAGCAGGAACAGGAGTACTCTTTCCTTTTACTCTGCTCCATCCGTTTTTTGGCACATCGTGCATGGGGTTAGAGGTATGAGGAAACGGGAATGCATTCTTTGCCCGCCTGAGTCGTCCGGAAGTGGCGAAAAAGGGTGTGCACATATTGCTCTCTAAAACTCTGCATTATCCATATCCCGATAAACATTATAATAAAATTAATTAGATATATGTAACAACTGGTTGTAGATATTTTGAAAAGACAAAATGGAAAAAAAATCGGATTGATATTAATATTAAGTCTCGTACTCGGCCTCTTCCTTTTCGGAGCGGGTTGCACCGAAAAAGCAACTGACCCCGCAGCCGAGGGTGAAGGAGCGGAAGCTACAGATGAAACCACGGGACCTGCTTCCGAATTCACTGAAAAAATAAAGATCGGCTACGTCCTCTGGGACGGGGAAATCGCAAGCACCAATGTTATCCAGCAGGTACTGCAGGAAGCCGGATATAAAAATGTGGAGATTATCGCGGTTGACGCAGGCCCCCTCTACCAGGGCCTTGCAGATAGCGAATTTGACTTCACGACCTCGGCGTGGCTCCCTCAGACCCAGGCGAACTACTGGAACACCTACGGGGACCGGGTTGATTCCGTCCGGGTAAACCTTGAAAAATGCCCAGTAGGGCTTGTTGTCCCTTCATACATGGAAATATCTTCCATTGAAGAACTCAATGCCAACAAAGACAAATTCGGCGGGGAAATCATAGGAATAGACCCCGGAGCCGGGATCATGAGCGTCACCGAAACCGCAATTAAAGAGTATGGTCTGGACATGGAACTGGTCGCAAGCAGCAGTGCGGGAATGGCCGCAACTCTGACAAAAGCCATCAATTCCGAAGAACCTATTGTGGTTACCCTCTGGTCCCCCCACTGGTCCTTCAACCGCTGGGACCTCAAATATCTGGAAGACCCTAAGGGAGTCTACGGGAAAGCTGACAATGTGGAAACCCTCGCAAGGAAGGGGCTGCAGGAAGACATGCCCGGACTTTACGGAATCCTTGAGAGGTTCGAATGGACTCATGACGACATCCAGAGTATTATGATAGATATCGAAAACGGAACAAAACCTGAAGAAGCTACTGCAAAGTGGATCGAGAACAACCCTGACAGGGTACGGGAATGGATAGGAGAAGAGTAATACCTCTCCCCCCAATTTTTATACATTTACCTGTTTATTT
>JAQVBP010000110.1:2508-10188 GCA_028690255.1 Methanosarcinaceae archaeon
GAAAACGGAACAAAACCTGAAGAAGCTACTGCAAAGTGGATCGAGAACAACCCTGACAGGGTACGGGAATGGATAGGAGAAGAGTAATACCTCTCCCCCCAATTTTTATACATTTACCTGTTTATTTAGCATGAAAGTGCTGTGTACTTTCATTTTTTGTGCCTGTTATTCACAGAATAACATGTACGTTTTTTTTGATTATTTTTAGTATTTTCAAATTACTTTCTTTTTTAACTATTTGACTTCGAGTTTATCCCGGACCGTTTTTGCTTTAGGTCCCATCTGCTGATAGCCGATGGCGTCTTTTTTTGATTGATTTGAGCTGGCAGAGAAGTTCGAGCCCTTCGCGAGGACCTTCCATGTCGATTTGAGTTAAGAAGCATTTTCAGCTTCACGGCTTTAAGGGGAGGGGGGACCACCTGTGATTATGGAAGCCGTTATTTCAGGTAAAACTGCATGAAAATACTTATTAATTTGTGAAACATAGGTGGACGTAACTGCTTTAGAAAATACTACATCAGAAACGCATCTTCGAAAACGTAAATTATGTATCAAGCTCTTGCTGTGTGGATGTTAACAATGGCTGGTTCAGTAAAAAATAACTCGCAAAATAGGCCTCCGGATAATAATTGGAGGAAGAAACTATATATAATAATATTTGAAGCAGACACCCCTGCCGGAAAGATTTTTGATGAAGCCCTTATTCTTGCCATTCTGCTGAGCGTTATTGTTGTTATGCTCGACAGCGTAAGTAAAATCGCGGCTTCATATGGTTATTTCTTCTCTTCCCTGGAATGGATTTTCACGATACTATTCACAGTTGAGTATCTTTTACGCTTCCTTTGTGTTAATCGCCCCCTTCGATACGCAACAAGTTTCTTTGGCATCATAGATTTGATGGCAATTCTCCCGACCTACCTTAGCCTGCTGTTGCCAGGCAGCCAGTATCTGGTTGTGATCCGGAGTTTACGTTTACTCAGGATTTTCAGGGTGCTTAAACTTGCCCAGTATCTAGGGGAAGCTGATTTATTGATAAGAGCTTTACTTACAAGCCGGCGAAAAATAACCCTGTTTCTGTTTGCAGTTTTGAACCTGGTAGTGATATTAGGCTCCCTGATGTACGTTATTGAAGGGCCGGAAAGCGGATTTACCAGCATACCCAGGAGCATCTACTGGGCAATTATAACACTTACAACCGTAGGATACGGGGACATAGTCCCTGAAACGAACCTCGGCCAGGCGCTGGCGTCGGTTGTCATGATAATAGGTTACAGCATCATAGCGGTTCCGACAGGTATTGTCACATCCGAGCTAACCCATGCAAGCAAACCCTCTAAAGGAAAGGCGTGTCAGAATTGCAATTTTGCGGGGCACGATATCGATGCTAAATTCTGTAAGCGGTGTGGGGCAAGATTGTTAAATACCCCTCCGGAAAATCTTGCTTAAAAGCTCAGGTTTTTGATTACTGGCCCGGATTTCTAGAATTGTTTGAGATATGTTTATTCCGGCCGGACAGGATTGATTGCTGAATGGAGGAAAAAACGGGTCCTCAACGGCCGACGCAGGAGGCCGGGCGTTTCAGGAATAATGTGAAATAAATGCATACTTTCCAAATACCTTTTTTTGAAAGGAAATGAAGATTTCAGTATTCAAGTCCGGGTTTCTGTGAAGGCAGGTTTTTTATGCGTGCCATCACGAAAAGGCTGCTCGCTTATGCGAGCGGTGAGAGTGTTGTCTTCCTCTCCAGAAATCATGACCGATTCCCGGGAATTGGGGTTGATTTTCAAGAAAGAAGCCCCGGCTGAAGTGAAGAACTGTACATATAAAAACCGGCCCGTGGCGGTGAAGGGCCGACAACCTTGAAAATCAGAAAAAATATATTTGATCGGTTCTGGAAAAAAAGCCGTCTGGATTGCCTGGGCCGGATTTGTGAACTGGATCTTTTTGTTTTGCCGGAGCCGGGCCAGTTGCTGCGGTTCAGAAAACCCCGACCCGGAACAGGTTAATACCCTGTTCCGGACCAACTTCGTGTCTACTTCCCGGAAACCCGCTCAACACCCCTTCTTTTCCGTTCAGAGCTCCGAATTCAGAGCCCCATTATCCGGTAAATTTGTTCCATATCAAGGTGCTGCTTTACAATTTCCGCCAGTTCCTCATAGGCCTCGTCCTCAGATACAATCTCCTCAGCTGCGTATTCGAGGCCTTTTTTCTCATAGAGGTATTTCATCAGGGCGTTTCTGAGATTTGCGTTTTCAAAAAGCCCGTGCAGATAGGTCCCTATAATGAGCCCTTCCTCGTCAATAGCTCCGTCGTCCCCGAAGACCGGGCGCTTTGAATCCGTTTCTCCCATGTGGATCTCGTAGCCTTTGACATCTTCCCGGTTTATGGGAGCAAGGATCGGCCCGTGGGCGTTTACGGACTTTGTGACCTGAATTGTTTTCTTTTCGTATTTGCCGAACCTGGTCCTGATGTCCAGAAGTCCCAGGCCTTCGAACTCGGCTTCCACTCCGCCTTCTATGCCGGAATCGTAGATGGTCTTTCCGAGCATCTGGTACCCGCCGCAGATCCCGATAATCGGGATTTTGTGCCTGAAGGAAGCGATTTTTTCAGCCATGCCGCTGGTTTTCAGGTCATTCAGGTCGTCGATTGTGTTTTTCGTGCCCGGGATGATGATGAGGTCCGGGTTTCCGAGCTCCCCGTCAAGGTCCACATAACGGACATAGGCCAGGTTTTCCAGGGGCTCGAAATCCGTGAAGTTCGAAATCCTGGGAACCTTTATTACCGCAATCTCGATTTTTTTACTTCCCCGGCTCGCGGGCTTGTCGCCAAGAGATACCGAATCTTCGGAAGGGATGTTCATTTTGAAGTAGGGGACCACCCCAAGCACCGGGACCCCTGTCCTTTCCTCAAGTTCCCTGAGGCCGGGCTCCAGGATTTTCTCATCTCCCCTGAACTTGTTGATGATAAAACCTTTGACATTTTTACGGACGTCTTCGGGCAGGAGCTCAACCGTCCCGTAAAGACTTGCAAAGACCCCACCTCTTTCGATGTCCCCGACAATGATGATGGGAGCCCCGGTAAGCCTTGCAGTCCCGATGTTTACGATGTCTCGTTCATAGAGGTTGATTTCGGCAGCTCCCCCGGCCCCTTCCATGACAACGATTTCATATTCTTCTTCTAATTTTTGGAAAGCTTTCAGGACAATCCCGTGCATCTCCTCAATGGAGTCGTAGTACTGCCCTGCACTTTTGTCCGCATAAGGCTCCCCCAGTACTATTACCTGGGAAACCCGGTCTCCTTTGGGTTTGAGCAGGACGGGATTCATCTCTACCGCAGGCTCAACCCCCGCAGCCTTTGCCTGAATTGCCTGGGCAATCCCTATTTCTTTCCCGTCTTTTGTAATCCAGGAATTCAGGCTCATGTTCTGGGCCTTAAAAGGGGCGACCCTGTATTTTTTAGAGAGTATTCTGCAGAGGGCGGTTACTATTGAACTCTTCCCGGCATGTGACGATGTTCCCAGAATCAAGATGCTTTTTGTGTCCATATTATCACGATCCTTCAGGCAGGAGGCCTGCGACTTTAGTCGTGGGAGGAATGCCGTACATTAAAAGGCATTCCTTGCCATGTTGGATTTCTCCACTTTGCTTTGGAAACGAATTTCCTTAGCAGGTAACGTAGTTTTTAAAACTATCTTCCCTCGACAACGTCGGATATGCTTGTTATGTGTAGCACACTACCCCTCTAACCTCTCAGGACTTTTAGTGCCACAAGATAAAATCGGACTGAGGAAACGTCCAAATTTATCATGACATATCCAGCGTAGTCAATTAAGACTCAAGACTCAAGACTCAGGCCGGGCCCAGGATTTGCCTGAGTAAGCTTTCCGTTTTAGTAGGGGCGTATTGAGCCTTTTGACGAAAGCTAACCTGAATTATAGCCTTTAATAATCGGAATCATAAATTATGAAGATCAATAAAACTTGTTTTAATATAATAATTAAAACCTTATAGTTCAACTAAGGAATAAATACTTTCTTATTAACCTTCAGGTTTCTTTGTTATTTCCTCCCCCCGGCCTTTTCCCGGTTTTTTGGCCCCGGGGTTTCACTTCGGGATCACAGTAAATCAAATATTTGCAGGAAGTTGCGGTGAAATCGCAACACCGGAAAAATCTGTTATTTATCTTTTAGTCGTACTGCAAGTGCAAAAGCCCGGGGGAGATCCCCGTTTCGCTCGCTCCGCTCACTCAAGAGGACTGAAAACGCCTGAAAAACCTGAAAAATCTCCACCAACAAAACACAACCTGTTGAGTATAGAGCAATTCCCGAAATAAAAACGCCTGAAAAACCTGAAAAATCCCCACCAACAAAACACAACCTGTTGAGTATAGAGCAATTCCCGAAATAAAATCTGAACTTATATTTTTACCCTTCCTCAGTGTCAAAAAAATGCCAAAAGCTAAAAAGCAGAAAGGCATAAAAGTCTCTTAACCATTCTATATTCAAAATCAGTTTTCTCTTTCCCGTTTCATCGAATTCCTGAACTATAAGAATCAATACCTATCTGAAAAAACGCACATGAAACTCTTCGAGTAACAGGCACAAATAAATGAAAGTACTTGAACGCACTTTCATACCAAAACGTGATTCAAGTACTCGAAGGAGAAACCTTCTCGACTCCGAAAAAGGAAGGGAATTGCAGTTCACATCAAACCAAAAATCTCTTGTATCCAATCCCGGAAAAAAGACCATGAAAGCCGTGTTTTTCCTGCTGTTTTTGTTATTTTCAGGCCTCCTGCAGCCCGTCTCAGCTTCCGAAGTTCTTCAGGCCGGGGAGGAAGCCGAAGGCAATGCCAGCATAACGGAGCTTTACAGCGACCTTGAATCTTTCGATATTAGCGTTTATTCCGAAAGGCCGGAAAGGAATCTGAGCCTTGAGGCCCTCCTGGTCCGGAAGGAAGGGGGGGAAGAAGAAGCTCTTGCCGGCAAAACCTTTAAGGTTGACTCCCTGCCGGCCCGGACGCGGGCTATCAGGGTCGGGTTCTGGAACGTTTCCGTAAAAAAAGACGGAGCTTACGTCCTCAAAGCCCGCCTCCTGCAAAAAGGAGAACAGATTTCCGGGGCCGAATACGAATTTGTCTATGGCCGCCGTTCCATCCCGAAATTTCGGGTCAACGACCTGCTTGCAAACTCCGAGGGGATAAGTGTAGTGCTCTCCCCCAACGAACCCGCACTTTTTGACATTGAGTACATGCTGGTGGACGGAGCAAAAGTCGTTTACATTACAAAAACCGAAAAAGCGGTTCTGACTGAATTTTCTGAACCTTTTGTGACCTCCTGGGGCACGCTGCTCGAAAACAACAAAGAATACCTGGGCCGGGTAAAGCTTGAGGTATATTCCCCCAAAAAGGAATTCATAGCTTACACCCGGGCTTTCACAGCAAAAGACGATGCGGAAATTACGGACATTTTCGAAGACGAGAGCGGGGCAAGTGCAACCGTCTATGGGAGATCGCAGGTGCCTTTTGAGGGCTACCTTAATTTCACGGTCTTCGGCTTTGGGGAGGGAGCTGCTGTTATCGAGTCTGTTCGGACAGGAGTGCCGATCCTGCTGACCGACGACGACGAAACAGTGGAAGTCTCCTGGAGCCGGAGACTTCCCGGAGGGGTTTACAGGCTTGAGATCGAGCTTGTGGGAAACGACGGGGACCTGATCGAACGCAGGGAAACGATAATCGAGTCCGACCTTTCGAGCTACGGGTCCGCAGCCTTCTCTTCCGGGGAAACGGAGGCTGAAAATGCAGAAAATGCAGAAAATACCGAAACTGCGGATGAAAAAGAAAGTACTCCCGGTTTTTCAGGACTCGGGGGGCTGGTTGCGAGTCTTGCAGTGGTTTTAATCCTTTCTGGCAGAAAGAAACGATAACAAGAGAATGTAATAAAAACCCGGGAAAATAAAGATAGGGGAGTGGTCAGATGCGTTATGAACTCTTTATTGCCCTCAGGCAGATTCGAGCAAAGAAGTTCCAGACCCTCCTTTCGGTCGGAGCCATAGGAATTGCCGTGATGATCCTCACCCTTTCCCAGGCGATGATGGTAGGGTTTACCGGCGAACTCTACGACGCAACCGTGGACAAGCTCCCCCATGTAGCGGTGTCCCCCAGAGAAGACGAGGACTACATCTATCTTTATAAAACACTCATGGAAGACATCAACGGAATAGAAGGGGTTTCCGGAGTTTCCCCCTTCCTTACAGGCAAAGCCTCTTTCAAATACAGGGAGAACAGCCGAAACGCGGAACTCCGGGGAATCATACCTTTCCGGGAAAACCTGATAACTGACATCGAAGCCGACATGGTGAAAGGGAATTTTGCAGAACTCGAATTTTCCGAAAATACCGTTGTCCTGGGGGTAAAACTTGCCGAGAAACTTGAAATCAAGCCCGGAGACAGCGTGGAAGTTTCCTTTCCGAATGCAAATACCCTTTCCCTCCGGGTTGTCGGGCTCTTTGACACGGGCTCGCCTCTTGACGAGTCCCTTACCTACTGCTCCCTCAGGACCGCCCGCAATTTTTACGACGTTCCGGACGTGGTAAACGGGATTTCCGTCCGGCTCACCGATTTCAACCGGGACCTGGAAGTTGTGGACGAAATCGAAAAACGCGGATATGAGGCGAAAGGCTGGACCGAGACAAACCCCGAAATCCTGCGGACCATCGCCATTGAAACCGGCTCGAACAACATTACTCTGGGCCTTATCGTAATTATTGCCTCTTTTGGGGTGATAAGCACCCTCAACCTCTCGGTCATGGGCGCGACAAAACAGATAGGTATGCTCAGGGCCATGGGAGCCACGGTCTCGGACATAAGGCTGATTTTCCTTCTCGAAAGCGGAATCCTGGGCTTCCTCGGAGCTTTTTTCGGGACCCTTTCCGGAGTCCTGCTGGCGCTCTGGATAGGGGATTATGAAATGCCCACGGAAGCCTATGGGGGCGTTACCACCATTCCTGCAGTTGTCAGGCCTGAGGATGTTATTTTCATCATTGCCGCGGTCTTCCTGCTTAACCTGATCGGGGGGATCTATCCGGCCCAGCAGGCCGCAAAACTTGACCCTGTAAAGGCGATCAGTACGAGGTAAAGAATGGTATTCCATGCCAGGAAAAAAATTAAAGTGTTAAAAAGGTTTGCCAGACCTCTGTCCTCAACCTTCAAGCCACCTGGAAATTACTTCCTGTAGTCTTTCCGTGCTGATCCCGGCCCCTGTTCCGGGGGCGGATTCCTTATTCAGCCAGCAGTAGACGGCTTCCTGAAGCTCTGAGGTTATAATAAGAGCGCCTCCTTCCGAATCAGGTTTGTCCCAGGGGTTCCAGTCAGCCTCTTCAGTGGAAGTGACGTTTATATAATCGGGTTTGAAGCTCAGGTTCCAGCCACAGGCATTGCTCACATTCAGGGCAACCGTATAGTTCCCTGCAGTTTCATAGTTGTGTACGGGGTTCTGTGCCGTGGAGTTTGTTCCGTCCCCGAAGTCCCAGGTCCAGCTGTTCGGAGTGCCGATCGAAGTATCGTTGAACTGAACGGTCAGGGGTACTTTCCCGGCGGTGACATTTGCGGTGAAGCTTGCGACCGGAGCCAGCGGGCTCTTTACCACAAGGAATGCAAGCGGGATCTTATAAAAAGCCGAGA
>JAQVBP010000111.1:0-3774 GCA_028690255.1 Methanosarcinaceae archaeon
TTCCGTGTGTTCCGTGTGTTCCGTGGTTTGAATACACACACCAAACGCCTCCATCAACAAAAACACAACCCGTATGAGTATAGAGTAATTCCAGAACTGAAAACATGAAGTTATTTTTCAGCCATTCCTAAACGCAAAATTGTAGTCTTGCCGCATTCATCCCCTGATCTAAAAACTCAGGTGTTCTGCTGCGGTTTTATAAATCCGGAATTGAAATAAAATCCTGAAGCTAAGGGCAGTGTGCCACACATAACAAACATATGAAAGGGTGCGACTTACTGAATGCTGTTTTCTGTGTAAACGGAAAACTCAAAAAGGCCAGTGTTCAAAAAAAAACACAAATTATATAAATAATCTGTACATAAGTTTTAGTGAGGCACCTAATCCACATTCACACCGTGAATATCTACCACATCACACCCGAATGAAGACTTTTTTAACGACGTCTGCAGGTGCCTCATTAAACCGGTTACTCAAAACCTAATGGGAATAGAGATTCATTGCATATAAATATTTATATTTTAAACGGAATATAAAAAGTAAAAGGCAATGGGAAACCCATTTCCTACGACCAAAACCAATCACCAATGTCCAGAAGCAGAACATTGGGACCTCATTATAGATAATGAAATTATCTTTGTATCACGCCATTAGGAAACTTTTTTGCTCCAGGTTAGGCCAGAAACATTTTACAGCCCGTAGGCCTGCCGCAACTTCAAGACGAGAACCTCGACCTGTTCAACCGCGGTACCGATGTACCTGTCCGGATTAACAAGGTCTTCGACGTCCCCGGCGCTCAGGTAACCTGCAACCTCGGGATTTTCCAGGAGCACATCTTTAAAGTGCATCCCCGTATCATGGGCTTTCATTGCGGATTCCCGAACAAGCTCATGGGCCTCCTGCCTGCCGACTCCCCGCTTTGCAAGTTCGATCATGACGGCTTCTCCCATGTTCAGGCCCCGGAGAAGTTCCAGGTTTCGTCTGATGTTTTCCGGATAGAATACCAGGTTTTCAAGTACTCCGATTCCCAGTTTTATTATATGGTCCGTAAGCACGCAGGCTTCCGGGAAAACCACCCTTTCACAGGAAGAGTTGGTCAGGTCCCGCTCGTCCCAGAGAGTGTTGTTCAGAAGTTCGGGTTCGACCATGGAACGCACGATCCTTGCAAGCCCGCAGATCTGCTCGGACTTGATGGGGTTTCGCTTGTGAGGCATGGTGGAGGACCCGACCTGCTTTTTCCCGAAACTCTCCTCGAGTTCCGCAATTTCACTGCGCTGGAGGGTGCGGATTTCCACGCCGATTTTGTCAAGAGTGGTGACCACATTTGCCATCCACATCACAAACTCGGCATGACGGTCTCTCTGGATGATCTGATTTGAGACGTCGACAGCTCCTATCCCGAGATACTCCATAGTCCGCTTCTGGATATCGATGCCTGCTTTCCCGAATGCCGCCTGAGTTCCCACAGCTCCCGTCATCTGCCCGACTGTTGCTCTCGGTTTGAGCTCATGCAGGCGTTCAAGCTGCCTGGAAATTTCAGAGGCCCATATCCCGAACCGGAGCCCGTAGGTAGTGGGTACCCCGATCTGCCCGTGGGTCCTGCCACAGCAAACAAGCTGCCTGTGGGCCTCGGCCTGGTTGAGCAGGACCTTCAAAAGAGCCCGGACCTTCTCCTCAAGAATCTCAATCGCGTCTTTGATCTGGAGCCCGGTTGCCGTGTCAAGAATGTCGTTTGAAGTTGCCCCGAAGTGCACCCATTTGCCCGCATCCTCCCTGCACTGCTCGGAGACCGCAAGGACCACTGCCATCATATCATGGTGGATTTCCTCTTCAATCTCGTTTACCCGCTCGGACCGAACAGAGCTTATGCTCTCTTCAATGATTTCCGCGGCCTCCCTCGGGATCAGCCCCACGTCCGCCTCGGCCTTTGCAAGGGCGGCTTCGATCTGCATAATTCTTGCAAGCCTGTTTTCCTGACTCCATACGTGCTTCATTTCTGCTGTGCCATAACGAAATTCTATCGGATGAATTGCCATATTAATCACCGGTCCTGTTCTGAATAATATATTTGTATCGATTCCAAAATCTGACAATAACCCACGGATGAACACATATGAACACGAATGCCGTCAATCCGTGTTAATCCGTGTTTATCCGTGTTTATCCGTGTCCGTCTGTGTCCATAATATGGCTCTTCAAGTTGACCTGCAGGTCGATTTCAAAGTCCAAATTTGTGAACATAACCTGGAATCATAGTGATATGAAAGGGATTTGATATGATGAGATCCGGGCCTTCCGGATACAGATCAGAGTTAAATGCAACGGATACGGAGAAATAAAGTCCCCCTCATAAATAAGCTTTGAGCCCCCGGAAAGCCCGGCGCAGGAAGCTTAAAAATTCAGGCCGCATGCCGGGTTTTTTGATGAAAACTATTATATGCATTAACATCCATTAAGCGGGCTATATACCTATAATAAAATAGATACAGGTGACGATAATGGCACGATTTCCAGAAGCAGAAGAAAGGTTATTGAATAAAAAAATTTGCATGAAATGCAACGCCAGAAACGCTGTAAAAGCGACCCGCTGCAGGAAATGCGGATACAAGAATCTTCGTGTAAAATCCAAGGAAGCTAAGGGAGCATGATCTTTTTTGCAGGTGGAAATTCACCTAGAAAAGATTGTTAAGCAGGACGGAAAAGCCCACCTGACCCTTATTGACCCGGCGTCCCAGACGCCGGAAATAGCTGCTGAGATGGCCCTTGCGGCCGTGAAAGGCGGGACCGACGCAATCATGATCGGGGGATCAACAGGAGCCAGCGGGACCCTGCTTGACGAGACGGTCATGAAGATCAAAGAAAAAGTTGACGTGCCCACAATCCTCTTTCCGGGAAACTCAGCGGGTCTGAGCAGCTATGCTGATGCGGTATTTTTTATGAGCCTGCTGAACTCGCGGGACATAAATTATATCATCACAAACCAGGTGCTTGGTGCCCCTATGGTCTACAGGAGCGGGATTGAGCCTATTTCCATGGCCTACCTTCTGGTAGAACCCGGTGGGACCGTCGGATGGGTAGGGGATGCAAAACTGATCCCCCGCAAAAAACCCGAACTTGCCGTTGCCTATGCTCTTGCGGGCAAATACTTCGGCATGCACTACACCTACCTTGAAGCCGGGTCCGGAGCCGATGCTCCGATCAATCCGGAAATGATAGGAGCTGTCAAGAAGGTGCTCGGGGATAACATGCTGATAGTAGGGGGCGGAATCCGGGATGGAGAAACCGCAAAACTCTGTGCAAAAGCCGGTGCGGATATGATCGTGACAGGCACGATTGTTGAAGAGACGAAAGACGTTACTGCCAAAGTAGCGGAACTCGTTGCCGCAATCAAGCACTGACCCCGGGCACTGGTCCGGGGGCCCCACCCTCATACAAACAGGAAAGGGAAAAGCAGGTCCCTGAATCCCTGCATCAAGCCTGCCCCCATACCAACCCGAACCTTTTTAATGCATTTTTTGAAAATTTTTGAATTGGGACTTTGCTTTTTTCATGGGCATGCCATATAAAAAAATTGGCGTTGTTGACTCCGTATCAACGGGTGATTACAATAAATAGTTATAAAGGTAATGCTGCATCCTATTCTATAATTTCATTAATTTCATTATTTTCCGGGGTTTTTAATTTCTTAGTCAGGGAAAAACCGGACAACTTAACATTTTCGAATAATCAAGGATTTTACAGAAATATTACAGAAATATTACAGAAATATTACAG
>JAQVBP010000111.1:3874-5824 GCA_028690255.1 Methanosarcinaceae archaeon
TTACAGAAATATTACAGAAATATTACAGAAATATTACAGGAATATTGACGTTACAGTATTATGATTCAGAAAAATTATTCAGAAAAATTATTAGAGGTGCACGTATGCTCAAGCTTTCCAATCTAGTAAAAGACTACGAGGTGAACTCCGAAAAAAGAAGGATTTTAGACCATATCAACCTGACAGTGGAAGACGGAGAAATCCTTGGAATAACGGGTAGAAGCGGAAGTGGAAAATCAACTCTGCTCCGGATAATCAGGGGCGTCGAGCCATTCCAGGAAGGCAGCGTGGAAGTGGACGGAGAGGTAATAACCCCTGCCTCAGGGCGCGAAGGGGAAAAGATCCTGATGAAAAAAACCGCGATTCACCTCCAGCGCAACTTCGGACTCTGGAACGGGCCTGCAATCGAGAACATAATAAGGAAACTGAATTTCCAGAGGATAGGGAGTGAAGCCCTCCCTGAAAATGACGCCCCTTACTACGATAAACTGTATTCGGAAGCTCTGGAATACCTCGAACTTGTAGGGCTCGGGCACAAGGCCCTTCATTCCACCCAGACACTGAGCGGGGGGGAAAAACAGAGAGTGGTGATGGCAAGACAGCTTGCCGCAAAGCCGAGAGTGCTCCTTCTGGACGAACCGGTAACTATGACCGGGCCCGACACCAAGCAGGAAATACTGGATGTTATAAAGCAGGTAAGAGACAAGCTGAACCTTGCAGTCATTGTGGTCTCTCACCTTCCCGAAATCCACGCTTACCTTGCAGACCGCCTGATCTTCCTCGAAAATGGAAAAATCGTAGAGGAGGGAAAGCCCTCAAAAGTTCTCAAAAACTTCAGGAAAAGTATGAACCCGAAAGAAGGGCTCATAAAATCCGAATCAAATGAGGTATGCATCCGGGTAAAGGAGCTCTCAAAACGCTATGTTGTACTCCGTATGGGAGAAGTCCTGAACATCAAAGATTTTTCCCTGGACGTGCACAGGGGAGAAATTCTGGCTCTTATAGGGGCCTCAGGGACCGGAAAGAGCACAATAATGAAACTCATGGAAGGGCTGATAAAACCTAAAAGCGGAACCGTAGAGTATCTCTGCGGGGAAGACTGGCTGGATATCACGCAGTACAGCAAAAAGCGCATGGAGCTCCGGAGGATCATGAGCGTCATGAACCAGGAATTTTCCATGTCCGTAAACTCCACGGTCCGGGACCAGATCCGCTTCAGGCTCAGCATGAAAAAGCAGGGATCAATCGAATACGCCCAGAAAAAAGCCGAAGAACTGGGCCTTTCGGAAGAGACTCTGGACAGCGTATACAGGCTGCCCGACATGGCCGAGGAAGAAAAAGATGCCGTGCTCCGGGAACTGAACCTTACGCCCGACATCTACTCCAAACTCTTCCCTGCCATCCCGGCCAAGGACGTGGACAGCTACGCGGCCCCGGTCTTTGAGGCCCTGGACCTTCCCCTTGAGGTACTCGAAAAGACCCCCTACCAGATCAGCGGAGGGGAACACGTTAGAGCATTTATAGCCCTGAGCCTTGCGACCTCTCCCGAATACCTCCTCCTCGACGAGCCTTTCGGGGACCTCGACCCTGTCACCCTCAGGGATGTCACCAACTCCCTGAAAAGGATCAACGCCAGCTTTGGCACCACAATCGTGCTCATCAGCCACCATATGGACTTTGTCCGGGAAGTTGCCGGCAGGGTCGTGCTGATCGAAAACGGAGCGATTGTAATGGACGGGGACCCCTCGGAAGTCTGTCAGGAACTGGTCAACAGGAGCAACGCCCCCTACATGGAAAGAACCCTCGAAGAACTTGTGGAAGGAAACTGACGTTTTCGGTTTCTCTTTTTTTCATTTTCCTTCCTTTTTCCCCCTTATTCCCTTTTTTTTCATTTTTCAATTTCTTTTACCTATCCCTTTATTCCATTTTTCAATTTCTTTTACCGACCCC
>JAQVBP010000111.1:5924-10015 GCA_028690255.1 Methanosarcinaceae archaeon
TTCAATTTCTTTTACCTATCCCTTTATTCCATTTTTCAATTTCTTTTACCGACCCCATTTTTCAGCAAAATATCTCAATCAGGCAAGCTTATTTTCCTTAATAAGGCGGTCCCATTCCTCGTTTCCGAACTTAATGTAGATGGAAGGCGGGACTATGGGTTTTTCAAGAGCTTCTCTTAATTTTTCAGAAATTACCTGCCTTTCCACAAGCTCCCTGCCCGCGGAGCGCAGGAGTTTTCTGTACTTTGAAAGCAGGGGTTTTAACAGCATGTTGTCCTTGCCCCTGAAAATTTCCCCTTCATCCCTGTATACCTCGGCAATTACTTCGGTGTGGAGGGACCTTGCAAGGCGTCTGAAAAAGAGGCTTTGGACCTGGAAATTGCTCTGGCCCGGAAGCCCGCAGTTTGAGATTACAGCGAGATCAGGAACTTTATCAAAGCGTTTCACATGCCCGTACTCCCCTTTTTCAACCTCCTCAAAATGAGGATAAAGAAGCGGAGTCAGCCTGTCAACAAAGGTCTTCATAAGGGCCGGGACGTTATCAAAGTAGACGGGACATGCAAACACGACAACGTCCGAGGCCAGGAAAAGGGGAAGAAGTTCGTCCATATCGTCCCGGATGCTGCACCTGCCAGGCGTCTTGAGCCAGCACTCAAAAAGGCCCTTGCAATACCCTATTTTCTTTTCGGCCAGTATGATGAGTTCAGTTTCGGCTCCGGCTTCCCCGGCCCCTTTCAAAAATTCCGTTACCATGAGGAGGGTGTTGCCCTCCCTTCCTTTATGGCTCCCGCTAAAAACCGTGATTTTCATTCTTATCCCCCTCAGTCCCCGGCCTGGCTTTTTTTTGAAAAATTGTCTGAAAAATACCTTTTGTGAATCAACTTTCGATGAATCAGTCTTTAATTTCGGAAAGCAGCACTCTTCCAACCCCAAAATTTTCCCGAGGAATTTCATGGAAGATGATTGTGAAGGCCTGTTCCGGAATTCCGGTGATTTCGCTTGCGTTTCTCGTGAACAGATCAACGATTCTGGATTTCTGTTCTTTTGTAAGTTCCGTGGTCTCTATGGTGATGACCGGCATATTCAAACCTCCGATTCCGTCCCTTGCAAGGGGGAAGCCCCTCCCGAACTCATCTTTACCCAATCATAACATATATAAATTATTTATTTAAAGTTTCAGAATCAGATTTCCCCATATATCCGTTTTCCGGATTTCCGTTTCCATTAAATTTCTTCCCGACACACCAGGCCCTGCCCAGGTGCCGCCCTATCTCCCAGTAGTTATTGTCGTACATGGAAAACAGGATGGGGACAACCTTTTCAATATCAGGGGTCCCGTTGCACAGGTACTTTTCTTCGGCGTAGCTTTCGATGATTTCCCCTATGAAGACCTCATTTGTGCTCCCGAAATCGAGAGTTTTCACCAGTTTGCACTCCATATTAACAGGGCACTCCCGGATCATGGGCGCGGTTTCGAGTTTCCCGTAAAAGGTCTCGAAAAGCCCGGACTTGTCCACCTTTTTTCCGGAAACGATCCCGCAGTAATCTGTCACTTCAACCATGTGCCGGGACGGGATATTTACACTGAAAGTCCCGTTTTCCCTGATGCCTGCATTCGTATGATGGTTCCTGCCAAGAGCCACCGAGATCATGGCAGGCTTTGCTTGCACGATCCCGCAAAAAGCAACGGCCAGGTAATTGGGTCTGCCCCCCACATTCGCTCCCACGAGGGTCGTGGGCATAGGATACAGGAAAGCTCTGGCACCGATTGCTTTTTTATCCGGCGCAGCCATTTCTTTTCCCTCCTTGAATTCCGGTTTTTTTGATAACAGTTTATTAAAGTATAATTAGTACTTGCATTTATTAACATATATATGTTGAGAAATTAATTTTTCGAAAATATCCCTCCCTCACTCCCTCACTCCCTCACTCCCCCCTCCCTCACTCATAACGCAGGGCTTCTACAGGTTCCATTCTTGCGGCCTTGTTTGCGGGGTAAACCCCGGCCGCAACCCCCACAATTACTGCCACCAGAAAACCGATTTCAAAAATATAAGGTGGAAAAACAAAAGGAATTGAGAGAAAGCCCGTAATCAGATAAGCCCCGAGAACCCCGAACCCGGCCCCGAGGATTCCCCCGAAGAGGCTGAGGATTACGGACTCCGTGATAAAGAGAAAAAGTATATCCCTGGCGGAAAAACCAAGGGCTTTCATGATCCCGATTTCCCGGGTGCGCTCCGTAACGGTCACAAGCATTATGTTCATGATGCCTATGGAGCCCACAAGGAGGGAGATGAGAGCAACCGCTATAAGGAAACTGCCCAGGGAATCGGCAAGCTGATTGGTCTGCTCAAGGACATCAGCCTGGTTGAAGATCGTATAGGGTTTTGCATCCTCGTCGTCCAGATCCCTTGAAGGGACCCCGAAATTACGGGCAAGGCGTTTATCCACCTCGTCCGAGACCTCCTCGACAGTTTCCAGGTCCTCGGCCATGATAAAAAACGCCCCGAAATCCTCTTCTCCGAGCATCTCGTTGATTGTGGAGACCGGGATAAAAATGCTCTTGTCCCTGTCAATTCCCCCCTGAACAAATGCGGTATCCGGACTCTCTATTATGCCCTTTACCTTGAATTTTCCGGAAACCATCTTTTCCCCTTCCAGGCGAAAAGCAATCTCAATAGAGTTTCGGGCCGAGATGTTTCGGTCAAACTTCTCATATGCGACCCCGGACCCGATAACTGCGGAAAAAATGTCCCGGTCCGTTATGAAAACCCCTTCTTCCATACGGATGTTGGCCGTCTCCTCATAGGCTTCGGTGACCCCCACTATCCCCACATTTTTTGTCTGGGAAAGGTAGGTGACCTCTGCAAGCTGCTGCTTTATAGGCGACACCCCCTCGATTCCGGGAGTCTTTTCTATAAGCTCAAGCTCATCGCGGTAAAAAAGGTTAGGCTCCTGGCTGAAGACGATTATAAAATTGGAGCCCAGGGCATTGATCTCCTTTTCAAAAAAGAGGCTGAAACTTCCCCCGAGAGAAACATTAGCAACCACCGCAGCAACGCCTATGACAATGCCCAGAATTGTGAGGGAAGAGCGAAGTTTCGCACTGCTTACACTCCCGATTGAGATTTTTACGGCTTCCTTGAATTTCATCTGAGGCCCGGCCCCCTTACAAAATTATAATATCCCCATAATTAAAAGGGGGCCGGGATATAAGGCTTTGACTTTCTTTGATAGCCTCTGATTTTTTAAATATTTAGGAATGGTGAAAATATAAGTTCATATTTTCATTTTGAGAATTTCTCCATATATTCATAGAGGTTTGGTTCTCGAAATATTCTGTTAAATTTCTGCTTGTCTTTTTGCTGGTGAAGGTGTTTGGTGTGTACATTCAAACCATGGAACACACGAAACACGCGGAAAAAAGAAAGGAAGGAAAACGCAATTTAAGGTTGCTCTAGCAAGGGAATTGGGTTTGATTCGTAAAAATGAAGTCTCGGTCGAAGTTAAGAAGTGGACATATCAAAACCGGCCCGTGGCGTTGAAGGCCCGGCAACCTTGAAAATCAGGAAAAATATATTTGGCCGGTTTTGGCGAAAGGCTTTTGAGTCGCATGGCCCGGATTTGTGAATATAATTTTTTGTTTTGCCGGATCCGGGTCAGTTGTTAGGGGGTCAGAAAAACAGGGACCTCAACGGCCGACGCAGGAGGCCGGGCGTTTCAAGAAGGATACGAAATAAATGCATACTTTCGTATCACTGTTTTTTGAGGCGAAATGGAGATTTCAATATTCAAGGCAGGGTTTTTGTGAAGTCAGGTTTTTTTTGTTTGCCATCACGAAAAGGCCGGTCAGCAAGCTGACCGGTGAGAGAGCCGTCTCACCTCACTCGAAATCAATGAACGGTTTTCGAAAATTGGGTTTAATTCACAAGAATAAAATTCGGGTTGAAGTGAAAATAGTGTACATGTGAACTACCGCTCGGCTAAAGACCGACCGGCTTCCTGCTTCATACCCCGGAGCAACCTCCACCAGTCCACAGGCTCTTCCCGCCGTTCCGGCGGTGATTAATTTATAGTTCACTTTTGTTTGG
>JAQVBP010000112.1 GCA_028690255.1 Methanosarcinaceae archaeon
CGGGTTCTGAGGATGCTACCCTGACGGACACGACCTTTGAGAACAACACGGCGGAAATTGATTTAGGCGGCGGCGCGTATTTCACGAGTTCTGAGGATGCTACCCTGACGAACACGACCTTTGAGAACAACAAGGCTTATAATGGCGGCGGCGCGTCTTTCACGAGATCTAAGAATGCTACCCTGGCGAACACGACCTTTGAGAACAACACGGCTTCAAATTCTGGCGGCGGCGCGTATTTCTATGATTCTGCCAATAATGCTACCCTGACGGACACGACCTTTGAGAACAACACGGCTTATAATGGCGGCGGCGCGTCTTTCTTGAGATCTGAGAATGCCGTCATCAAAAACTGTCTCTTCGACAATGATAATAATTTCTATGCATACTTATCCCCCGCAATCCTGAACGAAACGACCCCCATATCCGGAACTAACATCGCGGGCGGGCCGTTCCTTGGTGGCAACGTCTGGCTGCGCGACCCTGCACAGAACATATCGGAGTGGGGTGCCGACGTCGACTTTGACGGCATCTGTGATGAAGGGCTAATAATCACAGGACTCGGCACAGACGCCTACCCCCTGTTTTACGGAGGCATGGTGAATGTCAGCTCTGTGCCAGCATACGCATTCGTCCATTTAGATGGGGTGAACACAACTCGTACAACCAACAGTTCTCTCTACCTGCCTGTAGGAGAGTACACCCTCGAACTCGTCAACGGTAGCTACTACGGTAACCAGACTGTCCAGATCAAGGCAAAGAACACAACACAGGTGACGTTCACTCTGTCTCCCGTTGATCTCAACATCACCTCCAGTCCAACAGACGGTATCGCCCCGCTTACTGTATCATTCTCTGGAAGTTCTACAGGGAATGCAGCTGACCGGGTTAACTGGAGTTTTGGCTATGGGGAATTCTCTGAATCGCTAAATTCGGAGCACACCTACAATGATGTCGGAGCATACACTGCTACCCTGAATGCAAGCTGGGGGGCGTTTGTTAATCTGGTCATGCTAAACCAGACGGTGAAAATCAATG
The DNA here is from genome assembly GCA_028690255.1 of Methanosarcinaceae archaeon. GTDB lineage: Archaea > Halobacteriota > Methanosarcinia > Methanosarcinales > Methanosarcinaceae > JAQVBP01. The sequence continues at coordinate 1,039 of JAQVBP010000112.1, forward strand.
TCGGAATACCGGCTCCAACCCTCAGGCTCTCTCCGACTGAAGGTTTTGCTCCGTTGTCTGCAGGAGTTGAGGTTGAAGGTCCGGGTGAACCGGATTCCTGGAACCTGAGCCTCGGCGATGGTCGCTGGATCAACGGCACAGGTTCCGATGCTATCAACGGCACAGTCAATTATGCTAAGGCCGGGAAGTACACCCTCAGGCTAAACGTCTCTGCAAACGGTTTCTTCAATGAGACGAATGACACAATCAATGTAGGAATGCCGGCTCCAACCCTCAGGCTCTCTCCGACTGAAGGATTTGCTCCTTTTTCTGCAGGAGTTGAGGTTGAAGGTCCGGGTGAACCTGATTCCTGGAACCTGAGCCTCGGCGATGGTCGCTGGATCAACGGCACAGGTTCCGATGCTATTAACGGGACAGTCGATTATGCTAAGGCCGGGGAGTACACCCTCAGGCTAAACGTCTCTGCAAACGGTTTCTTCAATGAGACTAATGACACAATCAATGTAGGAATGCCGGCTCCAACCCTTAGACTCACTCCGACTGAAGGATTTGCTCCTTTTTCTGCAGGAGTTGAGGTTGAAGGTCCGGGTGAACCTGATTCCTGGAACCTGAGCCTTGGCGATGGTAGATGGATCAACGGCACAGGTTCCGATGCTATCAACGGGACAGTCAATTATGCTAAGGCCGGGGAGTACGCCCTCAGGCTAAACGTCTCTGCAAACGGTTTCTTCAATGAGACGAATGACACAATCAATGTAGGAATGCCGGTTCCAACACTCAGGCTCTCTCCAACTGAAGGATTTGCTCCGTTGTCTGCAGGAGTTGAGGCTGAGAGTCTAGGAAACCCTGATTCCTGGAACCTGAGCCTCGGCGATGGTAGATGGATCAACGGCACAGGTTCCGATGATATCAACGGGACAGTCAATTATGCTAAGGCCGGGGAGTACACCCTCAGGCTAAACGTCTCTGCAAACGGTTTCTTCAATGAGACGAATGAAATAATCAATGTAGGAATGCCGGTTCCAACCCTCAGGCTCTCTCCGACTGAAGGGCTTGCTCCTTTTTCTGCAGGAGTTGAGGTTGAAGGCCTGGGTGAACCGGATTCCTGGAACCTGAGCCTCGGCGATGGTAGATGGATCAACGGCACAGGTTCCGATGATATCAACGGGACAGTCAATTATGCTAAGGCCGGGGAGTACACCCTCAGGCTAAACGTCTCTGCAAACGGTTTCTTCAATGAGACGAATGACACAATCACTGTCGGAATGCCGGTTCCAACCCTTAGACTCACTCCGACTGAAGGATTTGCTCCTTTTTCTGCAGGAGTTGAGGTTGGAGGTCCGGGTGAACCTGATTCCTGGAACCTGAGCCTTGGCGATGGTCGCTGGATCAATGGCACGAGTTCCGATGAAATCAACGGCACAGTCAATTATGCTAAGGTCGGGGAGTACACCCTCAGGCTAAACGTCTCTGCAAACGGTTTCTTCAATGAGACGAATGACACAATCACTGTCGGAATGCCGGTTCCAACCCTCAGGCTCTCTCCGACTGAAGGATTTGCTCCGTTGTCTGCAGGAGTTGAGGTTGGAGGTCCGGGTGAACCGGATTCCTAGAACCTGAGCCTTGGCGATGGTCGCTGGATCAACGGCACGAGTTCCGATGCTATCAACGGCACAGTCAATTATGAGCAGGTCGGTGAATATACCCTCAGGCTAAACGTCTCTGCAAACGGTTTCTTCAATGAGACGAATGACACAATCACTGTCGGAATGCCGGCTCCCACACTCAGGCTCTCTCCGGCTGAAGGGCTTGCTCCTTTGTCTGCAGGAGTTGAGGTTGAAGGTCCGGGTGAACCTGATTCCTGGAACCTGAGCCTCGGAGATGGGCGATGGATCAACGGCACAGGTTCCGATGCTATCAACGGCACAGTCAATTATACTAAGGTCGGGGAGTACACCCTCAGGCTAATTGTGAGCCGGGGCGAGTTTTCAAATTCAACTACCGGCACGGTCAAAGCCCTTGCTCAGTCTTCTGATGGTGTGAGAAAACTTCCGGCAGGTACTCACAACTCCTTCCGGGTCCCCGATTCCACAATCTACGAGGTAGGGGTGATAGCCGGGGAGACGATTCCTTACGTTTTCTTTACCGTGGAGAAGAAAAGCCTGCCTTCCGGGATAACACCGCCACCGGAGGCGTTCGCGGTCTATGAGTACAACGAAGTGACACACTCCCGGGTTTCTGACAGCTCTTTTAATGGTGCTACCCTTAGCTTCAGCGTTCCGAAGACCTGGTTCGAAGAACATGGACTTATCATCGAGAATGTTGTGCTCTACAGGTACCACAATGGCAGCTGGCAGGCCCTTGATACGGAGGTTCTTGACGAGGACGCAACCGATGTGCGGTTCAGTGCAAAAACCCCTGGCTTCTCTCTCTTTGCCATAGGGGTAAGAGCTTCAACCCCTGAAATGGAGGTAGAGGTACGTGCAGCCCCGGAGCTGCCCGAACCGGCAGGCACTCCTGTTGAACCCGAAAGTACACAGGAGAAGATTCCTGTATGGTACGGGCAAGCCGTCCTTGCCATAGGGGCAGCATATCTCCTCAAAAAGAGACGCCTGTGATCCGGAGAACTGGAGGGGGCTTACCCCTCTTATCTTTTTAGCAAAAACTACAAAAATGCTTTAAAAAGTAAAAAAAGATCATAAATTTTATGGCTCTTCGTTATTCTCTGTGCGTGAACTACCCCCCATTGAAATGGGGGGTATTCTCTACCCCTGCACCCCGTTACTCATAAGATGATTTTCAATTTAAGGCTGTATTGGTTTTTGTGATAGCTACAAACACAAAACAACGAAGAGCCAAACGAATTATATTTGAATCATTCCTTACTGTTTTTACTGCCCTTTCCCGAGCATTTCCCCGTACTGCGGGTTGAGCTCCACGGCCTTCTTAAGGGCCGCTTCCGCTTCCCCTGCCCGGTTGAGGTGGCTCAGGCAAACAGCTTTTCCGAACCAGGCATCTGAGACCTCGGGGTCGATATCAAGGGCCTTTTCGTAATAGCCGAGGGCTTCTTCGAAACGCTGGACCTGGGCCAGGATGAAGCCAAGGCTTGTGCAGGCCTCAAGGTAGTAAGGGTCGAGTTCCACTGCCTTTTTGTAGGCTTCGGCGGCTTTCTCAAATTTTTGCATTCTGGTCAGGGTGAAACCTTTGTTGTACCAGACATCAGGGTTTTTTGGATTGAGTTTGATTGCCTTTTCAAAGGCTTCGAGGGCCTCTTCATACTTTTCAAGGTTTTCAAGGTCGATACCCATGTTGTTCCAGGCATCATCATTTTCGGGGTCAAGTTCGAGGGCTTTTTCATAGGCTTTCAGGGCCAGCCCGGGGTTACCGAGATTGTCCATGTCAACCCCCTTGTAGTACCAGGCCTCGGAAAAGTTAGGGTCGAGCTCAATTGCCCGGTCGTAGGCGATGACGGCCTCGTCAAAACGCCTGAGCTGCCCGAAGGCTATCCCTTTCCCGACCCAGGCTTCTTTGTAATTTGGGTCTTCCGAGAGAACCTTTTCGTAAGCCCGAAGGGCCTCTTCATACCTTCCGGCCTGGTTAAGGTTCAGGGCTTTCCCGTACAGGGCGTTGGGGTACTCAGGATTGATTTCAAGGGCTTTTGAGTAAGCTTCGACAGCCTTTTCGCAGTCTCCCACCTGGGAATAAGAAAAAGCCATGTTGTTCCAGAGGTCGGGGTCCTGCGAATCTATCGTAACGGCCTTTTCATAAAGTTTCAGGGCCTCTTCATAGTTTCCGAGTCCTTCAAGGGCTGCGGCCTTGTTGTTCAGGAGGTAGATGTTTTCAGGTTCCAGCTCCAGAGCTTTGTCAAAAGCAGAGATTGCTTCCCTGTATTTTCCCATCTTGATAAGATCAAGCCCGTATCCGTTCCATTCGGAGGCCAGCTCTTCTTTGCTTACTTCTTCATTTTCAGCTTCTTCGGCCAACCCTTCAGTAGCCTCTGTTTTTTCATTTGAAGTTTCAACTACCGCATTATTCACTTCTGATGCTGTGGCATTTGCTTCACTTTCAAAAACGGTTTCTTTCTTTTCATCGGAATTCATATTAATATTTCCTATAGATCTTCTGTAAAATAATAATCAATACTATTTGATAAGTTAAATCTGATCTTGCAATTGACTTGCGTAATACATTTAAGTTTGTTGTTGTTTATAAGCTGTGTACAGGAATTAATATAATAGAGAGGTATCCCGAGACCTGAAAAAATCCGGAAAATTCGGAAGGACTGGATAGATATGGATGAAAGCTTTTATGGCCCGCTTGAGGCCGTGGTCTTTGACATGGACAACACTTTTTTTGATTTTGTTGGGGCAAAACTGGAAGCCTGTCGGCAGATTCTGGATTACCTTAAAAGAGAAGGCAAACCGGTTTCGGGGAATGAAGAGGCTCTTTTCGGGTATTTTGTTAGAGGGACACACGGGTTCGAAGCCCATGAAAACCTCAGGGATTTCCTGCAGGATAACGCAGTTTTCACTGCCAGACACTACGATACCTGCCGGACCATTTACGAGAAGGAAAAACTTGAGAACCTTGAACTCTACCCCGGAGTTAAAACAACCTTTGATGAACTAAAAAAACTTGACCTGAAACTGGCCGTCCTGACCGATGCCGACGGGGCCCACACCTCTGCTCGGCTCGAAAAAGTAGGGCTTGAAGGCTATTTTGATAAGGTGGTCTCCTTTGACATGACAGGACATAAAAAACCCGACCCTATTCCTTTTCGTTTTGTCCTGCAGGAGCTTGGTGTAAAAGCAAAAGCCGCTCTCTTTGTGGGAGACAGCCTCCGGAGGGACATAACTCCTGCAAGAGAACTTGGCCTCAAAACGGCTTATGCAGCCTACGGGGATAGAAACTGTCAGGAAGAAAAAGGACAGGAGGGCGATTTCAAACTCAGGGCTTTTCCCGAGGTCCTGGACTGTATTGCAGCACTAAAATCCGATTTTCAAAAACCGTGATAGAAAAAAGATTCAGTAAAATTGAAGTGCGAGAAATGAATTGAAAAAAAAATTAATATGGATTCCCGCAATACAGCGTTTTTCCACTCTGCTGCGGTCTTATGCTACGGTCTTATGCTAACGGTCTTATGCTACGGTCTTATGCTACGGTCTTATGCTACGGTCTTATGCTACGGTCTTATGCTACGGTCTTATGCTACGGTCTTATAAATGCAGATTCCTCAGACCAGGTCCGAATATACCGGATTGAGCTCCACGGCTTTTTCGTAGGCTTCGATAGCTTTCTGATGCTTATTGATCCTGTCGTATACGATTCCTTTCCCGATCCAGGCTTTCGTGAAGCTCGGGTTTATTTCAATCGCTTTTTCAAAAGCTTTCAGGGCCTCAGGATACCGTTCAAGGTCCCGGAGAGCTACTCCCTTGTTGTACCAGAACCTGGCGTTTTCAGGGCTGGATTCGATCTTCTTGTTAAAGACCAGCACTGCCTGTTCAAAGTGTTGTTTTGCTTCTTCCTGTTTTTCGAGCCAGCGGAGAGCCACTCCTTTGTTATAGAGAGCCTTTCCGTTCATGGGGTTTAGCTCAATCGCCCTGTTAAAGGCCTCAAGAGCTTGCGTATAGCTTCTGACCTTGCAGAGGTTTATACCTTTTTTGCACCATTCACTCGCATTTAAGGAGTTGAGTTCACGGTTGCTCTCGAAGAGCTTGATGGCCTTTTCAAAGTCGTCCATGGCTTCTTCATAAGCCCTCATCTCCCGTAAAGCAACCCCTCGCTTATGCCAGACTTCAGGGTCGTCCGGGTCTATTTCCGTGGCCCTGTTAAAGGAATCGAGGGCTTCTTCATACTGCATAAGGTCAAAAAGGGCACTTCCCTTGCTGTACCAGAGTTTCGCATCTTCCGGGCTGATCTCAATAGCCTTATTAAAATCATTAAGAGCTTCATCATTTTTAAACAGGGCCTTGAGAGTTACACCCCTGTTATACCAGATTCTTGAGTTATCGGGGCTTACTTCGATGGCTTTGTTAAAAGCCTCCAGAGCTTCACCATACATTTTAAGTTCGAGAAATGCAACGCCTTTACTATACCATTCATTGGAGGTCATAATTATTTTCCAAAGTTTTTTCAATTTTAGCCGTTTTACACGCTTTAACCTTCTTCTCCCGTTTTTTTAGATTCACAATCTCTTAACAGCAATATAATATGCTCTCAGAGTGTTAAATTCATTTTGTATCTTAGCTCCTTAAAAGAGATAAGAACTCATCTACAAATACCCATTATGATTTACGGGTTAATCATTTTTAAAGATATTGAAATAATTGTGTACAGTATTTATTTAAAAATAATGTGTTATTATTACATATGCCAATAATTGGAACAGAAATTCATGTCCTGCGGTTCATTACAGGCTATCGGGCGCAAAAACATCCTTTTTCTTTTTCGGCTTCATTTTTCTTTTTTCGTTAATACGTAACCGTAACGGCCCCCTCGTTTAAAACAAAAGCTTTTTATTTAAATTCCACGTACTCAATAACTCAGTAGTGCCCACATATGCGCATTACATTTTGAATGCCAGATATTTTTATTATCATATCATCAAAACATAATTTAGTGTCTAAAAATTTTGAGATGAACATGTTTGACTGAAAAAAAATTATTAATGGGAAACGAAGCCATCGCTCACGGCGCAATGGAGGCCGGAGTGCAGGTCGCGACAGGCTATCCTGGTACCCCTTCGACAGAGGTGCTTGAAACTGTTATCCGGCAGGCGGAGAAGTACGGGATTTATACCGAATGGTCCAGCAATGAAAAGGTTGCCCTGGAAACCGCTGTCGGTGCGGCGTATTCGGGAGCAAAGGCCCTTGTTACCATGAAGCAGGTGGGACTGAATGTCGCCTCCGACCCCCTCATGAGCCTGACTTACATCGGGGTTAAGGGAGCTTTAGTGCTGCTGGTTGCAGATGATCCGGGCCCGCACTCCTCCCAGACGGAACAGGACACCCGGGTCTTCGGGCATTTCGCAAATATTCCGGTTCTGGACCCGGCAACGCCCCAGGAAGCCCACGCCCTGACCCTTCTGGCCTTTGAGCTTTCCCACGAGTTTGAAATTCCGGTAATTCTCCGGACCACCACAAGGGTCTCCCACGGCAGCGGAGACGTGGAAGTCGGGGAAATAAAGCCTGCATCAAAGGATATTGAGGGGTTTGTAAAAGACAGGCGCTGGACGATTTTTCCCAGGTTGACCGCCGAGCGGCATCCCTGGCTCGAGAAAGTGCAGGAGCAGGTCTCTGAACGATTTTCGGAAGCCCCTTATTATTCCGTTACAGGCAGCGGAAAAATAGGAATCCTGGCCTCCGGGGTTTCCGCCCTCTACGCAAAGGAAGCTGTCCGGGGTTTTGAAGAGCATTTTACCCTCTTCAAGGCAGCAGGAGTTTACCCCTTTCCCGAAAAAGCCGTCTCTGCTTTCCTGAAAGGAATTGACCGGCTGATAGTAATCGAAGAACTGGACCCCTACCTTGAGGAAGAGGTGCTCCGGCTGATAGGAAAAGAACACCTCCCAACGGAAGTTTACGGGAAAAAGAACGGCTATTTCCCCTTTGGAGGGGAATACGGAGTGGACCTGATAATTGACGGGATTAACAGGGTACTGGAAACTCCTGGGGAACCTTTCCGTCTCTCTCATGCCTCTCCTGCAGTTTTACGGGGGGAACTTCCACCGTTGCCGGTCCGGGCTCCCACGCTCTGTGCTGGCTGCATGCACAGGACGGTTTTTTACGCATTCAAGCAGGCTGCAAAACATTTCCGGAAAGAAAAAGGTCAGGACACCTTTTTTTCCGGGGACATCGGTTGCTATACCCTCGGAAATGCCCGGCCCCTGAACATGGTGGACACCTGCCTCTGCATGGGAGCCGGGGTGAGCCTTGCGGGAGGCCTGTCCCGCACAAACCCCGACGTCGGACAGGTCGCGTTTATAGGGGACTCGACTTTTTTCCATTCCGGCATCCCGGCCGTAGTAAATGCGGTCTATAACGGAGCCGACATAACCCTTGCCGTCCTGGACAACCGGACGACCGCCATGACCGGACACCAGCCTCATCCGGGAATCGGAGTAACAGCCCTCGGGAGGAACTCGAAAGCCATTGATATAGCAAACGTGGTCAAAAGCTGCGGGGTCGAAGCCGTCAGGTCCGTAGAAGTCGAAAGCCTTGCCGAATGCGTGGAAGCCGCAAAGGAAGCCATGGAATTTAAGGGGCCTTCGGCCGTGGTCTTCAAAGGAAAATGCGTGGGGATCACAAAATCCGACAAACGCTGTGAAATAGACCCCGAGCTCTGTACAGGCTGCGGGCTCTGTGCAAAAGAGTTAGGTTGTCCGGCCCTTTACCTTCCGGCGGGGAACGGAAAAAAACCGAACTCGCAAGAGCAAGATAAACAGCAACCACAACAGCAAGAAAAACAGAAACAGCAACCACAGATACTGGATACATGCAGTGGTTGTGGGCTCTGTGCCGGGATCTGTCCTTCGGACGCCATTAAGATTGTGGAGATGGTCAGGTGAAAAACGATGTGGGAAATAATACGGAATTCAATACGAAAGTAAATACGAAAGTAAATACGAAAGTAAATACGAAAGTAAATACGAAAGTAAATACGAAAGTAAATACGAAAGTAAATACGAAAGTAAATACGAAAGTAAATACGAAAGTAAATACGA
>JAQVBP010000113.1 GCA_028690255.1 Methanosarcinaceae archaeon
AATAACACACCCCGAGAGTTTTTTGTGCAGTTACATCTCCCTGTTCAGCTGCTTTCATGAACCAGTATGCCGCCTTATCCGGATCTTTCTCCACTCCCTCCCCTTTGGCATAACACCGCCCAAGATTGTATTGTGCGGCTGCATCTCCCAGTTCTGCTGCTTTTGTGTATCGTTTTGCTGCCTGTTTTTCCTTATCTCGTAAACTCAATGCCATGTCTGCACTTCACCACGCTCGATGGTCCATTGTTCGTATCGATCAATCTTATAGTTTATTATAAATCAGCAAGAGATCTCATCGTCAAACTTCTTCTTTTCAGGCCGTTAAATGACGAATCAGCTATAGTAAAATAGGACTTACGCGGTGTTCGTATCGATCTTATTTGGGAGGGAGTTTGGGCGGGGCGCAAGTATGAGGGGATGCTTTTGGCTGATCTGGCGGACGGTTTTGCGTTTCCGTTCGGCGATGGGGTCAGGGGGCGGTTCGCCGTATGCTGCCTTTTTGCAGATGAGGGGGTGGATCCAGGCGGTGATGAGGTAGGTGCGGCTGATGAAGCCGGTGTTTTCGGCGATGCCGTTGAGGGTTTTTCCTTCCTCGCCGGTTATTTTGATGCAGGTATTTAGTCGCATTTTTGAATACCAAACTATATGTATTATAATAAATATATTAACAAATAAATCGAAAATGCTTGTCGCTGTTTAGATGTGTGTGTTTTCATCTCCAGCGTGTTTTGTTTTTCCAAAGAGGTGTGTATTGATGAATAAAATCACAGTTAGTAAGTTTGCCGGGGTTCATGTACTGGCGGTATTGTTTTTAGGTCAACTTGTATTACGTTGTGCAGATATTTTTATTTGTTATCTTAGAATTATTAACACGATGTTATTACTTAACTCGCAGTCTATGGTGTTACCAGGTGAGTTCAACAAATGAAGGCGATGTTATTATTTCAACAATTAACTTTGGTTGCTTTCTTAGTAGCTATATCATCTATTATCGTATGCCCCGCAGCAGGCGCAGCAGGTAATGTAAGTCTGGATATAATCGAATATACCATTGATTATGATCAAGTTACATATGTCCCTGATATGGTTAGCAAAACATATTCTGACTACTATGCTGATAAACTTCGTTATCTACTTGGAACTGCTGATGGTAAAGTATCAGACTATGCAGTTTATGGTGGTAAAGCATGGCCAATACCTAATTCCGGTGATTACAAATCATATATTGATGACAAAAATTATTCAGCATCACCAATTAAAATTTATACAAGTAAGGGGTGCATGGCATATGCAAGTTACTGTACTGTAATTTTTGAAAATATAACCATAAACACTAAAAACAAGGTGTCTGCAAAAGAGATTAATGTGAACTCAACAGCTTCAGGATTAAAGAAGACTATTGAAGAAAATGCTCAGGTTGGGGAGCATCTTCGTTTTCAAGGAGATCATGATCATTCAATAATTTATATTATTGAAGATAAAGACAAAGAAGGATTTTATTATCTTGATAGTAATGGAGTTAAAGGTTATAATGCTAACTTTAAATATACCACATATGATAGATTAAATGAATATTGTAATCAATATAATGATGAATTATACATATTTAATACATATTCAGGAAAAGATGTGACGCCAACATTATCTATCCCCACTATATCTACAGAGGTTCCTCAATCAGTTTCTGGTACTACTGCAATCCTCACAGCTAATCTTTTAAAGAATGGCGGTTATGATGTTACTAACTGCGGATTCGTATATGGAACTAATCAAGACAATTTAGAAAATGAAATATTGAAAGGATATATGGGTGCTGAAAAAGGTATATTTACTGTTTCTGTAGACAATCTTAGTCCATCAACTAAATATTATTACTGTGCATTTGCTAAAAACAGTGAAGGAACTGGATTTGGAGATGTAAAATCTTTCGTAACTGGTCCTGGAAAATTTAGTATTACAAAACCATTGAATGGAGATGAATTATCCGAAGATAACAATATTGATCTCATATGGACAAAATCAGATAGTGCCACAGGTTATTATGTTTCCCTCAATAAAACATCAGAGGTAGATTCAAAGTTTATTGATAGATATAACTGCGGTAATTCACAATCATATCAAATATCTTCATCACTATTAACTGAAGGTGAGTATCGTGTAGCAGTTGGGGCATACAATTCTGCAGGGGCTGAATTCTGGCAGGAATGTGCGTTTTCAATAATCTCATCGACTACTCCAACACCAACAATAACTCCGAATCCAATATCAGACAGCCCGATAATCCTCTATCCTGCAGAAGAAGCTACCATCTCTGCTGATTATGGGATTGACGTTACATGGACTGCAGCATCCGGTGCAGCAGGTTATTCAATTGAATTAACAAATCCATATGATGGGATAGTGTTGCCGGAGACAAATATTGGTAACTGTCTATCATACAACATCTCCTCATCTCTGTTTACTGATGGTCAAAGATATTACATAACATTATACCCACTGGATAGTAGTGGTAATAAGAAAGATTTTGGAACTGTTAGGTATTTCTCAGTTACGAAAACAAAACAAACAACTCCTGTTACTGGATTTTGGTTTGGCGATGGCAGTGCTTCTAATCCTTATTTGATATCATCTCCGGAGGATCTCGCTCTTCTTGCTGAGCTGGTAAATGCAGGAAATGCTACATATATTGATTCAAACTATGATGTAACAAATGATATTGACTTAAGTGGTTATAGTAATTGGGTGCCAATTGGAAATGCTAATTATCCATTTACAGGGATTTTCAACGGATCTGGACATACAATCACGGGTATGATGATAAATGCGCCGCAGACTGATTATCAGGGTCTCTTTGGTTACATCGAAAATGCCGAAATCAGATATGTTGGTATCAGGGATGTAGATGTTACTGGAAATAATTATGTCGGCGGTCTTATCGGGTATGTGAAAGCCTTGGATTCAGAATCTTCTAACATTGTGAATTGCTATGCAACAGGTTCTGTCACATCAAGCGGTGGGTATACCGGCAATCTAATTGGGTTTGTGGGCTCCATTGGTTCAGTTGCAATAGAAAACTGTTATGCAAAGGGTATCGTCACAGGCGGTCAGCGTGCAGGGGGTCTCGTTGGTTATACTTATTCAGATGGTCATACCACAATAGAAAATTGTTATGCAGCAGGTAACACAACTGGCATCTATGTTGGAGGTCTCATTGGACACGCACATGCTGGTTCAAGCGGTTCAATCGAAATAGGTAACTGTTATACAACTGGCATTGTCACTGGTCATCGTGATGGTGGTCTTATAGGATATGCCGCCAGCGCCAGTGACGGATCTATATCAATAGATAATTGTTATGCATCGTGTAGTATCATTGGTGATTATTCAGGTGGTCTCATGGGATATGCATCTTACTCAGAATACAATTCAGGTTCAATAACAATTAACACAAGTGTCGCCCTGAATAGCATTGTTTCTGGGTATGATGTCGGTAGAATTATAGGGCATTACTCAAATCCAATTACGACCACAAATAACCATGCTTTGAGAACTATGGAAGCTAATGGTGCTGATGACGGCATCGATGTCAGTCCTGAAGATGCAGTCAAACAGAACTTCTATGACGGACTTGGGTGGGACTTTAACAATATATGGAAGATGGGCTCACAATATCCGATTCTTCGGCAGCAAAGCAGTTCCACCCCTATCGCTGACATAATCTCAATCACAGCATCACCGGTCTCAGCAAAAGCCGGAAATGATTTCACATTTACTGTAACAACTACCGACAAAATCTCAAAAGTAGGCTTGGAAATAAATGGAACCATTCTCTGTATTGAAGATTCATATATTGAGACTGATAATAAGCGTGTTTTTACTCTTGAATACTACATTGGAAAACCAAGTGAATCTCTTCTTGTCACAGCATATGCTTATGATGGAGAGACAAAACAGAAAGATATCAAAAAGTCTACTACTATCAAAGTCTTCCCATCAGAGGCTGCTGGAGTTCCAACTATCACATCACCGAAGTCAATTAAAAACCATACAATAAATACTCCGCTTAGTGTTGAATGGACAGACGAGAATGGAAAAACAGCTGATAAATATAACATCTATCTTTACTGCAATGGTAATATAATCAGCAAGCAGATTGGATACATAGGTAAATCCTACACATTCCCCGCATCAAACTTTTTAAAAGAAGGAGCATACTCTATCCAGATATACTCATGCAGATATAATTATGAACAGGACGAACCGGCGATTGTTGATTTCAATGTTGTAAATAAAACCTCAGCATCTGCATCAGATTTAGTAAACCACATGCTTTCACTTGAGGGAAAAACTGGTTCTGAACTCGGCTATTCAGAAAAATGGTGCGCTTACTTTATTGGAGCCTCTGCCGAGGCTGTAAATCTTGAAAAAATAATCCCCAAACAGGAGAGTACAGGTGCTCTTCTAAGCTGGTTTGTGAGTGATGGAGACACTGTGGTTTGTTTCCCTTATCCCAAACCAAACAAAAATTTCCCAGCAGAAAGGGTCAAAACCATATTGACGAAAAATAGAATTGAACCAACATATACTGATAATCGGCTCTCTTTTGAGCCAAAAGTTGGTGATATCATTGGTGTGTTATGGGATTATGACGTGCAGGTATGGACTATCTCTCATGTCGAAGTCGTATATGAAGTAAATGGAGACAGTATAAAAACAGTCAGTGGAAACACTGGGGGTAAAGTAGGTACACACACATTTAACTGGAAAACTGGCAAAAATAATAGCGGGACAACTTCTGGAACTATTGTTGCCTATGCCAGACCAAATTATGATGCAGTAGATCCCATTCAATTGCCGGGTCTTGAAAAACCAGTAATCACTTCTCCTGCCTCCAACACAGTAATCTATCTTGGACAGGGTACCACCCTTTCATGGAGCACGCCGGGAGTGCAGCCCACGAGTTACACTATACAGTTGTTCTGTGAAGGTGAGATTATTGATGCATGGACAACGACCGAAACATCATTCACTATTCCAAGTTCAGATTTCTGGAAAGTGGGTGACTACTCGGTTGATATTTATCCATCCCTCGAGGGATATGATTCAAACATCCATTCCAATGTTTACCTCACAGTCCAAAATCCAGTTGGTAACTTTTCGATTCTCAACCCGTCAGCTTCTATGAGTGTTGATGCGGGGTCTGACCTTGTTGTATCATGGACAGAATCTGTCGGCGCTGATGGATATCTGATATCCCTGCGAAACCTGAGTACAGATATGAAACCTGAGAAGTACAACAATACTGAGATTGGGAATGTCCTAACATACACGATTCCTGCGTCTGATTTGGTATCAAATACTAATTACAGGGTGGCGATAGGTGCAACCAACCCGTTGACTAAGTATGTACATTGGGTCACACAGAATTTTTCAATATCAGAAATTGTTCCACCAGCACCTCACTCCTTTGTCGGCTCCGGCACTACGGCTGATCCGTATGAGATTTCAACTGCTGAGGAACTGGCGCTACTTGCAGAATTCGTGAATGCAGGAGACTCATATGCAGGAAAGCATTTCCTTGTAAAGCAGGATATTGATTTGAGCAGGATAGAATGGACGCCTATTGGAACTGAGAACCACCCATTCTGTGGAATATTCAACGGCTCCGGTTATTATATAACGGGTCTGACGATTAACGCGCCTGATTCTGATAATCAGGGACTTTTTGGTCATATAGAGAATGCAAAAATAAAAAATGTGAATCTTACAGATACCAATATTGCTGGTAATAAGAATATAGGCAGTCTAGTAGGATATGTACATGCTAACATTGGTTCAGTAGTAATCGAAAACTGTAATGCAATAGATAATATCAAACTAACAAGTACTGATGATGCAGGAGGGCTGATTGGTTTTGCATTTGCAGATACAGAAGGATCCATTATAACAATCACGAACTGCTCTGCATCAGTAAACGTCAGTACATCAACAAAATATACTAGTTACAACGGCGGTCTAATAGGATACGCATGCGTTTCTGGATTAAAGGGTCCATCCCTTTCAATTGAGAACTGCCATGCTTCAGGAGATATCACATCAACTGGAAGTGGCGGTATTGGAGGCTTAGTAGGATATGCATATCTAAATTCCATTGGTTATTTAGCAATCAATAACTCATCTGCTTCAAGCAGTATTACATCAGAAGGTGAAGCAAGTTACGCAGGTGGTTTAGTTGGAAAAGCAGAGAATGTTAATGGTGTTTTCGCAATCGAAAACTGTATTGGGATTGGAAACATCACATCTAAAAACAATGATGCAGGTGGTCTAGTTGGTTATGCACGTAGTTACAAAGGTAAATCCCCCATATCAATCAAAAACAGTTATGCTATAGGTAATGTTATTGGGAGCGGAAATGTAGGTGGTATCGTAGGGTATGCATCTGCAACAGGTAGTAGTGGTACATCAGTAACAATCGTTAATAATTATGCTGCATGTGACGTAACCTCAACCGCGAGTGACGGTACAGCCGGAGGTTTAGTAGGGTATGCAAATGGCTACGAATATGGAGATTCGGTCACAATAAATTCTTGTGTAGCATTGAATCAAATAGTATCCAGCAATTTCCCAGGTAGGATAATTGGAAGAACTGCTGATGATACTATTAAAACCAGAAACAACTATGCTCTAAACAGTATGATGGCTGGAAACAATCTTGACGGAATTGGTGTCAGCCCTGCCAATGCTGAATCTCAGGTCTTTTATGAAGGTATTGGCTGGGACTTTGATAATGTCTGGAAGATGAATAAAGCAGTCAGTCAGTATCCTGTTCTCAAGTATCAGGTTAGTTCAACACCAACTCCGTCTCCATCACCAACTGTAACACCGTCTCCGACAGTAACACCAACCCCAACAATAACAATACACTTAGAATCAGGCTGGAACTTCATCTCAATTCCAAAGACACTTGATGCAGCAGCTGACACTGCATCAAAAGTATTTGGTGATGTTGATACAGATAACCATTCTGTCTTAGAATTTATAGGAGAAACACAAGATTGGCATCAGATTGTATCAAAGGATATTCTAATACCGAGGACTGGTTACTGGATTTACAGTAGTGATGCTAAAGAGATATCATTGAGATTTGATGATGCGGGAAATCCAGCAGTTCCAACATTAAAGGAAACCTACAAAGGCTGGAATGCCATTGGTGTTTATGGAGATAATCCAGTAAAAGGAAAGGAAATGGTTTCTGGTTTGAGTGACTGGAGAGCAATAATATACTGGGATTCAGTTAACCAGGATTACGTGACATATATTGTAAATGGTGACAGCGGCAGCCGCTCGCCAGAAAAATATGTAGACCCGACAGTAGGATACTGGGTATATAGAGGAGATGAGGGCATAATATTCTAATATGATAATTCTGATTATTTTAAATAACTCTATTTTTATTGATTAAATAGGATATTTCGCGGGCAGTTGGATGTTCGGTTCAGTCTGTGCGCACTGCACTTGATGTTCACGGGATTAACTACGCGGCGGCAAGGATTTGGGCGAAAAGGAAGAGGGGGTAAGCTTGAAACCATTCTCTCTCAATAGTGGCTAGGGGTTGCGGGGCGCTTTAGCGCCATTCGCAAACATTCTGTTTGCTCAGCTAAGAAACCTAAAGGTTTACGCCTTAGCTGAGCAAGTCGCAGACTTGCGATTGGGATTCGCGTCAGCGAACTTCCCCTGTTCCCGCAAGCCAATCGACTTGTTCGGCTAAGTCTGCTAAAGCAAACCGCTCCCCGATTTATCACCCGCTCACCCAATTCACCCGCCCGACATAACCTCCATATACCCCATCCCTTTCATAGACCTGTTCTCTGTTGTATCCCGAAATTATTTCACTGTTTTCATTACGCTTCATTTAACCGCCTCATCGCATATCCTAAAATCCTCTCCGGCGTTAAACAATAATTGAATATCTCTTTTGGTCTCTTGTAACCTAATGTTGTATGCGGTTTCATTTCGTTCTGCCATATAACAATCTCCTCAATTGATTTAAACTGTGTATTAATCCTCATTTCCACCTCTTTAAAGAATCTCTCAATCTTTCCATTTGAGATCACACCGCGTACCTTCCATTAAAAGAAAAAAACGCAGGAGTGTTTCATCCGCTCATCTCTCCGGGGAAGAATGCGGCGGCTGTCTCCCGACGCAAAAATACGAAAGCGCCCCCCTCTGCTCTCTCCAAACGAATTTTGATTGATAAAAACGGAGTTGATGCAGATCGGGATCTGCCCTTCTCCCCTATCACAAAAGCGGATCAGTTTTCCTTGCCGGACGGCAAACTTTGCATGAGGGCAAAGAAATGTTCAGACTTGCCGGTACTAAAATATGCATACCAGGATCCAAGCGTATTTGCTTCAAAAACACCTAAATGCTCAATGATCTGTTTCGCCCACAACAAACCTCCGGTGGAACCTGCAGTAATAAGGTTGTTATCCGCTACGGACGGCTCGTCTCTATAGAAATCCTGCCCTTTGTACCCGGGACAAAACATCTCAAGAAATCCCGGTCCGTTACTGGTATGCGGACGTTTATCCAGGAGCCCGACGTTGGCAAGAGCCGCGGTAGCTCCGCAGATAGCACACACCGTCGCGCCTGCAGAGAGGAATTCGCCTGCTTTTTCGATAATAGCGCAATGCTTTGGGTCGCTCCAGGTATTTGCGCCCGGCAGCAGAAGCACGCTTTTTTCACTCACAACGATATCTTCGATCAGGCAATCGGGCACGATCGTCATCCTGCCCATTGTAGTGATCGGCTCGTTAGAATAACTGACCGTTTTGAGAGATACACGCTCCGCGCCCTTTTTGAAAAAACGCCCCGAATTCAGCTCCGAAGTAACATACCCCGGTTCCCAGTCGGCTAACGTATCAAGAACATAAACATAGATCGTAAACATATATTTCCTCCATTTTCACTGTATGTATAATTGTGTGTCCTGAAACTATTTCGCTTTGTTTCATTATAGTCTCCAGCCGTTTTGACCTCACCTCCCAAACCTCCTCCCGCGGACAATTGGATACTATGCTCAATATATTTAAGGCACCTCTCATCCTATATGAGATTCATGAAACGGATCGCTGCGTTTCTCCTGATTCTCGCCGTCATCCTCTCCGCCGGATGCCTCATTCCCCTGGAAAACGACACGCATCCGGAAGAAAATCTCGAGACCCTGATCCTGCCGGCCTCGGTCATGAACGGAAAAATACAGGAAACCCAGACGACCGCATCCTTTCCGGCTTCATCCGTCCTTGTCCCCTACATGACCCTCGAAGGCACCTCCGGGAAATACGACATATCCGTTGCAAAAATACTCAGGCCGCACGACCCAGTCATCCTTCTCAAAATCGACTCCGCCGAATATATCGCCCTCATCACCCACGTTCCTCCCGACCGGGTCATGATCCCGCTGAAAAATATCTGCAACTATGGAGAAGACCTTTCGACAACGCTCGAACGTCTCGTCCCGGAGTATGTCCAGTACACCGGAGATGAAAATCCCGCGATCACCATTCTCTTCCCGGCCGAAGGCGGCGAAGCCTCTTACGGGGATGTCGTCCCGCCCTGGGGAGTCGTCCGGGCGTTCATCACATCCAGG
>JAQVBP010000114.1:0-3176 GCA_028690255.1 Methanosarcinaceae archaeon
TCCTGGTGGTGGAATATGTCGGGGAAGACGAAGAACCCGGGACCGGCTCTAACGTTTCCTTAAACGTCACGATAGTTCCCGGAATTTCCCTTGAGGTCTCTCCTTCGGCCCTCGATTTCGGGGAACTATATGCCGGAAAAATAAGTGAGTCTCAGTACATCACTCTTAAAAACAGCGGAGGCTGCAACATAACCGTTACGGCCGAAGTAAGCGATTCCTCCGCAGAGGAGGAACTCTTCAGCAAAGGGTTACTGCTGGACTCCCTGCTCTGGAGTGACTACTCGAAGGTAATAGGAACCGGAAGCCAGGCAAATACGGCTGTGGCCCTTAAGGTTCCTTCTTCCTCGGGCTTTGGAAACAAACAGGGAACAATAACATTCTGGGCGGAGGCGGCCGAATAAGGCTTTCTCCTTCTTTTTTTATATGTAAAAAAATCATAAAGTACTGCCCTGCATTCCGCATTTTTAGGCGCATAAAGGTCTTACGCTATTGAATTATGTGCTTAAAATATAAGCACATGGTTTTTTTGGACTGGCTTTCAAAATCGGCATCAATTGAGATCATATGTTAGAGGCTGTCTGAATATTCACATTTCAGTTTTCTAAAGGTTCGATCTTAGCCAATCGTTTGCTCATTACACGGATCATAGCAGCATAGATGAAGGCTTGACTGGACTCGGTTAATCCTTCATAATCTTTGCTCAAACGCCGATATCGCCCCAGCCATCCAAATGTACGTTCTACTACCCATCTGCGAGGAAGTATTTGAAAACCTTTGACATCATCCTTACGCCTTATGATTTCCAAAACCCAACCACATGTTAACTTGACCCAATCAATCAGTTGACCAGCATAAGCAGCATCAGCCCAAATAAGCTGCAATCGAGAGAATGTCCCATTACTCACATTTCGAATCTTGGCATTTATGTACAAATCCATGACACAAATATGCCATTTTATCTGACACACTACCACTAAAATGGCCAATATGCAGGAATTATTATCTCATATTGGCAGGGGGTCGAAATGTCGATTAACTTGTTCCAGAACAAGTTTAGCTCCATCTCGATCCTGAATATTCGCTGCATGAACTACAACCATCAACAATAGCCCTGTTGTATCCACCAAAATGTGGCGCTTTCACCCTTTGACTTTCTTGCCAGCGTCATAGCCACGCACTCCAGGTGTTTCTGTTGTTTTGACTGATTGGCTATCTATAATCGCTGCGCTTGGTTCTGGTTCTCTTCCATTTGCAACTCCCAGTTCAGTCCTCAGTGCAGCATTTATGCACTCCCAATCCCGTTAAGTCTCCAAAAAAGGAAATAGTGATAGACAGTTTTCCACGGTGGAAACTCATGTGGTAGCATTCTCCATGCACAACCAGACCGTAGCAAATAGAATATAGCATTCAATATTTCACGATAGGGATGAACACGTTTTCGACCACGGTTAGTTTGGGAATATGGAATATGGGGCTTAAGTAATTCCCATTCTTTATCAGATAAATCACTTGGATAGGCGAGTCGTTTTGTTTGATCGAACACTAACGAACTATTAAGGTACAAGGATTATTTAATTTTAAGACAAGCTCTAAGCACCGTATTCATTACAAGCTCTCATGTGCTTGGTATTACATCTCAAGTGCGTAACTCATATGATTTATAGAATGCAGCGTAAAACCCCTGAGTCTTTAGCTCAGGGGATATAAGCGTCCACTTTCCAATAAAAGGTTTTATTTCGAAACGTAAATATATTAATAATGCATTTTAATCTTACTCACTTTTGCGATCGCACAAATTGGAAATTTGTGGGATTTCCAGTATAACTGGAAAATAGCCAAACAAAAGTGAACTATAAATTAATCACCGCCGGAACGGCGGGAAGAGCCTGTGGACTGGTGGAGGTTGCTCCGGGGTATGAAGCAGGAAGCCGGTCGGTCTTTAGCCGAGCGGTAGTTCACTATGTGAAGAAGCGTACACCTCCCGAATCTTTAGCCAGGCTGTAGTTCACAGGAGGTTTGCTCCTGCGTCCTTGGCCTGTAGAGCAAATTTACAGGAGGCCCACGTCTCTCAGCCGATCGGGCAGATACACCTCGGTCACAAAATCAAGGCCCTTGCCTGCAAAGGCCTGCTGTTCGGCCTTTTTCCCGATTTTTAACTGGAGTTCTATCTGTTCTTTCCAGTAAGCGGACTCGAAACGGGGGTCGGAAAGTTCGCTCCTGAGAGCGCTTATGTCCTGTTCGGTCAGTTTGTCCGTGGAAAGTTCGTATTCCACAATATCCGAAGGCTGCAGCCCCAGGAACTTTGCCTGCGGGGTTGCCATGTACTCCGAAAGATGGGCGCTCTTTATGGCTCCGTAGGCAACTGATGCGAAGATCCGGTAGGACCAGGGGTCCCCGTCCGTAAAGACCGCAACCGGGATATCGAGTTCCTCGTTCATGCGTTTTATGATCCTCCGG
Organism: Methanosarcinaceae archaeon; assembly: GCA_028690255.1. Taxonomy (GTDB): domain Archaea; phylum Halobacteriota; class Methanosarcinia; order Methanosarcinales; family Methanosarcinaceae; genus JAQVBP01. Next base: position 2,458 of record JAQVBP010000114.1, read on the forward strand.
GTTGAACGGGCAGGCTGGCCCTTAAGGTGGACCAGAATTGCGTTATAAGCCTCATCAAAGCCGTTTTCTATCAGCCTTGCGTACATCCCACCTGTTTCTATAGCCAGGATCATGCTCGCGTCATGCTTTTTAAACTCGATGTTTTCCACGTTAAAGGGGATCTGGTAACCCCCTTCCCCGATGTCCTTCTGGCAGTGGATTGTCCTCTCCCCGCGCTTGGTCTGCTCGCAGATCTCGATAGGGCCGAACATGGTGGCTCCGTCTTCCTCGGGGCGCATGTGGAAAAACTCCCGCTGGAGGCTTGTCAGGAGTTCCAGGTCCTCGATAAGCCGGTCGCTTTCGGCCTGTTCCTTGAATTTGGCAGCGTCCCAGCCTTCCGAAATATAGTAAAGTTCTCGGAGGGTGGAGCCCCGGTTCTGGGCCAGGTGCTCGTTTATAATAAAGTCCGTGGCGTAGGTGGTCTTAAGAAGCTGAAAGGCCCCTTTAACGGTCTTTGCACTCCGTTCGCTTTCCCGGTCCCCGTAGACCCAGACGTCGCTTTTGTCACAGTACTCAATGTTGGCCTTGGTCCGGCTCGGGAGGCTGACGTTTGGTACGGTCTCGTTTTCGAACTGGGAATATATATTTTCCGCAAGCCCAAGCAGGCGGTCTTTTGCAAGCCTGTCGCCTGCTTCCTTCTTGTTTTTTCTGTTTTCAGTTTCCGCAACTCTGTCTTCCGC
>JAQVBP010000114.1:3276-9594 GCA_028690255.1 Methanosarcinaceae archaeon
TTCCGCAACTCTGTCTTCCGCCATTTAAAAGACCCCCTTTATGGCCTTTGCTCCGGTTACCATTTCTTCTTCAAGGCCTTCCACGATAAGTTCCGGAAACTTTGCGATTTCCTCTGCGGAAACGGCTTCCAGCCGGTAGGAAAGCACTTTGGAAGAACCCACGGCGGCCGTAAGCTCCCAGATGTAATCGTAGTCGTTTCCCAGGCTTACGACTTTCGGCTCCGGCTTTGCCTCCAGTATCCTGTAAGGGTGCATGTCGTGAACTTTGAAAGTCTGGGCCGAGGTCCCGAAGTTCTTCACCTTCACTGTAACCTCGGCGCTTCCGTCTTCCTGAAGTTTCAGGGTTCGGTTCACCAGCACGTTGCCCATGATCTTTGCAACAACCGGGTTTATGTCCGGAACTTCCCTATCGAGGATTCCGGCCACCTTTGCGGCCATCTTAGGGAGTACTTTGTTTATAATAACCTCTTTTTCCTTTCTTTTCTTGAGGTTCTTCTGCTTGCTCAGGTAATGCTTGAGTTTCCTTGCGACCTCTTTTACGGCAAGTTCGACCTCGTCCCTTATTATCGGAATGTCCGCAATCGCGTCCTTTGACTCTGAGGTGAAAGGCACGTTTGTGGAAGCCACGTGTATCAGGAGAAGGCCGGGTCCGGTCGGAAGCCCGCCCCCGGGCTGGTTCAGGTCGTACTGCTTCCATTTGATGTTTTCAACCGCATGAGTTGTCACGCAGGCCCCCTGCTGGTAGAGGAGAGGCACCCGGTTGGCAAAACGCATAATACTGATTTTATCGTCCCTGGCAAGTTTTCCGCCATAGGCAAGTCCCACTTCCACGATAAAAGGGCTTCCCGAGTACACTGCCGGTTTCCGGGTGGTCGTTGCAATAAAGTCAACGCTGACCTCCTTTTCAAGCCCCCGGAGGATCAGCTCTTCTCCTATGGGGGAGAGGCAATCGGTCGGCGGAGACATGATTTTTACCTTGTGGAAGGCCTCGATGAGTTTCCTGGCCTCGTGCCTGGAGAGAGCGTGGGGGTCGGTTTCGGGGTCGAGGCCTGCGGCCTTGCAGAGCTCGTCAGCCGTGTAAAGCCCTATTTTGGAGAAGGAGTAACGTAAGAAAGGGGCAAGCCTCTGCCGCTCGGTGTAATGCAGCATTTTCAGGAGGGTGCCCAGCTCGATTCCTTCAGGGTGGGGCAGGATTTCCTCGGCCGGGTCGGGCATTTTGTCCGTCGCCCGCTCAAAAATTTCTTCGGTTCCGTCAGGTTCGATAAGGGTGATTCTCGCATGGGGGTTTACGATGGCCGTCGCCTTCAGGTACTCGTAAACTGACTGGCGCCTGCCCTTGACGTAAGAAGCTTTCATCTCAAGCTCTATCTGGGTCCCGTGGGGCCTGAACCAGTCCGCGATTTCGTCTTTGAGGATATCGGGCTCGTTACTTCCGGTATTGATCATGAGTTCGTAGTAGTGGGCAGGGTGGTCAGGCCCGGTCCTGGAAAGGATCTTCGTGTACCTGCCCGAGGTCATCTGGGCGTAGAGGACGGCGGCCGAAATCCCTATTCCCTGCTGTCCCCTGCTCTGTTTCAGGGCATGAAACCGCGAGCCGTAAAGGAGTTTTGCAAAAACTTTAGGGATTTGCTCTTTAACAACTCCGGGCCCGTTGTCTTCCACTATGATCGTTAGATAGTCCGGGCCCGTTCTTTCGATCTGTATCATGAGATCGGGCAGGATGCCGGCTTCCTCACAGGCATCAAGGGCGTTGTCCACGGCCTCCTTGACTGTCGTTATAAGGCTGCGGGGGGCAGAATCAAAGCCCAGGATATGCCTGTTTTTTTCAAAGAATTCGGCTACACTTATCGATTTCTGTTTTTTGGCAAGTTCTTCTGCAATGGGGATTTCCATAAAAATCTTCCTTTTGGGCTGGAAAGGGCAATCGGCTTTTTAAAAGCGTTTTAGGACTAAAAATATGTGTAAGGATGTATAATAAATAAGAAAGGTTGTAAAAATCGCCAGTTACGGCTAAAGTTGGAAATTAAGGAATTGCAAACTAAAATAATTGATGTTATATTTGATTTATTCCCGGGCTTTTCGGGCCTTAAGCTTTTTAGGAGTAACTCCTCACCCGACTATCTTCCGGAAATATTTAGATTTCGGCCCCTATAATCGTCTGGGTTGCGGTAACGTCTTCACTTCCCCGGATCCGGTCAACAATCGAATTTAAGGTGGTGAGGTCCGGGACTTCTATGATCACAACGAAGTCGTATTCCCCAAAGACGTGGTAGATGTCTTTGATACCTTCTATTCGCTTCATTTCCTCGTATGCAGCCCTTTCGGCTCCCGGAAGCACGTTTATCATCGTAACTCCTATTACCATATTTCTCACCTGTTTCCTGGTTCTCATGCTCTTTAATTTTAAGATCTCTATTTTCAGGTAAGGGCTACAAGTTATTTATTTTTTGTTAAAGGAGGGACCAAACGGATGCCGGCTTTGTGGGGAAAATCGGCTTCTTACGGCGCCCCCCTTTCTCTGTGAAATCACCAATTACTTTAATAATATCAATGTATAATACAGGCTCATGTCTCACGAGTCGCACAGGGAAGGGGACGCTTCTGAATCCCGGTTTATTGAAAAGTACCTGCGTGAATACGCAAGCGTTTCTTCTATCGTACGTGAGGCTTTGCCTTTTGAACTTATAGCAACTGTCGGAGGGGTCATTGCAGGAATTATTTTATCCGGTATGACGGAAGAACTCGCAATGATTCCCGGTTTGATTGTGGTCTATCCCGGGGTGCTCGGGCTTCGCGGAAATATTTCCTCGACTCTTGGCTCCCGCCTGGGCAGTGCGATCCACATGGGGCTGATTACCGATATTGACTGGAGTAACCCCGAGCTTACGAATAATATCTCCGGGTCCATGCTCCTTAGTTTTATTATGGCCGTTTTTCTGGGGCTCCTCGGGCACCTTGCGACCCTTGCCCTGGGTTTTGAAAGTGCGGGTCCTTTTAAACTTGTCCTTATATGCGTTATCGCCGCTGTGACTTCCGGCATCATTCTTTCTTTTGTGGCCGTGCTCCTTGCAATCGGCATGTTCAGGTTCGGTTTTGACCCGGATAACGTGGTCACTCCTTCCATTGCAACAATCGGGGACATTGTTTCCATGTTTATGCTTTTCTTATCGGCAAAACTGGTGGTGATGCTCTGAGAAGGGGAGTTGAAAAGCCCAGGTGCTACTATACGGTGAACGGAATCGTAAGAAGGGGGCTTCCGGTCCTTTCGCTTACCTGCGTGCTTGCGATCATCGTGGGCCAGGTCCTGAGTTTAAAAGAAAGCAGCCTGCTTTCAATGCCCGCTCTCCTGGTCCTTATCCCGGCCCTGATTAAGATCGGAGGGGATACGGGAAGTATGCTTGGAGCTCGCCTTTCTTCCGCTTTTCACATGGGGCTTGGAGAGCATATCCACAGGAACCCCGTTGTCCATAACAGCCTTATTGCAGCGGCCATAGTGGGTCTGATTTCCTCGGGCTCGGTCAGCGTGCTTGTCTGGGCCGCAAGCAGCTTGCTTGGGTACGGTATGCCTTTTCTGACCCTGCTTGCGATCAGCCTGATCGCTGTTTGCATAGAACTGGTTGTTGTTTATTCCGCGACAATAGGGATTGCTTTTGCGTCCCACAGGTTCGGGATCGATCCCGATGACACCGTGATCCCTTTCATTGCAACGCTAGGGGACCTCGTGGGGGTTGTCGGGATTTTTATAGCGCTGGGGATTTTAAATATATTATAAATATTAATAAACATATATTTCATATTTTTATTTCGGGCCTCTTCGGGCCTTAATCCATTTCATTATTTAATAATATATACGCATATAAATATATATATTTAGAGTTATGCATATATATATTCTAATTTAAATATTAACAGTAAATTCAAAAATAAATAATTACTATGAGCTTTATAACATAACACATCAATAATTGTTAGAGTTGATAAAAAGACCATGTTCCCAAAAGAATTCAGGTACAGTCCAAGGAATCTCAAAGATTTGTTGACTGAGATGAAGGACACGTCCGAACTCATGGTGGACCTTGCTTATTCTGCAATGATCTTTGATGATGAGGACATTGCGGAAGAAGTGCTCCACCTCGAAGAAAAAATGGACACGCTGGATTATCACATGAAAATGGCCGCGATGCTGAGCACGCGGCGGGTTGATGAAGCCGAGGAGTTGCTTGGAGTTTTAAAGGTTGCGTCATCCTCGGAAAATATCGCAAATGCTGCAGGGGACATCGCCAAGATCGTCCTTATGAATATGGGCATTCCCATGGAGCTGAAGGTGGCACTCCGCGAGGCGGAAGAGACCATTGTCAGGGCAACCGTGGCCGACGAATCCCCCATGACAGGACGCACGCTAGGGGACCTCGAGCTTGATATTGAGACCGGGATGTGGGTTATTGCAATTCGCAGGAACTCGGATTGGATCTATGATCCTGATCAGGAAACCCGGCTCCGGAAAGGAGATGTCCTGATCGTCCGGGGGCACGATGAAGGGGTTCCCATATTTTATGAGATGGCAACCACCAAACAGTACGTCCCGAAGGTTCTCGAACACGACAAGATCCTCAAGGACCTCGAACATGCCGTAGATATTATCGTGGATATGAAAAATATGTCCGAGCTTTCAATAGGGCTTGCCTATTTTGCAATCCTCTTTGATAACGAGGATATAGCCTATGAGGTAAGCGCCCTTGAAGAAGAGATGGACTCCATGAAATACGAGCTCCAGCACTGGGTGCTTGAAACCGCAAAACACGTCCAGGACGTAAACCAGCTTCGGGGAATTCTGCACCTTGCAAGTGCCTCGGAAGCCATTTCCGATGCCGCTTACGGGATTGCAGATACCGTGCTGCGGGACATCGAACTCCACCCGATAATCACCCTGGCAGTCCGGGACTCCGAGGAGGTTATCACAAGGCTCAAGGTGGAGAGGTGTTCCCCGATTGTGGGAAAGACATTTTCCGAACTGAAGCTTGAGACCGAGACCGGGTTACACGTGATGGCGATCAAACGGGAAGAACGCTGGGTCTATGCTCCGAAAGGACACACAATGGTACAGGCAGGTGATGTACTGATTGCCCGGGGCTCAAGGATCGGAGAAGGGGCCCTCCTGGATATGTGTGAGTGTAAGCTGCGGCAGTGAATGCCGCTCTTTGTTTTTTCCGAAAACTTTGAAAGCTTTTCCATTTTTCTGCTTTTTTGTTTTTTTGTTTTTTTGCTTTTCCAGGTCTGCTTATTTTTGAATTCCGGTTTTCCTCCCCGGATTCCGTCTCTACCACTCGAAATCAATGAACAATTGCCTTAAATTGGGTTTGATTCGTAAAAGTGAAGGCCTGATTGAAGTGAAGAAGCATACATATAAAAATCGGGCGGCGGTATTGAAAGCCCGGCAACCCTAAAAACATAAAAAATATATTTGGCCGTATATGGCGAAAGGTTTTTGAAGTCGCCTGGCCCGGAATTTTGAATACGATTTTTTTTGCCGGACCTGGGCCGGTTGTTGGGGGATCAAAAAACCCTGGCCCTCAACGGCCGACGCAGGAGGCCGGGCGTTTCAGGAATGATGTGAAACGGATGCATACTTTTACGCCGCTATTTTTTGAGGGGAATTGGAACTTTCAACATCCAGCGCAGGGTTTCTGTGATGTCAGGTATTTTCTTTGTTTGTCATTACGAAACGGCCGGTCAGCAAGCTGACCGTTGAGAACTCCGTCTTCAGTTCTCGAAATCAATGAACAATTACAGGAAATTGGGTTTGATTCGTAAAAATCAGGGGCCTGGCTGAAGTTGGATAAATTTACATCTAAAAACCGGCATCCGGCGTTAAAGGCCCGGCAAGCCTGGGGCAACATAAAAAATATTTCCCCGGATGTGGCGAAAAATGTTTGAATCCCCTGGCCCGGATTTTTGAATTGAACTTCTTTTGTTTTACCGGAACATGGTTGATTTTTGTTGTTCAGAAAACCCGGGCCCTTTCCGGCCGACGCAGGAGGCCGGACGTTTCAGGAATGATGCAAAATAAATGCATCCTTTTGAACCACTGTTTTATGTGGCAAAAACAGCATCTTTAAAAATGGTTTGGGTAGGAAATATCCCCACCGAAAGCAGTTTCCATCTCCGATTTATATGTCCGGAACTCCATTATAGTGAACTACCCCTGAGCTAAAGACTCAGGGGCTTCTTGGTTCATTCCTCCCTCTAGTGAGGGCAAGTCCCCAAGCTCTTCCCCGCGTTCCGCAGGTGTTACAATCCAATCAGATTTTGATCAATAAG
>JAQVBP010000115.1 GCA_028690255.1 Methanosarcinaceae archaeon
CTATAAAATAGTTCAACAATATATTTCAGAAACTCTGTTTCCAAAGGCACTTATTTTTTTAAAAATATAGCTTAATATACATTTCCCGATGGAAATAATATATAATCGGGCCTGAGTTAGCCAGATTCCCTGAGCCTCTTTTTTGACGTATACAACAAAGAATGAGGGAACTGTGTTTTTTTAATTTGGGGGAATAATATTAAATTTTAATATAAACATTCACGGGCTAAATTACGCATGGAATTAACAAGCCTTTAAAGAGAAAAGGGGGGTTGAAAACAATGAAAGGAGTCATCCTTGCCGGGGGAAATGGTACCAGGTTGTATCCCCTTACCAAAGTTACCAATAAACACCTTTTGCCTATTTATGACAGGCCCATGATCTATTATCCTCTCCGAACCCTGATTGATTCGGGAATTGAAGAGATAATGATCGTTTCCGGACGAGGGCATGCGGGACATTTTCTCGAACTCCTGGGCTCGGGAACGGATTTCGGAGTGCGCCTGACCTACGGAATACAGGAAGAAGCGGGAGGAATTGCCCAGGCCCTGAAAATAACTGAGAATTTTGTTGATGGGGATGATGTCACAGTCATTCTTGGAGATAACATTTTTCAGGACAACATCGGAGAAGATGTCGCGAACTTCAGAAGGGGGGCCAAAATTTTCCTGAAAGAAGTTCCTGACGCCGATAGATTTGGCGTTGCGGAACTTGAAGGAAACAAAGTTGTTGGGATTGAGGAAAAACCCGAAAATCCGAAAAGCAATCTGGCAGTCACCGGGATTTACATCTATGACCCGGAGGTGTTTGAAGTAATCAGGACCCTCAAACCCTCGGGGAGAGGAGAACTTGAGATCACCGACGTAAACAATTATTACGTTGACAAAATGAAAATGGAATACAGGGTTGTAAAGGGGTTCTGGACCGATGCAGGCACTTTTGAGAGCCTTATGAGAGCCGGAATACTCATAAAAGAAAATAAATTTTAAAAAATCATGCCTTACGGGGGATAAAAGGCTTTTATCGGAACTTTTAGGAAGCTGGGACCAGGAGTTAATCAGCTTAAGGAGATCTAATCCATGTGGGGGGCACAATGGATGAAAAAATAATAAAGGAAGAGATATTCCGGAAAGTACACGAATTATTTTCAATGAGAGATAAAACTAATTTTGTCCCTGGAAAATCATATATTCAGTACGGGGGAACTATTTACGATGAAAAGGAAATGATTAATCTCGTAGACTCCGCTCTTGAATTACGTCTCTCTTCCGGAAGATTTGCCAGAGAATTTGAAAGAGAATTTGAAAAATTTCTTGGAGTTAAATACTGTTCATTAACTAACTCCGGGTCATCAGCTAATCTTTTAGCGATGTCGGCTTTAACTTCTCCGACCCTTGGAGATAGAAGCTTAAAAGCAGGGGATGAGGTCATCACCATAGCTGCAGGATTTCCCACAACTGTTGGCCCGATTGTCCAGAACAACCTCGTTCCTGTCTTTGTAGATGTGGAGCTCGGAACATACAATATTCAGAAAGAGAAGCTTGAAAACGCAATTTCGGAAAAAATAAAAGCCATATTCATTGCGCATACCCTTGGCAATCCTTTTGACCTGAAAACCGTAATGAAAATCGCTAAAAAATATGACCTCTGGGTAATAGAAGATAACTGTGATGCGCTCGGATCAAAGTATAACGGAAAGTATACCGGGACCTTCGGACATATCGCTACATTCAGTTTCTATCCCCCTCACCATATAACCATGGGGGAAGGGGGAGCGGTAGTTACCGATAACATCCAATTGAAGCGGATTATGGAATCTTTCAGGGATTGGGGACGTGATTGCTGGTGTAAACCCGGAACTGACAATAGCTGCGGTAAAAGGTTTGAATTGCAGCTGGGGGAATTGCCCTTCGGATATGATCACAAGTATACATATTCCCATATAGGTTATAACCTGAAATTAACCGATATGCAGGCAGCGGTTGGGGTTGCACAGCTTAATAAACTCCCGGCTTTCATCGAAGCCAGAAAAAGAAATTTCAGGCGCCTCTATGAAGGATTAAAAAAATATGAAAAATACTTTATTTTGCCAGAAACAGAGTTAGAGGCAGACCCCAGCTGGTTTGCTTTTTTGCTTACGGTAAAAGAAGATGCGGGATTTTCAAGAAATGAGATCGTAAAATATCTGGAAGAGCATAAAATTGCAACTCGAATGCTGTTTGCCGGAAACATCACCAGACATCCTTGCTTTGAAAAAGTTAATTACCGCATACATGAAAATCTTATAAATACGGATAATATTATGAAAAATACATTCTTCATCGGGGTTTATCCGGGGATAAATGATCAAATGACGGATTATATGGTTAAAATTATTGATCGGTTTATACAGGACCGTATCTACCTGCCCGAGGCCATCCCCGCATAAATAATCAGGGTTCGGAGAATCTGACTTCAATTCTGAAGCAGGGGGAATAAAGAATCAAATGCCCGGAAGTTAGTATTATAATACTCAACTTTAACGGAAAAGAGGATACACTGGAGTGCCTCGAATCCCTGAAGAAGCTTAATTACACAAATTACAAAATAATACTTGTGGATAACGGCTCAACTGACGGATCTGTTGAAATATTGAAAAATACATATCCGGCCATGGAAATAATTGAAAACGGGGAGAACCTGGGTTTCTCAGAAGGAAACAACGTAGGTATAAGAAAATCAATAGAAAATAAAACGGACTATTTATTGTTGCTTAACAACGATACGGTTGTTGACCCGAACTTTCTGGGAGAACTGGTTAACGTAGCAGAAAGGGACCCGACCATCGGAATTGTGGGACCGGTGGTTTTTCATTACAACGATGTTGATAAAATCCAATCGGCAGGCTCCCGTGTCTCTTTGACAACCGGAGAGTGTCATTTGATAAACGGGAATGAAACATTTATTAAAGATTACAACAATCCTTATGAAGTAGATTATATAGTCGGATGTGCTTTACTTGCAAAGAGCAAGTTGTTTGGGGAAATAGGTTATTTAAATAAAGATTATTTTGCATACTGGGAAGAAACGGACTGGTGTTTCCGCGCATACAAAAAGGGATATAAAGTCATTTGCGTCCCCGCTTCGAAAATCTGGCACAAAGGGGGAGCAACAAGTGAAAAAACGAGTGGATTTGCGGAGTTTCACCTGGGTCGTAACATGTTCTGGTTTATGAAGACACATGCTACAAGAAAGCAGTACATGTTATTTTTATTATATTTCTTTGGCTACAGGTTGTGGACCTATACTTTTGTCAAAATAAACCGAAAAAACATACCGGGATTAAAATCATACCTGAATGGGGTTAAAAAAGGGGTTTTAACTTCCAGTAAAGCACATACTTTTGATACTTAACACAATTTTTTTTGGGAGGGGGCAAAAATGTCACAAAAACCCATTATTGAAAACTTAGATGTAATCCTCTCAGTAACGGGGATGATTGGGGGACTGGCTCTTATTTTATTATATTTTATATCCCCTACGATACACCTTATTTCAATAGGAATATCCCTGGTTTTTGCCTGCCTTGTATATCTTTTAATCCGAAATAAGCAAACAAATTTCAAAATAAGTGAATATACCAGAACTGAAAAATTAAGCTTTGAAATATTATTTTTTATAATTTTTATAATAATGATTTATATTTTACATAGTTCACAAATACGTCCCCCCTTATATTTTATTCTGTTTTCGGTTTGTTCGGCCTTGCTGGCGATTTCCATATTTCTTGTCGATACGAAGCTCGGGGAGATCCTGCAGATAATAAAAATTTATTTAATTTCATTTACTGCAAAATACTCTATCTACAACATTGCCGGTGTAGTGCCGGGAGTTGACTCCTGGATCCACGCTGCAATGAACCTGCAGCTTGCTCAAACAGGAAACATCGATGTTTTGTGGGGGAAAGAAGTTCATTTTCCAATTATGCATATACAAACCGCCATCACTCAGATTTTGACCGATACTTCAATAAAAGAGGCATCTAACTTTGCGGTTATTGTTCCGTTTGTTATTCTGTCTGTTTGCATATACTTATTTGTGCAACATATATTTGGGACAAAAACAGGATTAATGGCAATGCTGATTATAAATCTCAGCGATTTCCACATCGTCTGGGGTTCAGCTCCTCAAACAACAAGCTTTGGGGTGATATTTTATTATTTGATATTATATACACTTTTGAGAAGATATTTTGCACAATCCAGGGAAAAGTGGACATTTATTTCTTTGGTCTTCATTTTTACATTAATATACACACATGCAGTATCTTCTTTTATATTCCTGGTGACTTTAAGCGGGCTGGGCGGGGGGTCCATAATTTATGAAAAACTAATCAGTAAAAAGATACATGAAATTCCCTGGATAGCAGACACAGAAAATAAAAGATTACTCAGTACTTTCAGGCCAAAAGAAGCGTCATTATTAGGAAATATAACAAACATTACTATTATCTTTCTTCTACAACACTGGTTTACATCTTTATATTCAAAAGGTGGAAATTCCTTTTTTGATGTGATTGCTTCAACCCTTATATTTTACCTGACAGAATATGCCGGAGTTCTAAACAGACCGGAGAGTTTTTCTGCATATTCTACACTACTGTCTCCATTTATAGAAAGGTATGCAAATACACTGGGCCTATCAACACTGATCTTTTTTGCAATTATAGGAGGCCTGTTCTGGTTTACCCCCGGATACATTTCTAAATTAAAGTTTTCCTTTATGACCTGTATCACCACCCTCCTGTTAATAACGTTCATTTTTCCCTTTTTAGGGATAAGAAATATAATACCAAGCAGATGGTTTGTGTTTGAATATTTCCTGTTAAGTATTATGGCAGCCTTTTCAATCAATAAAATAGTAGAGACTTTAAAAAGAGAAGATCTCAAAAAAATATTTTTAAGCTTTGCTTTATTCATACTGGTTTTCTTTATGATTTCATGCAACATTTCAAATTCGGACAGCCCTCTATGGTTAAAGGAATCAACAATTTCTACTACATACACCCTGGCTGAAGTAAGAGGGGGAGAAACCTTATTGAGTTTTTCAAATGTATTATGCACTGATAACGGATACGGGCCTTCCATATTGGGATTCAATTCGGAACCGGTTGATTCATTTGCTGAATTAAAAGAAGGAAACCTGAAGAAAAATCAAACGATCGTCTGGAGGAATTACATGTTAGATAGGCCCATCCATTATTTTACGGAATTGGAAGGCTATTATCAGCCTGTTGAAGTGAATAAAATTTTAGGCCCCGAATTTTTAGCTAAACTAAACAAAAACAATAAGATATATCAAAATGGAGAAGTCAACGGATATATATAATTTTAAAAGATCGGGGCCCAAAAATCTTGAAAAAAAGTAAAAATAGTATATGAAGTAATAAGCCTGACTGCAGCATTACTCCACATACAGCTTTGGAACCTGTTCTTTATTACCTGCTTCACTGCTATAAAAAGCAATGTAGTTATTATCTTCACTGCGGGCTTTTAGCAGGAAACCGGTATTTTCGAAATTTCCGCTGAGGTATTCATTTACAAGCTCGGTTACGTCCAGTTCGTAGTAGCGGTTGTCAGGAAGGTCACTTCCTTTGATTGTAAGAGTCGCGTAAGGCTCGCTCCCCTGGGCTGCTCCGTTCATATCGAACCAGTCCCCTCCGGGATTTGTCCAGGAAGTGCCGGAGGCTCTGTTATTCCAGGTAACAAAACCCGGGTCCCAGTCAACCGGCCTGTAAACTTCTATAACGGTATCCTGGACTCTGGCCGTGTTTGCAGGATAATACCAGAACAGAGAGATAGTTGCTCTGTCTGTCCCGTTGCCTTCGTATTCACTCAGGTCGTACCACAGGAGATCTCTGTAACTTGCCCCGCTGGCCATATTTCCGATGTCGATATAGGGACTGCTTGAGAGGACACGGTCAGGAGTAGATTCTCTCAGGCGGTTGTCGTGCATAATAGCAATGGGGGAAAGGGGACTTTCTCCGGGTAAGACGATTATGGTTGCTTCTTTTGAATCGGTCAGTACCCCATCGCTAACCTCGAAGCTTATATCGTATGAACCTTCGGATCCTTTTTCAGGAGTCCAGGAGAAGATTCCGGTTTCCCGGTCCAGGTCTGCGCCGGGGGGAAGGGGCGTTGCAGAATAGGCCAGGCTGTCTCCATCGGCATCGTTGGCCTTTATCGTAAAAGTAAGTTCACTTTCTTCCTCTACGGTCCGGTCTCCAACGGCTTCCATTACAGGGGCGGTATTGCCTGCAGCATACTCCACATCCAGCTTTGGAACCTGCTCTTTATTGCCCGCTTCACTGCTGTAGAAGGCAATGTAGTTATTATCTTCACTGCGGGCTTTTAGCAGGAAACCGGTGTTTTCGTAATTTCCGCTGAGGTATTCATTTACAAGCTCGGTTACGTCCAGTTCGTAGTAGCGGTTGTCAGGAAGGTCACTTCCCCTGATTGTCAGAGTCGCATAAGGCTCGCTTCCCTGAGCTTTCCCGTTCTTATCGAACCAGTCCCCTCCGGGATTTGTCCAGGAAGTGCCGGCAGCTCTGTTATTCCAGGTAGCAAAACCCGGGTCCCAGTCAACCGGCCTGTAAACTTCTATAACGGTGTCCTGGGCTCTTGCCGTGTTTGCAGGATAATACCAGAACAGAGAAAGAGTTGCACTGTCGACCTTGTTGCCTTCGTATTCACTCAGGTCGTACCACAGAAGGTCTCTGTAACTTGCCCCGCTGGCTATATTTCCGATATCGATATACGGACTGTCTGAAATTACCTTCTCGGGGGATAATTCTCTCAGGCGGTTATCGTACATAGTAGAGGGAAGGAGGCTTTCTCCGGAGACAACGGTTATGGTTGTTTCTTTTGAGGCGGTCAGTACCCCATCGCTAACCTCGAAGCTTATATCGTATGAGCCTTCGGATCCTTTTTCAGGAGTCCAGGAGAAGATTCCGGTTTCCCGGTCCAGGTCTGCGCCGGGGGGAAGGGGCGTTGCAGAATAGGCCAGGCTGTCTCCATCGGCATCGTTGGCCTTTATCGTAAAAGTAAGTTCACTTTCTTCCTCTACGGTCCGGTCTCCAACGGCTTCCATTACAGGGGCGGTATTGCCTGCAGCAGGTCCCACATACAGTTCTGGAGCCTTATCTTTATTGTCTGCTTCACTGCTGTAAAAGGCAATGTAATTATTATCTTCACTGCGGGCTTTTAGCAGGAAACCGGTATTTTCGAAATTTCCGCTGAGGTATTCATTTACAAGCTCGGTTACATCCAGTTCGTAGTAGCGGTTGTCAGGAAGGTCACTTCCCCTGATTGTCAGAGTCGCATAAGGCTCCTCTCCCTGGGCTGCCCCGTTCTTATCAAACCAGTCCCCTCCGGGATTTGTCCAGGAGTTACTGACGTCCCTGTTATTCCAGGTAACGGAACTCGGGTCCCAGTCAACCGGCCTGTAAACCTCTATAACGGTATCCTGGGCTCTTGCCGTGTTTGCAGGATAATACCAGAACAGAGAAAGAGTTGCACTGTCGACCTTGTTGCCTTCGTATTCACTAAGGTCGTACCACAGGAGGTCTCTGTAACTTGCCCCGCTGGCTATATTTCCGATGTCAATATACGGGCTGCCTGAGATAACACTGTCAGGAGCCGATTGTTTCAGGCGGTTGTCATACGTAGTGTCGGAAACCGGAAGGGAAGCTTCTTCCTCTACTACAGTTATAGTTGCTTCTTTTGAAGCGGTCAGTTTCCCGTCGCTTACCTTAAATGTTACATCGTAAGAACCTGCGACTCCTTTTTCGGGGGTCCAGGTAAAAAATCCTGTTTTACTGTCCAGGTTTGCACCTGTGGGGAGGGACGTTGCCGAATATGTAAGGCTATCTCCATCAGCATCGTTGGCATTTATTGAAAAGGAAAGAGTTGAGCCTTCCTCTACGGTCCGGGCTTCAACAGCTTCCATTACAGGAGCCCTGTTTACCTGCTGAGAGACCCCGGACCTGGAAGCATATTCTGTGTTCCCGTATGCCCCAATATTGATTCTGTTCCCATTGTCTTCAGGCTCGTTTGAATAGTCCGAATTCTTGAAACCTGCGTCAATTCCAGGAGACATTACCGAATCGAGAACCCAGGAATTTCCATCCCGGCGGCCGGCCGTGGACTTGAGATGATAGTCCCCGGTTGCCCGGTCCGCAAACAGGGGATCTACATGAATATCACTTGCTGAAGGACTGGTTCCCAGGTAGTTTCCGCCTGCATTGTTGTATATGATGTTGTTGTCTGACTCAAAAGTATGGGTGCCACTCAAAGAATTCCAGAGTCCTGCTCCTGCCCAACCAACACCGGTATGAGGGACTGTATTGGAAATAATATTATTCCTTACAACCGTATTGTACCCTGAACTTACAGGAGCATACCCTGGCCTATTAAGAATTACATGAGCTATTCCCGCTCCGTAGTTCCCATCAATTACGTTGTTTTCAATAAGAGTATCATAGAAACCATTGATCATAATTCCGCCAGGGAAATATGACTGCGGAATGTTGCCACAGTTAGTAATTATGTTGTGGTGTACATGAATACCTGTTGCACTTTCTTTTGCGTAATTGGAAGAAGCCCTTACTTCAAGCCAGATACCGACATTGGTAAGATCGTGTATATAATTATAGCTAATTTCGATGTCAGTAGTGGGGATGGGTTGAACCGAATCAATGTCAATTCCTGCACCGCCCCCGCCTTCTGCAAAAATTTCGTTGTGGTGGATTTTACCATGACTTGCTTGTTGCATTCTGAATGCCGAGTTTGTCTTTGTCCCCATCACATTGTCATAGCACTCTAAATATGAGCCATACTGGAAATAAACACCATCATGTCCAATGTTGGTTACAACATTGTTGTAAAATTTGACGTTTGAAGCAGAAAGGGTTTTGAATGCATCGTTTAACCCGTTCCTGAAAAGCATATCATGAACGGCTACATTTACACAATTATTAAGAGTAATCAGGTTAGCGTAACCTTTACCCGTAGGTAATGGGTTTCCTCCTTTGTTTCCGTCAATCACAAACCCGGATATGGTAATATCATGAGTTCCGGATGCCTTTTCTTGAATCATTGACTTTGAAAACGCAGGCCATCCTGCATTGTTAACCAGCTTAAGAACGGCGCTGGAGTCACCGGTAAGAATTGTATTGCTACCGATATAAACCGGGTCACTTATTACGTAGGTAGCGGGCCCTTTGAGATATACGGTTGTGTACTGTGAATTCCCGGCTACAAGATTAAGAGCCTGGTTAATTTGTACCTGGTCACTGACCCCGTCACAATTGAAAGTTCCACTGCCATCTCTCGCCACATAAACGACTGAGCTCTCTGATGTGGCGGCCAGAGTGCCGGGTAGTCCTGCGAAGAACAGACAACCTATCACAAATAAAGTACCTAACTTTCGTTTTAGCATTGAATCACCTTGGGATTGGACCATCGAATAAATAGTAAGATGAGTTATGCAAACTCATTTACATGTTTTTTATAAACCCCTCCGAAAAGAAAAGATCTAACGGCGCAT
>JAQVBP010000116.1 GCA_028690255.1 Methanosarcinaceae archaeon
CTAAAGGACGGGGTATGCTTCGGGCCGCCCGCTCGGTTCCCCGGATACTCAGAAATCATTGGTTCAATTGCTGAGATTTCCTTTATCAATGCGATCGAACCTCTGCTTTCGGTTATCTTTGGGGAGGAGCACAACATATACCTGCGAGGGTTCACTTCATCCCCGACCTGAAGGACGGGGTATTCGTGACCCTCCGCACTCCCGAAGTAATAAACACTTTTATTGATTTTGTTCCCTGACCTCAGTCAGAAAGACATCTCCTGTTTAAAAAAACACAATGCTGAAACGGGAAAAGTATCTATGTAATATCCCGGGCTGTTTAAGCCGGGTATCATTTATTAAAATCTCCTGGTTGTTTATATTAATATATCAAAAACAAAAACATTATTTTAATATATATACTTTTCGTATGATTTAGAAATGTTTATATAAAATAATACACAAAAAATAAAGTAACTTATTAATAAAAGGATCTGTACAAAAAGGATCTGAATAAAATAGATGAGAAACTCAAATTTTGATTGGTAATTATTTTGCCGATATAAAAATTGATATTTGTCAAAATAAGGGACAAATCCTGAAAATTTATATAATTCCTACAGGGTGATGAAAGGGAAAAACATACACCAAACATAAAAAAGCCTACACTGTTGCCCCAAAGTTTGCCCTGAAGCTAACCATTGCTCCAGATCGAAGCAGCAATACCAGAACTCGAAACTGTTTCGTATAATTCTCTATCAACTAGGAGTGATGGTTCTTCTGGCCTTAAACAACAAGAGAGGCTGCGATAAAAACTGTAATCCATATTTTATTTACACAGTTTGTTCTCTTAAGAGAAAGGTGTCTGTATCGATGAAAACCGGAACTTATTAAAAAAACAACAGTAGTGTTTGGAGGTTAAACCTAATGTCGTTTAATACAAAAAAAGATGTCCCTCTGATAGTAGCAAGTCTTACCTTGCTACTTACAATAGTAGGGCTTCTGACTCTCTATCCTGAACAGGGGTCAAGAGTTGCAGGTGCAGCGTTTAATACTTTGACTACGGTTTTTGGTTCACTTGTTTTGATTCTTACTTTTCTGGCATTGCTATTCCTCATATGGCTGGCCCTCAGCAAATTTGGAAATATCCGGCTGGGCAATTCCAAACCGGACTATTCGACGTTTAGCTGGGTCGCAATGATGATCTGCGCCGGCCTGGGTTCGGCAACGGTCTACTGGGGGTTTGCCGAATGGTCCTATTATTTTATGGCCCCTCCCTTTGGGGTTGTAAGCGGCTCTCCGGCTTCGTATGAGTGGGCCACTGCCTATAACTTCTTCCACTGGGGAATCAGCGGCTGGGGGATTTACTGCATTGCTGCCCTTCCCGTAGCATATCACTTCCATGTAAAGAACAACAAAGGCCTGAGCCTGAGTGCGGTCTTTGCGGCGGTAACGAACCGTTCCCCCGGGTCGCTGTTCGGAAAAATAGTGGACATGATCTTCATATTCACAACCTTTGGCGGCCTCAGCATTACCCTCGGGTTGAGCGTCCCTATGCTTGCAGAAGGTATTTCAAGGATTAGCGGCCTCGAAAACACTTTTTTCATGAAGGTAGCAATAGTGCTGGGGATTTCCGTAGTATTCTCATGCAGTTCATATGTCGGGCTTGAAAAGGGAATGCGCAGGATTAGCGATATGAACAGCTACTTTGCCATAGCTTTCGCACTTATCATCTTTCTGGTGGGGCCCACCATCTTTATCATGAAGTCTATCACAAACGGGCTGGGCATGATGCTCGATAACTACCTCATGATGAGCTTCTGGACAGACCCCATAAACAACTCGGGTTTCCCGGAAGGCTGGACCATATTCTACTGGCTGTACTGGGTTGCATATTGCCCTTTTATGGCCCTTTTCGTGGCCAAGGTGTCCCGCGGCAGGACCATAAAAGAAGTCATATTCAACATGCTCCTAAGCGGGAGTGTAGGCTGCTGGCTATTCCTTGGAATTCTTGAAAACTATACCATGCACGCCCATATGACAGGAAAAGTAAACTTCATAGCGACACTTACAGGGGTAAGTGACAGTGCGGCAATAATTGATACCATGCAGACCCTCCCCTTCAGTGTGCTGATGATAGTCATGTTTATCGTGATATCCGTGCTTTTCCTGGCAACAACTCTGGACTCGGCCTCATACACGCTGGCCGCAACCGTTACCCCTGGCCTTAAGAACGACGAGGACCCCTCACCCCTCCACAGGCTCTTCTGGTGTGTAATGATTGCAGCCGTTCCGCTTGCGATGATGTTCACCAAAGCCCCGATAGGCACCATAAAAACATGTGCGATTGTGACAGGTATTCCTCTATCCATAGTAATGGCAGTCCTGATTGTCGGTTTTTACAGGTGGATAAACGAGGACTACGGAGATGCCAGCGTGGTAGGTAAAAAGCTGGTAAACAAATCGGAAGTTCCCATAATAGATGAAGTGGGCAGGTTTGAAGACAAATCAAAAAACAAATTGAATGCGTAAGAGAGCAGCTCTTTCACACGCTGCTCTTTTTTTCTTTTTTTAGCTTTTCGATTCCGTCCAAAAGTCAGTAAATTTTAACAAACAGACAGAAAATGGGTCCCCCTTCCTCAAAGCCAATGGCTGGCAGGGAGGGGTAGTTTCTCCTGTTCGAAATTTCCTCCGAGTAAAAGACCCTTCGAGACTCTTAGGAGTGGTCCAATCGGGCTCCCATCAGTTCATATATCTGTCGCATGGCAGTATCATATATCCTGTAGTATTCATCTGTTGGCTGTATTTTGCGGACGTCGTAGCATTCATCAAAGGACTTGCCGGGCTCAGGTTTCTGGTCTGCGTATTTATTGAATATCTCCAGACAGAGGTAATTGGCATCTTCAAGGGAAAGGGATGTTGAAAATTCGGCAACTTTACCCATAAAGAGGGATTCCAGGCCTGCTGCATGGTTTACTGCGCTGCCTTTATTCAAAACGGGGCCGCAAAGAGAATCAGCTCCGCAAACCGTAGCTCCTATTGTCTGCACTGCAGTTTCGTACATGGAAGATTCGGTACAGGGTCCGGATGAATTCTCAAGCGTCATGCCGTGAATAATGTTTGTGTTCCTTGACAGAGACATGAATGCCATGAAAATGGACCAGAGGACTTCAATAGACCTTGATGCCGAGGTTTTTAATGTGCTGGGGTGGATATATACCAGAGGAGCAGAGTAAAGGAAACGGCTTTTCAACATCTCCGCGACAATCTGAATTGTAAACTGCTCGGGGATGGCGGAGGTCATAGCTCCCAGTATCATATATGTTGTGGCTCCGTAATATGTCCCTATGCCCCTATAGTGGACAACCCTGGCAAGCCTGCTAAAATCAGATTTAAGAGATGGTAGAGGAAAGAGTTCCTGGAGGTCTCCGGCTCCCATAAAATTTGAGTTCGCAATGGAAATTGCAGCTTTAACATCATCAACAAAAGGGGGAGTAAAGCAGCATATTCCCGAACGCCCTTCAAACCTGCAGGACTCTTTTACAAGGTTTACGCCTTTCTGGGCTTCAAATATGTTAAGCGGATTATCTTTTATGTAAGGTCTGGCGTCAAGGTTGCTTAAAGAGCCGGGAGAAATAGCATTTACCATATTTACTTTTGCACACGAACGATGGACCGGGATGAAAAGTTCAGGGCTTATTGATGTCCCTGCGGGACCACCGACGATATGTGGTATCCTTTCATCAAGGACGTGTCTGCAGGACAAGAGGGTTGTTTCTGCACCGGTGCCGGTATTGAATGAAAGAGGGGCGTTTCTGACACTTCTCCGAAGTTCATCCTTATTTACATTGATGACCCGGTCAGTTTCCATGCAGAAAATACCAACTTCATCAAGCAAATCAACGGCAGCGTCATAGAGGCGATTTGCCATATTCAGATCGGGAATCAAGCGGTCATTTTCAAACACAATGTCATATGATTCGGAAAGCTCCAGAGATGCTTTATATATTAAACTCTCATGTTCGGTTTCGCTTCGCTTCTTCCCCTTCAACATCTGGTAGATAAGATCCTCCATGTTAGCAACCTTTTTTCTTGTAAATATAAGCTTTACGATACATTACATCTTATTTATATATTGCAGAATTAGTAGTTAGCTGAACACATGACAGTATATATAAAATGTGGTCCGGTAATGTATATCTTTCAACTTACTACAATTATTACCATCTCATATTAATACATTTGTCAAACCTGAATTATTATTTGAAAATTATATACCATGTTTCTCTAAACGCTGAACTCCCTGAAGGAAAGTCCTTTTTCTCCGCTCCGAAGGATGCAGGGAAATATATCTAAAATTAGGAAAAACAGGGCATTCTATGTCTAAAACTCACATTTCGAATCTTGGCATTTATGTACAAATCCATGATACAAATATGCCATTTTATCAGACACACTATCACTAAAATGGCCAATATGCAGAAATTATTATCTCATATTGGCAGGGGGTCGAAATGTCGATAAAATGGCCAATATGCAGCAATTATTGTCTCATATTGGCAGAGGGTTGAAATGTGGATAAAACTTGAAAAATCATTCTTTTTGTTTTGAAGAACGGTTGCATCAAAAGTTATTTATGCAGCATCTCCAATTAGCCTGAAACCGAAAGGTTGTTTATACGGGCCGGCCTTTGTACCCGGAACTCCTTATACCAATGCGGAAAATTCCGGAAACAAAGGTCGACCGTATAATGAAACATTTCTGAAAATGCTTAACTGTTTTATACAATTATACAATGCTTGATAGGTTCCGGAAGAGTTCACAGGAATTTATCTTAAGGTCAAGCACCTTTTCAATGTTCATCTTTGAGGCAATACCTCTTGGAGTCGCAATGTTTTCAGTCATTGTGCAGAGCCCGAGGTCTTCCCTTACTTCTCTCATCATACATTCGTCCGCAAGGTCCATGGCATCGACATTGAGCTTCTGGGCTACATATTCCTTTGCTTCGGGCAGCCTCATGCTCTTTGCAAATTGCATTCTTGCAACAAGGTCTCCGGCAGTTCTCATTCCGTTCATTCCCGCTACGGCCGAGTGGACACCATACATTGCAAAGGCGTCTCCGGACCCGGCCTATATGCCGTCAACGTTTGCAATTTCGATCATGGCCTTGTCTGCCCTCGATATTGTGTCTGTGGAGGGGACTTCGAACATCGGGATTCCGCCGACGCCGTTCCCCATGTTAACGTGGATGGGGATGGTGGCATTTTCAGAGCAGGCTTTTACGACCGTAACGGCCCTTGCGAGGTTCCAGGCAAATGAGTAGGTGGTGTTGGTGTTGCATACCGGACCGAAGACGTTTGCTCCTGCCTTTTCGACGAGTTCGACCTGCTTGTGAGGCCACAGGCCTGCAACATTGACGCCGTCGTACTTAAGCTCTCCGTGGATACCAAGCACGGTTTCGCTTGCCATTCCGGCCTCTATGTACATTTCAGGATACTCTTTTCTTAAGGCTTCAATTGCATTAAGGGCAGAATAGAAATCCCCGTCTCCGGCAGCAGCCATGGTATCGAAGTTTGCGCCGTCTGCACCACCATTTTTCATCATTTTCTGAAGGATCCAGATCATGTCCCTTGTAAGGTGTTCTGCAGACTTTTCGATAGAGTCCTGTGCTTCCTGGATCTTGAAAGCCTTCATAAGGTCCCCGGGGTTTTCATAGGGGCCGTCGGGGGTATAATAAAGCCCCATGTTGGGCATTGCGCCGTAGAGCAGGGGAGTGGTGGTGATTTCCTGAAGCTGTCTCATTGTCTGGCATTCTACAGCTGTAAGCGGCTTTACGGGCTTGTAACTGTAGTCCATGTGGGCCAGTTCGAGGACGTCCAGGCAGTAAGCCCTCTCTTCCATTACAACCCCGTTAATCCTTCCGCAGGGGATTCCGCTCCCGTGTTCGGATTCAATGGATATCGAACCCCCATCCAGACTCAGGACAACTTCCTTCCCGTGTTCGACGGTGACCAGCTTTTCTTTGGAAGCGACAATTTCCAGCAGGTGATCGATCTCATCCCCTGAAAGTTCGGGGACTTCTGCAGCATCAACGGCTTCTCCAATACCGGTTTCGATATCTGCGCGGATTTCTTCCTTTGTCATGGTGACTTTGCGCCCGTCACCCATTCTGGTTATGTATTCTGTTGCCATTTATCTCACCTTACATTTGCATTATGCACAGAGGAGTTCTTTGGCCTTTTTCACGGCCTCACTTGCGTTTTCAGCGTAACAGTCCGCTCCGATCTTATCTGCCCAGACCTGGGTTGCGGGAGAGCCTCCGACCATGACCTTTACGGATTCACGGAGTCCTTCTTCTTCGAGCTTCAGGATGACATCCTTCTGGCCCATGAGGGTTGTTGTCATCAGGGCGGAAAGTCCCACCATGGTGGCTCCGACCTCCCGGACCTTATCAATAAAGACCTGGATGGGCACATCTCTGCCGACGTCATAAACTTCAAAACCTGCGGATTGCAACATCGTGGACACGATAGATTTGCCAATGTCATGGACGTCTCCTTCAACGGTGCCGTTCACGATTACACCCATACTTGATTCCCCGTCATTATCAGGCATAAGGTCCTTGAGGGAATCAACGCCGGCGTTCATTGCATCTGCGGCCATCATCACATGGGGCAAGAAAAGTTTTCCTTTCTCAAAGAGAGTTCCGACTTTACTCATTCCGGGGGCAAGTCCCATTTCAATGATCTCGGAGGGTTCAAGTTCAACCTTTGCTTTTTCAACAGCGTCGAGAACATTTTCTTTTTTGCACGAAACAATTGAATCGGCTAATTCGGCAAATATTTGTTCTTTATCCATGTATCATAAACCTCGATAAATTTGGATGATTGTTAGGGGTTCACACGATACTGCGCAGCTCTGTGTGGAGTTGCACATTTTTGGAGAATTTTATTCCCTATTTTGCCCCTGCACAGGCATTGATATATTTTAACTATATTCATATAATAAGTTTTCTACTTTCAACGAAAACTTTATATATTATAAATATCACACATCCTTCGATGTGTACATATCGTAAAATAAGGCGGAGTGTCATAAGGTCAAAACAGAATATATCTAAACAGGAACAGATCGGGGGAGCAATTTCAATAAAGTACAGTAGAAGATAAATAGATAATAAAATAGAAAAAAAGGAGGGAAAGGAGGAGGTCAATTTACAAGATACATTTTTTAACTTTTTTCTCTTACAAAATTATATCTTTCATTTTATCTAAGAAATAGTTATCGAACATAATAAAAACTAATATATATAAGAAAAATGATTTGAAAAAATAATCTCAGGAGTGAATCTAATTCTTTCAAATCTTATACTTTCTTTTCAATGAGGCGGTGTTTATGAACATGGAAAAACTGATGCTTGCAAATTCGGAAAAATCAGAACGAATATACGGGTCCGCAAAGGAACTGATTCCCGGCGGGGTCAACAGTCCGGTCCGGGCAATAAAACCATATCCATTCTATGTCGAATCTGCGAAAGGATCAAGAATCTATGACGTCGATGGCAATGAGTTCATAGACTGCTGCCTGGCTCATGGCCCCGAGATCCTTGGCCATAACCACCCGGAAATCAGGAAAGCCATTGAGGGCCAGCTCGCAAAAGGGTGGATTTACGGAGCTCCCGTTGAATCTGAAGTAAAACTTGCGGAAAAAATCGCTGCCTCCTACAAGAGCATTGATATGGCGCGCTTTGTCTCCACGGGCACGGAGGCTACAATGAGCGCCATTCGGTTGGCCAGGGGGTACACCGGAAAGGACGGCTTCTTAAAGATAGAAGGCGGGTTTCACGGAGCCCACGATGCGGTACTTGTAAAAGCAGGTTCCGGAGTCAGCACCCACGGGGAAGCAAGTTCCGCAGGAATTCCGGCAGCCTTTACAAGATACACCTTCCAGGCCCCCTTCAACGACATCGAATCCATGGCCGAAATCATAGAAAAAAGGAAAGATGAACTTGCTGCACTAATAGTGGAGCCCGTAATGGGAAATGCCGGTCCCGTTCCCCCTGAACCGGGATATTTGCAGGAACTGAGAAAGCTTACGGAAGAAAATGAAGTCCTGCTCGTTTTTGATGAGGTCATCACGGGCTTCAGGCTTGCAATGGGAGGAGCTTCCGAATATTTCGGGGTTGATCCGGACCTTGTAACCCTTGGGAAAATTGTTGGGGGGGGTCTTCCGATAGGTGTCTTCGGAGGAAAAAGGGAAATCATGGAAATGGTCTCTCCCACAGGCCCTGTTTACCAGGCCGGGACTTTCAGCGGGCACCCCTGCTCCGTTGCTGCAGGAAACGCCATGCTTGAATTACTTAAAAAAGAGAAGGTGCAGGAAAAGCTCAATCGGACAGGGGATAAATTCAGATCAGACCTTGCGGAAATCGTTGAAGATAAAAAACCGGAATATTCGGTATCGGGCGTTGGTTCTTTATTCAAGGTTTTCTTCGGGAAAAAACCCCGTAACTACCGTGATACCCTTGCCTGTGATCAGGATGGCTATGTAAAGTTTTTTCACAGGTTGCTTAAAAGCGGGGTATTCGTTCCGCCTTCGCAGTTTGAAACCAATTTCATTTCCTCAGCACATTCCGGAGAGGACCTGGAAAAAGTCCTTGAGGCATACAAAGAAAGCCTGTGAAATACAATAAGTCAGAGGCCCGTTCCAGACGCCATGAAGGCAGAGCCTTATGGTGTTTGCATATTTTTTGAATTTTATAAAACGCAGCGTAAAACCCCCGAGTCTTTAGCTCAGGGTAGTTCATATCTCTACTCAGTTTTTACCTCTGTCTTCTTTCTCCTCGTTTCCTTTTTTCTCCAGTCTTCCAATTTTCCTGTAAAGTTCTAGAATTAAATTATTCTCTGACAGCACATTTATTATTTTTAATTTGTTTCGATCTTTATTTACGATAGGGTATTCAGGCTCCGTCCTGAGCTGATTTTTTTCAAACCGATGCCAAAATATCCTTTTCTGTTGTCCACGGCTTTGGAGAAAGGACCTCAGGCCTGAAAAGGGGGTTCTCTGTTTTTACCCCCTCTTCTCCCATCACTTCCTAGGTTCCTTTTATTATATATAAACACTTCTATCAAAATAGAAATCTTTTTATATTACTACTACTAATATATAAATTGCTTCATGACATGATAACTGAGGCAAGTGAAAAACCAGATATCCTTTCCATTAACAGGTTTTACCTGTGAATTTGTTCAAAAGGGGACACAGTTCTCTTAAAATAAAAACTGAAATCAACCGTATAAAATATAAAAAATGAAGAGCCTCTTCAATCAAACAGATCTGTCTTTAACGCTTAAAGAAGGGGTAGTTTCCACTCAAATCCAGCATACAGTTCATGATGTATTTGTCAAAAATCATTTTTCTTAAAATGGGGTTCATGAGTTTTTGACAGAACGCATCTTGAAATGGGGCCTGAGGTTTTTTGCCATTCCTCTGCCCCAAACCTCCATTA
>JAQVBP010000117.1 GCA_028690255.1 Methanosarcinaceae archaeon
CAGGATAGACGGCCGGGTAGGCCCCGAGGGAATAGAGGGCATATCCTTCAACCCGGGCCGTCCCCAAAAACTCCGATTTTTCAGGGAGGGCAAAGCGTCGGCTGTTGTAGAGCCCGTCCCGGAGAGAGCCGTAGAGGGCCATTATCATCTCTTCTTCCGCGGGTTTTTCGTAGGAGCGCTGCCAGCACATGTTTTTATGAAAAACGGACGAATCGAGCGGTTTATCTTCCACGGAAGTGTTTTCACGGTCGTTTTTCATAAAATATTGTCCTGTAGTCACGTAGTTTTGAATTTCTTTAACCTGGTTTAAGCCTGAAATTATTTTATTTGGAATAGCCGTAGGCTGCAAAGCGTTGAGCCAGGTCCAGGTTTGCGAGCAGGAAACGGTCTTCTTTGCCGTAGGCAACCTTTTTGGTTCCGAAAAGCTCAAGGGTGCAGTTTGTGCCGGGTAAAGCTTCCTGCACTTCCTTTCCATCGATCAGGATCTTTTCCACCCGAACAGGTTCGGACTGAAGGCCCACGAAGAGGTGGAGGACGCTTGCAAGCTCGATTTTCTTTGTGAACTTCGAGATGCTGCAATCCAGGGTATAGTCCGTTGTCACGTTTTCCTTATCGGAGATGAGGAAGCCTCTTTCAATGTCCTTTTCCTGGACGTTTTTCAGGCGCAGTCCGACCCTTGTGCCTGTAGGAGCGCTTTTTACATCCACGTCGTGGGTCTGTATGGAGCGGATTTCGATGTCCCTGTCAAGGGGGAAGATTTTTATTTTGTCCTTTTCGTTCAGCGTGCCCTGGCTAACGACCCCGAGGGCCACACAGCCTTTTCCGGTCACGTTAAAAGCGTGGTCAATAAGGACGCGGACGGGCAGTTCGTCCTTTTCTTTCTGCTCGGCTTCGATTTCTTCGGCGAGGGAATTGATAAGGGCCTTTAACTCATCCACACCCTCAAAAGCGTTCTTTGCACTCTTGTTGGTGTTAAGGGAAACGTATTCCCAGCCTTCGAGGACTGTGCCTGCGGTGATCTTTTTGAGTTTTCCCTTCAGCTCATCGACTGCGTATATGTGGGTGGTGTCGGACTTTGTAAGGGCAATAATTCCGCGCTTGAAACCCAGGAGGTCAAGGGCAATTATACATTCTCCGGTATGGGCGTCCAGGCCCTCGGGGGGGACGCAGAGGACGACCAGGTCGGAGACGTTCAGGGCCGTAATCAGGGATTTCAGGGACTTCGGATAGCTGTGCGCGTCCACGAAAACCATTGTTCGGCTTTCCTTATCGTTGTTGAAGAGGGTGATATCCGAATGTGTACCTTTTTTCCCGAGGTTTGCGGCCAGAGTGGTCCTGCCGCTCTGTTCGGTTCCGATTATAGCGATATTTGTCATGGTGGGTTCCTTGGCTGGTAAATTATCTGATAAGTTATCTGCTGAATACTTTTTTTGTAAAATCCTTTTTGTGAACTTCTTTTTGTGATTCTCATGAAAAGAGTTAGTAGTGATTAGATCAGGTATTGCTGGCTATCTGCTTCTGGTATTGGCATACTGTGATATATTTCTTTTTGGAAAACAGACGGTGGGTGTAAAGGAGGGGTTTTGAATCGGGTTTCGATTCCGGTGTTCTCAAGTGTAAAGAAAGGAATAGGCAGGTGGGGGTAAGTGGTTTTACCAGAGTTCTCCCTTCCAGATCGCCTCGGTTTTATCGTGGGTACTTTTATTCATTTTTTTGATTTCTATAAGGAATTCATCTCCCACGGGCTGCGGCTCTTCAAAAACGGCATCGACTCCCAGTCGTTTGAGGTATTCCTCGAACCTGCGGGCCGTTTCCGGGTCGCTGACCCTTATCCGGACTTCATCGAAGAGGCGTCTTTTTTCTTTCACTTCCCATATAGCTTCTCTCAGGGGGACCAGGATACTTTCTCCAAGTTGCATACAGCGTTTTTCAAAGGCCTCTTCATTTTCTTCCCATTCCACGGTCTGGAAGCCCTCGCGTACGATTCTGGAAAGCATGTAGTCCCGACCGGTTTCGTAGTAGAACAGGAAAGCGTGCCGGAGGTCCGAGCAGTTGCTCTGGGAGGAGGTGTATTTGACGGGGGGAAGATGCATTTCAGGGTCCTTGATAACCACTCCCTCATGCTCGATTTTCCCGAGGTTCAGGATAATTTTCTTAATTTCTTCAGGGGCCGTTTCAAGCGGAAACTCTCCGAAAAGCCTTACCTGGAGGAAGCCGTAGTTTTCGAGAAGCTCTCTCCTCCGGGCCACAGACAGGGGTTTTCCAGTGGTCTTCTCCCGGACATCAAAGATGAAAAATTCAAGAGATTCGATCTCATAGATAGCTTTGGGAACATATGGATTGTCAGGCCCCACCATTTCCCCGTAAAGCACAAGTTCCGGGTGATCGTCAAAAAACTTCAGGTTCAGTTTTACCTTTGCCCTTTCTGTTGTGTAGGGGCAGATGTACCCGCTGCGAGTGATGGCGAGGACCTCTCCCTTTATTTTCGCTACCCGGACGTTATAACCGTTCATCTTTTCTTCTACGGCCAGAGTTCTGGTTTGAGAAAATTGTTCTTTGAGAGTGGGATAAAGTACCATGGCCCTCCGGATCTTGGGAAAACCCGGGACCATTTCAAAGGCCCCGTCCTTTTCATAGACGACTGTTCCCCGTTCTATATGGGAGACCTCCTTGTCAAAACGAAGCAGATCTTCGTGTTCTCCCCGGTTTCGGGCCAGGTATTTTTTCTCAAAAAGGTGATCGAGCTTTTCTTCCGGCAGACCCAGGTATTCGGCCAGGCTTGCCACAAATTGCGAATCGGGGTCCGCATTATTTTCCTCTCTTTCAGGCTTTTTTTTCTCAAATTTATCTCTATTTCCCTCTCTTTTATTCTCCTCTTTCCTCATGTTTTCCCCTTCATTCATCTGCTCCCGGGCTTGAAATACGTTTTCCCTTTTTTGTCTATGAGTTAACCCCCTCAATCTGTTAATTATCTTTTTAAGTATTGGAGCCATATGCCTCAGGGGAACGAATGTTGGCTTAAGGCCGATTCATATTCTATAAAGATTTAAGATAAAGATTTAAGATAAAGATTTAAGATAAAGATTTAAGATAAAGATTTGATATAAATATCTGAAAAAAAAGTCGGAGACAGTCAAATGGCAGTAGATGTTATTGATTACAAGATTATTGGCGACGATATGCAGATTGTTGAAGTTGAACTCGATCCCGGGGAGTCCGTCCGGGCCGAGGCCGGGGCAATGATGTACATGGGGCCCGGAATCGATATGCAGACCTCAACAGGTGGGAGCGGCGGCGGTCTTCTTAAAGGGTTTGGAAAGGGTCTTAAGAGGATGCTTACGGGGGAGAGTTTTTTTATTACCAGCTTCACCCACAAGGGCAAAGGTAAAGGGCACGTTGCTTTCGGGGCCCCCTATCCCGGAAAGGTAATCCCCCTCGACCTCTCCGAACTCGGGGGGCGCTTCCTCTGCCAGAAAGACGCCTTCCTCTGTGCGGCAAAGGGCATAGAGGTTGAGGTGGCCCTCACGCGCAAGCTCGGGGCGGGCATCTTCGGAGGAGAGGGTTTCATCCTCCAGAGGCTTCAAGGAGACGGCATGGCTTTCGTCCATGTGGGCGGGACAGTCGTCAAGAAAGAACTCGCTCCAGGAGAGACCCTGCGCGTGGATACGGGCTGTCTTGCTGCTTTTTCCGAAAGTGTGGACTACAACATTGAGATGGTCGGGGGCTTTAAAAACGCTCTATTTGGTGGGGAAGGGCTTTTCCTGGCTACCCTGAGGGGCCCCGGACTTGTGTATCTGCAGAGTCTCCCCTTCTCCAGGCTTGCTGACAGGATCGTTGCCGCTTCCAGCTACAAGCAGCGTGGTGAAACTCGGGGCGCAGGCGGGCTCGGAGGGAGCCTGATAGGTGATCTTATCAGCGGGGATTAATTTTCCCCAAATCCTTTAAAAAAAGCATTTTATATTTTACTCATTCCCTAATATTTCTTAAAACAGTAAAATCCCGCCCTTTTCAGGGCAGGAAGTATTTTTTCAGGTTGTTTTTTCCACTATTGTTTATTTTTTAATTTTTGTGCGGGTTATTGACAGAATTCGTAATCGTTTTTTACTCTGCAATTGAATTTATAATATTCCTTCTTGTTAGGAAGCCTACCATTTCCTCTTCAAGGTTGAGGACCGGGACTCCGCCAAGATCATTTTCCAGCATGGTCCTGACTACCTCTTCGAGAGGGGTGTTGGTGTATACACTGACTACGCTTCTTGTCATGATGTCTGCGACCAGGAGGTTTTTGATCCTGGAGTCCTGCTGGTTTCCTGCGACCAGGTCTCTGAAGGAGCGCATGGCAAATGCGATGTCATCTTCTGCGATAATTCCTGCAAGTTTGTTGTTTTCAATAACCGGCAACCTTCCTATGTCGTTGTCAAGGAGCAGATGTCTTGCATGGCTTACACGGTCGGAGGAGCTTATGGTTATGGGGTTCTTTTGCATGATTTCCCCGGCAAAGCCATTGAGGTTGCTGGCCTGGAGGAGTTCCTGCGGGGTGATCCAGCCCAGGATGTCTCCGTTATTGCTGATAATGATCACTCCCCCCTTCTTTTTCATCAAGGTAAGGGCATCGCTGACATCAGTGTCCGGCAGAACCTTCGTGTAGTTATCGGATACTGCTGTTGCAACGTGCAATGAGGACGCGGGTTTGCTCAGTTTTTTTCGAGTGCCAAGTTCTTTTGTCAGACTCCTCATGGTAAGCACTCCGAGCAGGGTGTCGTTGTGGACTACCATCAGGCGCTTTGTGTTTTTTTTCTCCATGAGGTCAAGGGCGTGGGAAATGGTGTCTGACTTGTCTATTTTCTGTGGCTGTACCATTATGTCTTTAACTTGCATGCAATTCACGACTCCTCAGGCATGATGCCTGCGACTTTAGTCATGGGAGGAATGTCGTATACTTTAAGGCATTCCGCTCCACGTTTGGATTTCTCCACTCTGCTTTTGAAAGAAGTTCCAGTAGCAGGTAACGTAGTTTTTGAAACTACCTTCTCTCGTCAATGTTGGATATTTTTGTCAATGTTGGATATATTACTCATTGTAAGCTCGATCGGAGGGTTTGATCCTGGAAATCAATATGTTCAAGCGAATATGCAGAGGTTGTTTTGTACTAAGTCCTTAGGCTGGTCAGCAGCTTTTTTACAGGTCTTGCAGCTTTGGTGCAGGGTTGCTGACCGCTTTCATTATGTCAGTCCTGCTGATTATTCCCACAATTTCTTCTCCGTTTGTAACAGACAGGGCCGTCAGGTTTTCTTCAATCATTTTTTTTGCGGCTTCCTTTACGTTTTCCTCGATGCCTATCAGGAGCACCGGGGAAGTCATGATGTCTTCGGCGATGAGAGGTACCTCTTTTATATACCTGTAGGTTTTCTGACCTCCGGAAGTGGGTTTCCTGGCCATCTTTATGTTTTTCATGGAAAGTTTGCCTTCATTGTCAGTGATCTGGTTGAAGGCCAGCTCCCTTCTGGAGACGATGCCTACGGCTTTTCCAAGGTCATTTTTGACAATAACTCTCTCGATTTCATTTTTGTTCATTTCATCTATTATGTGGTTGATGGTGTGGTGTCTGTGAACAAAAACAATTTCTTTTGTCATCAGTCCGGAAACTTTAATATCTATATCTTTGGCCTTTTCAGCCACATACCTTACAATATCCGTTCTGGTGACAATTCCCACAACATCTTTCTTTACCACGGGGATATCATGTACGTTGTTTTCGAGCATCAGAGAAACTGCCTGGGAAATTGACGCTTCGGGATAGATTGTGATTACGGATTCGGTCATCATAAGTTTGATTGGTATCTGGTCTATGGGGCGTCTCCTCCAGAGAGGTTCTGCCTGGGCCAGACGATCACTGATATCGGATTTTGTGACTATTCCGACCATCTTGCCCTCGTCCAGAACAAGCAACGTACTGATCTTATGTTTCAACATCAGGTTTCTTGCATGAGACACGGGTTCATCTGTGGTCACTACATATACAGGTGAACTCATGATGTCTGTGACGTTCATGAAATACCTCCTCCATTTTTATAGTATATAGGTATCAATAATTATAGTTTTTGGATTTATCCTGAACTTCTTATTTTTTTAAAATAAAAATCCACTTTTATACCCTATACCCAAGAAACAAATATCCTAAGTAATCATTCCTTTTTTCAGTCAGGATGCCGCAAGTCCGGTAAATATATCCTTTCCTTTGTAACAGATCCTTTCCTTTGTAACAGATTCTTTCCTTTGTAACGGCCCTGTTTTTTACAACTCAAAAGCCCTCAGGAAATCCCTTTCGGTTATAATCCCGCGCATAATTCCTGCTTCCAAGATCGGGAGCGAACCTATTTTATTCTCAAGCATTATTTCCAGGGCTATTCCCATATCCGTTTCAGGGCCTGTCCAGACAAGGTTTCTGGAGACTATGGACCCTACCGGCTGGTCAAATGCCTCGTGGATGTTTCCCGTTACCAGTTTCTCGAAAGCGTCCCCTCTTCCTAGAAAGTGTACGATATCCGATGCTGTGACCATCCCCGCAAAAATCCCGTCCTTGACCACTGGCAGCCTTCGAATCCCGTTTTCAACCATGATTTTTGCAGCCTGGCCGATTGAAGTATCCGTTGTCGCCATTGTCACGTTCCTGGTCATGTATTCTTTAACTGCCAGGTTTGTTACAAGCCCACTCATCAGTTCCACTGCATTTCTTTCGGTAAAGATAGCGACAAGTTGTTTCTCTTCATTTACGATCGGAAGCCCCCCTATATTCTGCTCAAGCATGATTTTGAGAGCCTCCGAAAAGTTTGCATGGTCATATAAGAACGTCACGTTGTAGTCCATGATTTCCTTCAGTTCTTCGTTTATCGCAGCCAGCAGGTTGCCCTTATGACGCTTTTCGATGAGCAGATTCTTGCTTCCACCCCCAAGAAAATTGATAATGTCCACGGATGAGACAATGCCAACCAGCCGTTTTGTGCCGGCATCGGTAATCGGAACACGCCTGAATTTTCTTTCCGTCATGGCCTTGATCGCTTCCATGATGCTTGCAGTGGGCGGAAGTGTGAACACGTCTCTTGTTGATAGAGCAAGTATGTGTCCTCCATGTTCCGAGATGCGGGACTTGAAATCCACAGGCCCCTTATCCATCGTAACTGTGCTGCTTATCATTCTCGGGTCTTTTCTCTGTACTCCTCTATCCACATTGTTCAGTTTAGCCCGAACTTTCATTTTTTCGGCTGATGCAAATGTCTTATCTTTGTTCAATAGGACCACCGATTTTTAGTTGCCATCAAATTTTACTTTTCTTTTTTTCTTTTTTTCTTTCTTTTTTGAAGGCTTTCTTTTGGAATGGAGTTCTTTTTGAAATTTACCGGAGAGTTTTGGTTTTATTTACTTTTTTCCTGCTGTTTTTCTAGTAATTTTTTTCATTTCATATATCTATAATCATTATTAATTATATTCTTTGACCGTTATAACCTTTTTGCGTGAGATCTGGCTGTACCTCTTCACTATCGTTTTATGTTTCATAAAAACTCAGCAGGGAATTCCCGGGGCTTCAGATCTGGAATAGTTGGCTCAGCATACCTTTTTTCAGGGAGGTCCGTGCCCTTGTTTTAATAAAGATTTTTTAATAAATATTCTATCCAAATATGTTTTCATTTAGTTATATGGGTCCCGTTGTTTACAAAAACCTTCAAAAGATCCTGCCTGTCAATAATTCCACTTATTTTTTTATCGTTGACGACGGGTATCCTTCCTATATCATAGTGTAAAATCATCCCCACGGCCTTTTCAACAGAATCGTCTTCATTCAGGGTATAAACCGGAGTTGACATGACCTTCTCGACCCTGGAGCTTTCATTTACCCTGGGGCCGTGGGAATCTTCGGCCCCTATCCTTATAGCACCTGATTTCAGTATATCCCTTCGCGTTATCATCCCTATGGGTTCTCCCTTTTTGGAAACCACAGGGATACCGGTATAGTCCGTTTCGAGCATGTAAGTCCAGACCGTTGCGACTCTGTCATCGGGGTGGCAGGTTTCGACCTTTCGGTTCATGATTTTCTCTACAGTATTCGGAGCGTTTCCAGGCAGCGTCATATTTTTTAACAGATCCACATTGCTTAACACTCCCACAACCGTCCTGTCTGTGGTGGACATGACCACCGGAGTCCTGTTTATTTTCGCTTCCTGCATCAGTTTTGCGGCTTTTTCCAGTTCCATATCCGGTGTAAGGGTCGGACACTCCCGTGCGTATCCCCGGACCGTAACATTGGAACGGGTGGCTGTAACCCTCATTATATCCTGGTCGTTCAACATCCCCACAAGCCTGTTGGCTTCGTCGGTTACCACTACCCCACGCAGGTAATGGTCTCGCATCAACTGGCGGGCGTGGGTGATAAAATCCCCATCTTTCACACACACGGCCCCTTTTGACATAATGTCGCTGACTCTCATCTGTTCACATCCTTTCAGGCAGGATTGACCCGTTCATTAACCTTTTTTCAATTTATCTGGTTTATTTCCAATTTGTCTGGTTTGTAGATAAATACCGCCTTGCTGAAGCTCTGGTATATAATATTTTAACAGGTGTGATCTGGATCACCACTCCCGGACACCTGTTTGAAAAACTGAAAATTCGTTATCTTAATCGTAGTAACCCTCGGAATCCCTGCAGCTCTGGCATAAAAGCCGGCCTTCTAACATTTCCAGGTCCTCGGAATAGTAACCGCAGAGTTCACAGATCCCGCTGTTGAAATCCGGGTTTACTTCCTCGTTTGTGACAAGCAGGTTTTCCCGGTTCATTTCTATCAGGTCTTTTAAAATGGTGCTCAGGCCTGGGGTCACCATCAGGATATCCGTATTGGATACAATCCCCACGATTTCTCCATTCTCCATAATGGGAAGCCTTTTTATATCGGATTTCAGCATCAGCTCGGAGGCTTCTATTATATTCGTGTCGGGTTTTACGGTTACGAGAGGAGAGGAAAGGATTTTGCTTGCGTGTACCCGGCCTGGTTTTTTGTCTTTAGTGATGATATCGCGCACAAGGTCTCTTTCTGTTATTATGCCCACGGCTTGCCCGTCTCTGGTAATGATCACGCTTCCAACATCCTGCCTGACCATTTCCCTGGCGATGACTGGAATTTCCGTGTTAATATCCATCGTGATTACTGTTTCATTCATTATTTCCGAAACCGACATTTCTGTTTTCATTTCCTTTATCTGTATATCGGTTTCCATTTCCTTACTAGGGTCAATCGTCACTGATTCTCAAACCCCCTGTTCCCATCTTTTATAAGAACGTAGCAAAAAACCCCCGAGTCTTTATTCAGGGGATGAATGAGTCAAGACTACCAATTTTTCGTTTATTATCGAAATTTTAATAGTATCAAAAGTTGTATCAAAAGTTGTATCAAAA
>JAQVBP010000118.1 GCA_028690255.1 Methanosarcinaceae archaeon
AGTAAATATTCTGAGTAAATATTCTGAGTAAATATTCTGAGTAAATATTCTGAGTAAATATTCTGAGTAAATATTCTGAGTAAATATTCTGAGTAAATATTCTGAGTAAATATTCTGAGTAAATATTCTGAGTAAGGATTTCGAAGAGGGGTTTGAGCAAATATTCTGCCCCGAAAAAATCCTGGCAGGATCTGGGGGGAAAAATATGGTGGATATAAAGCAAAAAATCAGTGACTATCTTGCAACGCATTATTACCTGAACCTGGCAACCGTAAGCCCCGAAAACAGGCCCATGGCCCATACGATGGGATATGCATCCGATGGAGAGGTTGTCTACCTTGCCACAAGCAAAAGCAGCCGGAAGGTTCAAAACATCATGAAAAACCCGGCCGTGGCCTACACGGTCGATGAAGATGACCCTGACTGGTTTGATATGCAGGCCCTCCAGGTGGAAGGAAAAGCCTCGATGGTCGAAGACGAAGGAAAAATAAGGGAAATCGGGGAGGTAATGATCGCCAAATTTCCAATCCTTGCTGAGATGCCACCTGATCCCGATTATATCCTCATAAAGGTGGTTCCTGAAGTTGTGCATTACCTCGACTACAGTATTGAGTTCGGGTACAGGGAAAAAGTACTCTATTAAAAGCTGTTGTCAATTACCCCAAACCT
The DNA here is from genome assembly GCA_028690255.1 of Methanosarcinaceae archaeon. Taxonomy (GTDB): domain Archaea; phylum Halobacteriota; class Methanosarcinia; order Methanosarcinales; family Methanosarcinaceae; genus JAQVBP01. The sequence continues at coordinate 670 of JAQVBP010000118.1, forward strand.
TCACTTCCTGACGAAGGTTTGGGGTAGGGCGAATTACTTTGTGGTAATTTCTATCAGTTCCAGTTGTTCATCTCCGCCGATTTCCATTTCGAGGAGCAAACCAATTCCCTGGGCATAGTACTTGTTTTCTCCCTGTCCGGGTTCAAGCGGATTCCATTCTCTGGTTTTCAGGCAGTTGTCAAAGGAACCGTAGACCACGGTAACCGATTCGTCCAGAGAGATTACTTCCGCCATATCTTCGGCTACCCCTTCCCGATATTCCTGACGGTAGATCTCTCCTACTCGAGGGTTCCCTTTAACTAAGATTCCAGGCAAAGCCCCGTCCACTCCGGCTTCCCAGGACCCCGCAGTACTTACGACTTTGTTATCCTCATATTCTTTTGAGTCCTCTCCGAAATACCAGACGTTTCCGTCCTTATCCTGTGCATACCAGTCATACGTTTCTTCGACCAGTTCATCGTCTTCAAGCTCCCTGTCCCGAACAACTATTGTCGTTACTCCCATGACTAACCTGGTCTCAGAGGTGACAAAAATCTCATTTCTTATCAGCCCGTCCTCGGATTCTCCCTCATAAACGAAAGTGGTACCCGGGATCAATGGAAAATAAGGGTTGTCTATTATTTCTATGAAAGCATCCGGATTTATTACCGGACTGTACTCCCCGATCTCGTCTTCAGTGTATTCCAGTTCTTCGCCCATTTCCTCTCCTGCTTCTTCTAATTCCCCCTCGATAACTCCTTCAGCGTCTTCCATTTCTTCGCCCATTTCCTCTCCGGTTTCTTCAGCACAGCCGGAAACAAAAAGCATTGCTGCAAGCAGTAATACAACAAAAAATCCGATTTTCCTGATATTCATTCCCCCTTTTCAATAACAAGGACATATGCTAAAAGAGATTGGAGTGAAAAAAAACCTATATTCAAAATAATTATATCTCAATGTTTATATATAACTAATTATACGTTATTAATAATTTGCATATTTGCCTCCCCCCGGGTGAAAAAGATCCGAATACAAGCGTCGTATGGTATTCCAACCCGGACCAGCAGGCAAAAAGTCCGTCTTTCCAGTACTCGATTTTTCCGGTTTTAAGCCAGATTCTTTTAATTCCCCACCTTCAGGCCCTTTAAGTACCAGAAAACCCAAGAAAAATCATCATTTTACGAAAAAAGAGCTATAAAAGTCTTTTTTAAGCAGATAAGGTCAGTAGAATATACAAATTAAACATTTACTATAGAATTCTAACGCTTAAATATATAAATATATACTACACATTTCATGTCGGTGAAATTATATGGTACAGTTAAGTGAAGAGATGAAAACCGCATTTTCAAAAGTAAAGATATTTCCCGTAGCTACCGCCTCCGGCGCAGGCATTCCGAACGTCATCCCAATCGGCTTCTGTCAGCTTGTAGACGACGAGACAATCTGGATTGCAGACAATTTTATGGCCAAGTCCCTGACAAACCTGGAGGAAAACCCCAATGTCGCAGTTTATGTCTGGGGGCCTGAGACCGGTGGCTGTTTCCAGATCAAGGGAGAGGCCACAATCATCAATTCAGGAGATAAATTCGAGAAAATGAGAGAAATCGTACATAGTGCAAAACCGGGCCTTCCCGCAAAGAACCTGATCGAAGTAAAGATTACCGATGTCTTCCAGTGCGCCCCCGGGCCCGAGGCCGGAAGCAAACTGCTTTGAATTAAAGCATTGAAGGCTTTAATTTCGAGTAAATCATTGAAACAATAAAGGGGGAAAATACATACATGGCGAGCGAAAGCAAGGGTAAAGCCCCCATTTTTTGTGAAAAACTCTGCCTGGTTTGCAAAGGGGCAAGAGCCGGAAACTCTGTCTGCAAGGCAATTCAGAACCTTGAATTGAAAATTTTCGGGAAAAAAGGCTGTATATGGGGCCAGGCCAGGACCAGGTACTATGGAGTAACTCCGGATCAGAAGATCCCGGAAAATTTTGAAATCGAGTGAAAAAAGAGACGTGGAAGGTCAGTAAAAAGGGGAGCGTTCATACACCCCTCTGACCGATTTAGCATAAAAGTCTGATGTATACTTTCATTTTTCGTGCCTTTTATTCGAAGAATGCCTTGTTCGCTTTTCTTTTTTAAATAATTCAATGTGTGGGGCATGGAAGATCAAAATCAGTTCAGGAGGATTCGTTCATGCCGGTGATATGTATTATTTCCTGCAAAATATTGCAGGACGAAATTATATGGGTTCTTGAAAACGATCCCAACATTGATGACGTGTTTGTAGTTAAAAACGGAAATCACTTTGAATTTGTGGAAAAACTGGGACAGAGGAATATTTCCAGTACTGTGCTTCCCCTTGAAAAAATCCCTGAAATTTGCAAAGATAATAAAGAAGCTGATGGCCCCCATACCGTGATAGTTGACCTGCTCGAACTTGCTCTGCACAGCAGGCCTGAAGTCCTTAAAAAAGAGGTTTATAATACGGTGGAAAGCCTCTATGCCTGTTCCTCCGGAATCCTGCTCTTTTACGGCCTTTGCGGGAACGTGCTCGGGGACATCGAAAAAGATTTCGAATCAAGAGGAACTGGCTGCCGAGTCCGCATCCTGAAGGACGACACTTCAAGAGTTGTGGACGACTGCATAGGAGCGACCCTTGGCGGAGCGGCAAACTACCTCAAGGTCCTTAAAAGCGTAAGTAACGTCGGAACCTATCTTTTTACCCCCATGTACGCACTTGCCTGGCGGGAAATCCTCAGTATTGACAGAATGCACCGTAACCCCGAAAAGGCGCTTGAAATGATGAAATTAACCCATGAAATGGTCGGGTACGGAAGGGTTGCAAAAATCAATACCGGCCTGGAATATACCAGGGATTTCGATACCAATATCGAGAAGTTTGCCGAGCTCTTCGGGTTTGAGGTAATGGAACTTGAGGGCACACAGGAAATATTTACCAGATGTTACAGGCAATTGAAAACGGAAATATGCAGTTAAAAAAATACCAGAGTAGGGAAATAAAGGTGGAAAAATGCCGGTATTGAGTATCATCGCCTGCGGGATGCTTGAGGACGAACTGGCCTATGTGCTTTCACAGGATAGGGACCTGCAGCAATTAATTCTCGTGGAAAACCGGGAATGTCAGAGCCTCCTCCGGAAACTCAAAGCCGGGACCTGCCTGCCCCGGACGGCTCCTCTTGACAGGGTCCCCATGCTCCTTAATAACGGGCACGGGACGGAGTTACGGAAGGCTCTGAACCCCCTACACCAGCTTCATTTTTTTAAGAAGCTGCACGATAAAATGAAAATAAAAGGGGCCAGGCAGGTAACGGCGGTCGTAAACGTACTCAGGCTGGGGCTACACGTGGACCTTGAGCTCCTCAAGTCGGAGGTGTACGAAAATATCCGAAAAATGGCCCCCTTTTCGGACGGTATTCTGCTCTTTTACGGGACCTGCGGAAACGCACTCGGGAAACTTGAAGAGGACTTTGCAGGGTTTGGATGCCCCCTTTATTTTCTAAAAGACAAGAGTGGGGAGACCGTGGAAGACTGCATCAGCCTGGCTCTTGGAGGAAACGAGGCCTATGCCGAAGCCATGCTTGCATGCAGGGGAGTGGGTACGATTTACCTGACCCCCCTGTGGGCCTTGAACTGGAAAAAAATGGAAGAGGAGGCAGGAGGCTCTCCTGATTTAAACAAAAGATACCTCCAAAATTCGCACTACGGATGGACTGCAAAGATAAATACCGGCCTTCCCTGCGGACCGGATTTCCATAAAAATGTCCGGGATTTTGCGCGAAGTTTTGGAATGGAAATCCTGGAAAGGGAGGGCAGTCCGGAAGTGGCAAAGCGTTCCTATGAATACGCCAGAAAGGCTGTTATTGAGAAAGCTGTTTCACAGATCCTCCCGCAAAACCCCTGAGTCTTTAGCCCAGGTAATTGACTCGACAGCGTCCAGAATCGTCGGGGTATGTTTTTCCCTAAAAAGTATTTAGCCCAGGTAATTGACTCGACCACGACAGGTAAGCTCAGCACAGCCTTATATATTTCATATACCCATAAAGTATAATCTTATACATCCCTATATACCTTACAACAGTTTTTGTAATCGAAACATTTCAGGTATCCGGAAGACGCCTTTCCTTATACGGATAATGAGTCTCACAGGCCGGGATGTTTATATATTAATATATAGTATAACATACCTTCCTCATGTATTATTTACGCTTTTTATTGTCTGCTTCCGGGTCTCTGGGGCCGCACAGTTAAAATAAAAGATATTGTTTGGTACAGTTAAAGGAAAACGTATTAGTATTTATACTTATTATGGAGTGTACGGCATGCAGCACGATGTGTTCACAAACAACCCCACCATCCCCATCGATGTGAAGGACAGATCCGTAAGCGATGTACTGGACGGAATGCTTAAAACAGGTTTTCAGGGCCGAAAACTGGCCGAATCCGTTCAGGCCTGGCACAACATGCTCAAAGAAGAACATATGACGGTCTTCATGGGCCTTTCCGGAGCCCTGGTTCCCGCAGGTATGCGCAGGGTCCTTTCTTACATGATAGAGCACAGGATGATTGACTGCCTGGTAAGCACGGGGGCAAACATGTTCCACGACTGCCATGAGGCCCTCGGCCGGAAGCATTATGTGGGCTCCCACCTGGCTGATGACGAAAAACTCTTCGAGCACGGGGTGGACAGGATCTACGACGTCTTTGCGGTGGAGGACGAGTTTCGGGTTGCCGACAACCTTATCGCGGAATTTGCAGAGGCAATCGGAGAGATTTCCTGTTCCTCAAGGGAGTTCATGCACCTGCTCGGCAAAGAGCTCGTAAGGCGCGGAGCTCAGGAAGATTCGATTGTGGTCACTGCTTACAGGCACAATGTCCCGATCTTCGTCCCTGCACTTGGGGACAGTTCCATTGGCATAGGGCTTACCATTGCCAGGAGAAGAGGATTAAAACTCGAAATCGATCAGATAAAGGACGTGGACGAGATCACCCAGATTGTGGAGAAGTCCGGAAAAACCGGAGTAGTCTACGTGGGCGGCGGAGTCCCCAAGAACTTTATCCAGCAGACCGAAGTGATAGCCTCCATTTTGGGAATGGACGTTGGAGGACATGATTATGCCATCCAGTACACCTCCGATGCCCCGCACTGGGGAGGACTTTCAGGCTGTACCTTTGATGAAGCTGTCTCCTGGGGAAAAATCGCGGCCCAGGCGAAAAAAGTCCAGGTCTTTGTGGACGCGACCATTGCCCTTCCGATTGTTGCCCATGCCCTGCATGAAAAGTGCCATGATCTGGAGAGAATTCCCCCAGAATACGACTGGGATACGGAAAAAGAGCTTAAAATCAGCTTCGGGAACTAATTCCGACTACATATATTTATTATATTTGAAAGCTTATCATATAAGGCGAGAAGGTGAGAAAATAGATGGGTAAACGAACTCGAATAATCAACGATCCTTCATATTTAGTCCCATTACTCAGGACATTCGGGTCCAGGACTCACAAGAAAATATTTGATTCACTCTCAAGCAAGTGGATGACAAAAGAAGAAATTGATGAGTTAATGGGCACGGAAGCGGGCAGAAGTCTCCAGATTTTGAAAAAAGCGGGGCTTCTCGAAAGCCAGTGGCGGGTCCCTGAGATGGGGAAAAAACCTTCTAAAGAATACCATACATCATATTCCAAAGTCCAGGTCAATTTCCAGTGTTCTTTTGAAGACCTCAGCGACATTATCATGCTGACTTTCAAACCGTACGAGGAAGTAAAAAGTGTCATCGAAGAACTGGAAAAACAGGTTGAAGAAGGCAACTCTTCCATGAGCAATCTGACCAGGACCCTCAACAAGAATCCATTCTATATCTGTGCCGTTGCCCGCAGGTCCGAGCACCTTTCCGTGATGGGGCAGAGACTAAAATTAATCGAAGGGAACGAGGAGAATTACGAGTGACAGTTAAGATCCTCCAGACAAAAAGCGGAGTTACCAAGTTTCAAGTACTTATAGAAATTGCAGCCCACCAGCCGAACGTAAGGCAGAAGGAAATTGCTGCAAAGATAGGAATCACCCCCCAGGCAGTCTCTGAATATATAAAAGAACTGGTTGCTGACGGCCTGATTATTACCGAAGGTAGGGTACGATACAGGATTACGAAGGAAGGTATCGAGTGGGTTCTTGAAAACGCCGGGGAATTAAAGCGCTATGCCTGCTTTGTTATGGAGGATATAATTAGCCACGTTTCGACCTGGACTGCCATTGCCAGGGAAGACATGAATGCAGGGCAGCAGGTCTATCTGAAAATGGAAAACGGGCTCCTCTATGTGAGCCTTACGGAAGAGACCGGGGCAACAGGTATGCTCATTTCAGACGCCATTGCAGGAGAAGACGTCGGTGTGACCGATCTCAGGGGCCTTATAGATCTGGAGACCTCAAGCATTACGGTCTCAAAAGTCCCGAGAATTGAGAGGGGTGGTTCTAAAAATGTGGACCTTGAACGCCTTAGGATTCTTGCGAATTCAAAGCCCCATATTGCGGCCATAGGCGTGGAAGCCCTGATAGCCCTCAGGAAAATCAATGTGACCCCTGACGTTATGTTCGGGACGAACGAGTCCGTTATCGAGGCCGCTTACCACGGGCTTTCCTCCCTGGTGGTCTCGGTGGACGAGCAGGTTTCCCCCCTCTTAAGCCGACTTGAGAACGAAAACATTGAATATGAACTCGTGGATCTGACTCTTACTTAAGCCTTTTTTCAATAAATTCTTATATTTTCATCCGCCGATCCGGGCCGGGTCTCCTGGCCTGCCCGGAATCAGGGTGCCTGTTTCAGGCAAAGTGTCTGTTTCAGGCAAAGTATATCTGATGTTCAGGATTATGCAGGAGTATTCAAGGGGTTTTTTTCCATGAAATTGATAGCACTTTCCGATACTCATTTGAAAACAGGCGTAATCCCGGAAAAGCTTCGAACAATTCTTGATGATTGCGACCTCATTGTCCATGCCGGAGACTTCAGTACGGCCGCAGCCTATGAAGCTTTTGCAGCCACCGGCAAACTTAAAGCCGTTTTCGGAAACACCGATGGTTTTGAAATCCGGCAGAAACTCCCAAAAAGGCTGAAATTTGAAGTTGAGGGAGTGAAAATCGGGGTCGTGCACGAAGGAGGGCTTTCGATAACGGATACTACTGCCCAGTACTACCTCGCAAAGGAAATGGATGTTGATGTCCTGATTTTCGGGCATCTGCACCGCCCTCTTATTGAAAATGGAGATGTGATGCTGATCTGTCCCGGCTCTCCGACAAAACCCCGCATGTCCGAGCCAGGGGTCGTGGAACTGGTTATAGAAAACGGCTCCGTATCCGGCAGGGTGATTACCCTTGAAGGAGATCTCTGCGGTTTTATGAAGTTCCGGGATTCCCTGAAAGACTCTGAAAAAGAGATCTGAAAAAGGTTAACGGATGCATTGAGTTCGTATACACTGTTTGTGGCTGACAGTGGTATCAGAAGAACAATAGAAAAGCACAGGCCCCTGTTCAAACAATTTATTGTTATGGCTTCAGATAGTTTCCAGTTTGAACATGGCTCCGGTTCCCTGGAGGCTCAGGAAGACCTTGTCTCCGAATTTCAGGACCTGGTCAATACCTACGCCACTTTCCCATTTGTACACGAAGTCATATCCGCCCTGCATGGGCTCAAAACCCAGGGACATCAGCCGCTGGGTGACCTCTGAGGGACACACACCATTACTGCTGAACCAGATTACAAGATAGGTTTTCATGATCCTTCAGCCTTTTTTATAAATGTTTTTGCCCTTGAATTGAAATTGTCGGACAGCCTCTTTAGTGGGAGGTTATCGACAGAACTCTCCAAAACATTTCATTCAAACATTTCCTTATAAGGTACCAAGGTTTGTACGCATATCAAGGTTTCTATTTTACAGGCAAAGGCTTTGCTTTCCTTCAGGAATAAAACGGGCTTATGAAAGTTAAAGAAAAGCCGGCCCCGCGATCTTTTAGAAGTGTGGGCTGAAAAACAGATTTCCGGAAATCATTCATTGATTTCGAGAGGAGAAGACGGGGTTCTCACCGGCCAGCTTGCTGACCGGCCTTTTCGTGAGGACACACATAAAAAACCTGACTTCAAAGAAAAACCTGCCTTGAATTGAATACTGAAATCTCCATTTTCTCTCAAAAAACAGCGGTGTAAAAGTATGCATCCATTTTGTAATATTCCTGAAACACCCGGCCTCCTGCGTCGGCCGTTGAGGGCCCGGGGTTTCTGAACCACAGCAACTAACCCTATCCCGGCAATACAAAAAATCCAGCTAATAAATCAGGGCCAGGCGACTCAAAAAAGCTTTCGCCAAAACCGACCGGGTATATTTTTTCTGTTTTCCAAGCCTGCCAGACCTTCAACGCCACGGGCCGGTTTTTATATGTCCACTTTTCCACTTCATCCAGGGCTTCACTTTTATGAATCAAACCCAATTCCCGGCAATTGTTCATTGATTTTGAGTAAGGAAGACAGGGCTCTCACCGGTCAGCTTGCTGATAAGTGAATGCAAAGCTCCCACCGATCATGCAAGCGAGCGGCCTTTTCGTGAGAAAAAGAGGAAAAAGAGGAAAATAAAAAAAGAGAAAAAAGGAAACGGACTGGAAAATAGTTTCTAACCCGGCCTTTCGGCCAGGTCGAAGGTTTCGGAATATTTTATTCATTAATTCAAAAGTTTTTCAGGCAACTGACATTCC
>JAQVBP010000119.1:0-6077 GCA_028690255.1 Methanosarcinaceae archaeon
AAATCAAAAAGTTTTTGGTACGGCGTAAATAATTTTCTCCATATAAGTGTTTTGTTGGTTCCTATTTTGGGATAATTATATAATTCTGTCAAAATAATGAGAATCCCGGGAAATAAATTAAAGAAACCCCGATAATATTTAAAAAATAATTATATCTACATAAATTATATAAACCTGAAAGTATTATTGAATTAAGATGACTGACGATTCTCCTGTCGTTTTGACCGAAAAAGAGTATTCAATAGTTGATATGCTCCAGTCCCTTGGCCTTCCGAGAACGGAATCCACGTCTCTTGTCTGTCTTAAGGATTGTAAGGAACTAAGGTCCCTTCATATCGAACTCGTCTCCGGACTCAGACAGCCGGAGGTGAGTGTGGCTATGCGTCCCCTTAAAGAAAGAGGGTGGGTGCAGGAAAGATCCGAAAAGAAAAGTAAGGGAAAAGGAAGACCAGTAAAGTATTATCAGCTTATTGTACCGTTTCAGACTATTGTAGAGGTTCTTGAAGATGAATATTTAAAAGAAAACAGGGAAAAATTGGCCGCAATCAGAAGACTCAGGGAACTTGGCACTGTATTATAAGCTTAAGTTTAAGGATTTTTAATGTCTTTCCTGAAAAACGGATTATTTTCCGATAGGAACCCCCATTTACCTTTTAGAATGACGAGGATACACCATTTACGGTTGCTCTGGCGTTTTATTCAGGGTGGTTTTTGAATAGATTATCTTATAGACCCGGATATCCACCGGCCGGCAGGCCGGTTTTCATGTTTTTCCGTGACTTTAAGAGCATTTTCTCGTATTTCCATGATTTTTGCATATTCCTTAAGTCTTTCAGCACCTTTTCTCCATTTTAAATGTCTTTCAGCACCTTTTCTCCATTTTAAATATCTTTAAGCACCTTTTCTCCATTTTAAATGTCTTTCAGCACCTTTTCTCCATTTTAAATATCTTTAAGCACCTTTTCTCCATTTTAAATATCTTTAAGCACCTTTTCTCCATTTTAAATATCTTTAAGCATCTTTTCATGCTTTTCCATACATTTTCATGTTTTATTTTCTAATTTTTGAACCGATACAGTAGTCAAACTCAAGGTTCTTAGTTAAACCTGATAGGTGCAAACCCTTGCTCCGGGTCCATGATTCTTCGGGCGGAAATGCCCTCGATTTCGAATATAAAAACTTCGGCAACCATGAACACTTCACTCTCTCCCCTGAGGCAGCCGAGTTTTACCGTCTCCCCCCGGCCTGTCCCTGTGTGCAGGTGGAATTTTGGCTTCCCGTCTTCCTGAAAAAGGTTCCCAATCCCCAGGACTTCGCGGGCCTCATCGAAGCCGAACCAGACGGGACAGGGGGGCCTTAAATCTTCCTTCGGGCCGACCACAAGTCCGCCTTTCTTAAGGGCTCCGAGCAGCACGAAAACGGCGGACTCTATCCTCTCAAGTTCCGCAAGTTTACCAAGTTCTCCGAGCAGGTCTTCCCCATGGTCGACCCTTACCGTAAAGACCCTTCCGATCTTTCCTTTGCTGTATTCCATATTTCAAGACTCCGTTCCTGTTTTTCATTTATTTTTGGCATGAAAGTGCAATGTGTACTTTCATTTTTTTGTGTCTGTTATTTAAAAGAATAACATGTACGTTTTTTTAATCGATTCGAATCATTCACTGGCTGACGATTTCCCCGTCCACGAGCCTGATAACCCTGTCGGCTCTGGCGGCCAGTTCCTCGTTATGAGTAACCACTATAAATGTCTGCTTTAGCTGCCGATTCAGCCTGCGGAGCAATTCGTAGATCATGTTCCCGGTTTTCGTGTCCAGGTTTCCCGTGGGCTCATCCCCGAGCACTATTGCAGGTGAGCAGCTGAGGGCTCTTGCAACAGCCACCCGCTGGTTCTGCCCTCCCGAAAGTTCCCCGGGCCTGTGGTCCATCCGGTCCCCGAGCCCGACCTGTTCCAGGAGTTTTTCAGCAACTTTCCGAGCCTCCTTTTTGTTCTTGCCCGCAATAAGGAGGGGCATCATCACATTTTCCAGGGCCGTGAAGTCCGGCAGAAGATGGTGGTACTGGAAAATAAAGCCCAGCATCCGGTTCCGGAGCTCCGACCTGGCTTTATCCGAGAGTTCCGTCACGTCCTGCCCGTCAATTAAAAGGGTTCCCTCACTCGGGGTGTCCAGAAGGCCTATGAGGTGCATGAGGGTGCTTTTTCCCGAACCTGAAGGGCCGACTATTGCCACGAATTCCCCTTTTTTAATTTTCAGACAGGCCCTATCAAGGGCCCTGAAATCCACACCGTTTCTGTAAATCCGGGTCAGGTTTCTCAGTTCGATTATGGGGGTCTCTTCGCTCATATTTGGGTTCCGGGATTTCTTTTCTACTTCTGTTTATACTTGCTTATTATTAGAGCTCTTCTTTTTAAAATGTTTGATAATCACGTCCGGACCCCCGGGTCGGAAAGGAAACAGATACCTGTTTCAATCACTAAATATAAAAATCAGCGGATTTTAGACAGGAATTCCTTCCCTTCACTCTTTTTCCGAAAAACTTCTCCCTCGGAAGGGGCTCTCAAGGCTTACAAGAACCGCAGCTGCGAGAATGAAGACGCATCCCAGAACTGTTCCCGTATAGAGAGGGCTTTTCAGAACCGTGTGATCGAAAAAGATTCCGAAGACGGGTTCCAGAAGAGCGAGGATACTTCCGGTCCGGGCCCGAAGGCCGGAAAAGCCTTTCAGGTGGAGCAGGATTGCAAAGGTTGCGGTAAGCGCGAGGAGTAAAAGGATGCCGAGGTTTTCAAAGAGTACGGACAGAGGTGTAATAAAGGCAAAGGGCAGCGTGAGGATAAGCCCCAGGCCCGTGACCCAGAAGGTCTTTGCAAACCCCGTATAATCGTCCTTGAGGTAGCGGACCGTCAGAATAACCCCGCTGAAGGAGAGTCCCGAGAGCAGGCCGGCTGCAAGGCCCGGGATAGATACGGGGTTCGTCCCGGGGGCCAGTCCCAGGTCTCCAATCAGTTTTTCCGGCCTGGCTACCAGCAGCACCCCGGCGAGGACCAGAAAAAGGGGCAGGGGGTTTTTGCCGCTTTTTTCCCCGAGGACGAGAGGGGCAAGAAAATTCACGTAGACCGGGGCCGTGTAGAGAAGCAGGACCGCAACGGACATGCCGCTTAACTGGATGGACGTAAAATAGGCAAGGCCTGTCAGGGTGTTCAGGACCGCGAGCAGGATCAGGTACTTCCTGTTTTTACCCGGCCTGAGCTGCCCAGGGCCCCCGCTTAAGGAGAGGTAGAGCAAAAGGACAAAGAACCCGAAGAGAAGCCTGTAGAAAAGGATGGACCCAGCTGACATTTCCCGGATACGGTCCAGAAATATCCCGAGTGTCCCGTAGATCATGCAACCTATTATGACTTCGGAATGGGGTTTGAAAGGGCCGGCCTTCATAAAACCGGAATAAGGGCTTTTGGATTATATATTAATTTGGAAGATTCAGAGATTTTTTCCCTTCAGGTTCAAAACAACCTTCTGTCTTGTTCCTGTCCTGTAAATAGTAAGCCCCTTAAGGCCCCGGTTCCAGGCGTAAAGAAGAGCCTGTCCGATGTCTTCTTTTGTGGCCTCGTTGGGCATGTTGATGGTCTTTGAAATCCCGGCGTGACAGTGGCGCTGGAAGGCCGCCTGCATGTCTATATGAGCTTTCCAGCCGAGGTCAAGAGCGGACCTGAAGAGCTCTTTTTCTTCCTCGTTTACGAAGCCCGAAATTTTCAGGTCCTGCAGGGTCCCGTTCTCGTATACATGTTTTACAAGCCCGGAATAATCTTCAGAAGACAGCTTCTTTCTGAAATGGGCCTCGAAGAGGGGGTGGATTATAAGGAACTCTTTTCCGAAGGTTTTGCTTCGTCTGTAGACCCAGTTGAAGACAGGTTCGATTCCCGAAGAGCAGCCGGCAAGGAGGCTTATCGTACCCGTGGGGGCGATTGCCGTCAGGGTGGCGTTTCGCATGGGGAATTTCCAGACAGAGCGCTCATATTCCGGGAAGGGCCCTTTTTCAGCCGCAAGCGCTCTTGACTCCAGAATAGCAGCCTCGTTTATGTTTTTCATAAGTTCTTCCGCAAGTTCCAGGGCCTTTTCGGAGGCGTAGGGGATTTTCAGTTTGAGGAGCAGGTCATGAAAACCCATCACCCCGAGCCCTACTTTTCTGGTTCGGAGGGTGGCTTTTTTGATTTTGGGAGTCGGGTAGTGGTTTTTGTCGATTTCGTTGTCAAGGAAACGGATTCCGGCCCTTGCAGCGTCTCTGAGGACTTCCAGGTCCACCTCTACGTTTTCTTTTTCTTTTTCGTTTCCTTCCCTTTTCCCTCTCTCCTTTCTGTTTTCCTTTCCGTTCCCTCCCTCCTTTCCGTTTCTTTCCTCCTTTCCGTTTCCGTTTCCCTCTCCTTCTACCCCCTTCTTCACAAAAGCGGAGAGATTGAGGCTTGCCAGGTTGCAGGACTCGTTGTCCAGAAGGGGCTCTTCCCCGCAGGGGTTTGTGGCCATGATTTCCCCGAGGAGAGGGGTTGAGTTATCCCTGTTGATACGGTCGCGGAAAAGGATGCCAGGTTCCCCGTTTTTCCAGATACCTTCCACTATTTCGGAAAAAAGTTCCCCCACCTTCGCCCCTGTCCTCCGGTTCCGGATCTCCCCTGTCCGGCCGGCCTCGACAGCTTCCATAAAACTGTCCGGGACCAGGACCGAGAAGTTGAAGTTGGAAAATTCCCCTTCCACACTTTTGGCCCTGATAAAGGGAATGATGTCGTCATGGTCGATTTCCAGAATCCCCATGTTCGCCCCCCTTCTCTTTCCAAGTTGTTTTATGACGTCCGTTGCGACGTTGAAAAGCCTGATGAAGGCTACGGGCCCGCTTGCAACTCCGTCCGTGGCCCGGACAGATGAGCCCCTGGGCCTGATTTTTGAAAAATTGAAGCCGGTTCCCCCTCCGGTCTTCTGGATGAGGGCAGCAACCTTTAAGGCCTCGAAGATCTCCTCGACACTGTCCCCCACAGGCACGACAAAGCAGGCCGAAAGCTGCCCGAGGTCGGTGCCCGCGTTCATGATTGTGGGAGTACTCGGGACAAAGGCTTTCCGGACCATCAGTTCTTTGAATTTTTTGTACTCTGCTTCGTTTTCGGCAATGGCCCGGGCCACCCGTTCACAGAGGTCTTCCCAGGACTTCTCATCCTTCCTGAAATACCTGGCTTTAAGAAGCTCAAGAGTCAGAGCATCCCTTCCTTTCGCATTTCCTGGCATTTGAAGGCTCTTTACCACCTTATTTTTCAGGGGGTGGCAGGTTACGGTTTTTATGAAAAAGTGATCAAGAATCCTTTTTATATTCTCCCGAATATCTTATCATTATAAACGAAAATCAGATTCTGATAAGATTTCAGCAGGATATTTAGCATGAAAAAAAATTAGTCTAAAAAAAAAGATTTTTTTGAAGATCTCCCAGTGGAGTGGATTTCCAGAACTAAAAGGCGTTTTTTATTCGTTTTTTATTCTTTTGGTATAAATATGCGTTCAAGTACTTTCATTTATTTGTGCCTGTTACCCGAAGAGTTTCATGTGCGTTTTTATTCCTTATTTGGTTTTTAACTCTCAGGACTCAAAAGGCACCAGGTATACCCCATCCTCTCTTTTTTGCCCTTTAAGCAGCTCGCAGTGCCTCAGGAGAGCAAACTGGTTGTTTATTTCTCTGGGGGCAATTCCGAGTTCTCTGGCAAGTTCTTCCGGCTTTGCCCCGCCGCGGGAAAGTATAAATTCGTATATTTTTTTCTGCAGATCGGTAAGGCCTTCGCTTCCTTCCAGCCCGGCCTCCTCCCTGAATAGTTTCTTGGAACGAACAGCCCAGGGATCACAGGCTTTGATCTGCTGATGGGTGTCCATATAGCATTCCTCGCAAAAATCCAGGCTGCCTTCTTTGACACATTCCTCTGCAGGCACTTCCCTACCACATTTCTGGCATTTGATGGTTTCGTTTATTATTTCTCCCATTATGTTCACCTCGATGTTGCTATGAAAATACGGAATTCAAATCGGATTTGCTTTTTAAATCGGGTTTGCTTT
>JAQVBP010000119.1:6177-9385 GCA_028690255.1 Methanosarcinaceae archaeon
TTTGCTTTTTAAATCGGGTTTGCTTTCTAAATCGGGTTTTTATTCACTTTGTAATTCGGATTTTTTATCCGCACTCTCAGAGCTCAAACTCGTCCAGGATTTTCAGGACAACTGCAGAGCCATATGCGGCTCCGGGCCCTCCGGCCATCAGGATTGCAGTGCTCACGGCTTCCAGGATTTCTTCCCGGCTGGCTCCCAGTTTTATCGCTGCCGGTACGTGGGCCCAGAGGCAGTACTCACATCGTATGGCTACTGCGATCGCAACCATCATCAGTTCTTTCGTCTTTGTGCTGAGGGCTCCTTCCCGGGTAACCTCTTCGTGAAGCCTGCCCAGGGCTCCCATGACTTCGGGCATTTGTTTTCCAAGGCTTGCTATTCTCTCTTCCATGTCGATTTTCTGCGCCATATTCTCACCTCATTTATGTTTACTTCTGAAATTCAGGGATTAAAGGGCACCATATAGATCTCATCCTTCCTTCTTTCCCCTTTCACCAGTTCGCAGTGTCTCAGGATTGCCAGCTGGTTCTCGGTCTCCTTTATGGGGATGCCTAACTGATCTGCAAGCTCCCTTGCCGTTGCTCCCCCCCGGGCTTCTATGAATTCGTAGATCGTTTTTTGCAGCTCGGTCAGGCCTTCGGTCCCCTCAAAACCTGCTTTATTTCGGAATAGTCTTTTGGAACGCGCAGCCATGGGGTCTGCAAACCTGATCTCCTGCCGGGCGTCCATATAGCATTCTTCGCAAAGGATTAGCCCGTCAATGTTAACAAAGTCCTCTCCGGAAACTTCTCGCCCGCAATCCCTGCATTCGACAAAATAGGGTTTCGTTTCGTCAAGTTCCCTGTTTCCGGATTTATTTGATACTATGAGGCCGTGAAACTCCAGGTACCCCACGATTTCGTATACCTTGGATCTGGACATGCCATACCGGGTCTTTGCCTTCTTTATCAAGTCCCGGATATGAAATCCCTTCTCAATTTGAACTTCCTTTATACACTCCAGAATCCCTATTTCTTCTTCGTCAAGCACCAGATTCATTGTATATCTCTCTATTTTGTCTCTATCTCTCTATTTTACATTTCTATTATATATAGATTTCTAAACAATGCAATATAAATTATTACGATCTAGTATTTCTCCCAGGTGAAATAAACGGTCTTCCAGTTTACTGGATGATATTTTTCGGATCTGATTTTCAATGCGGTTTGAGTCGCCTGGTCCGATTTTTTGAGCTGGACTTTTTGATTTATAGGGTAGGGCTGGTTATTGCGGATCAGAAAATCCGGGTTATCAACGGCCGACACAGGAGACCGGGCGTTTCAAGAAGGATGTGAAATAAATGCATACTTTTTCAACTCCGTTTTTGAAAGGAATTGGAGATTTCAGTATCCAAGTCCGGTTTTTGTGAAGTCATGTTTTTTATGTGTGTCATTACGAAAAGGCCGGTCAGCAAGCTGACCGGTGAGAGTCCCGGCTTCCACACTCGAAATCATGAACGATTATCGAGAATTGGATTTGATTTATAAAAGTAAGGGCCCTGGTCGAAGTGAAGAAACAGGCATATCAAAACCGGGCCATGATGTTGAAAATCCGGCAAGCTCGAAAAACCGAAAAAATACATTTGACCGATTTTGGCAAAAAAACCTTTTGAGTCGCCTGGCCCGAATTTGTGAACCGGATTTATTGTTTTGCCGAAACAGGGTTGATTTTTGGGGTTCAGATAATCCGGGTCCTCAACGACTGAAGAGTGATTTTTTTTATTATGATGCAAAACGGATAAAAACCACGTTTACACCTAATGCCGGTTGATACCGAGTTTAGCAAAAAAAGAACTAAGAAATAAGAAATAAGAAGGGGGCAAAACCCCCCTTCTTTTCAAACACATACCACATAATTAACAAAAAATGTACATATATCCTCTATACATACAATTTTTGTCAATGGCGAAAATTCCGGAATTCCCTGTTATTTTTCCAGCTGTTGATTCAAACGAGTTCGGCCTTTATGATCTTGACTTCGGGCTTTGGTCTGTCCTGTCTGTCGGTCTTGACCTTACCCATCTTTTCGACCACGTCCATGCCCTCGACAACTTTGCCGAAGACCGGATGAGCCCTGTTGAGATGGGTGTTGTTTACAAGGTTTATGAAGAACTGGCTGCCTCCGGTGTTCGGCCCGGCGTTTGCCATGGAGATTGTACCTTTGTCATTTTTGTTGTTATTTGTGAACTCGTCCCGGATTTCATAGCCGGGGCCTCCCATGCCCGTACCTGTGGGATCTCCGCCCTGGATCATGAAGCCGGCAATTATCCTGTGAAAGATTGTGCCGTCATAAAAGCCCTCACTCACGAGCTTTGCGAAGTTTCCGGCTGTTACCGGCATGTCGTTAAAGAGTTCGATTTTGATATCGCCCATCGTGGTCTGCATAACTACTTTTTTCCCTTTGTATTCTACCATTTTGACACCTCTGTTTGTTTTTATTTTCAATATTTTGTTTTTTTGCGGTTTTGCCGGCTTTCTGGGCCCTGCATGTCCGTCTTAAATGTGAACTAACCCTTAAATAGGAATGCCCCCCACAAAAATTCAGGCAGGAAGCCCGGTTGCTTTAGCGCCGGGAGGAATGCAGCACTTCTCTGTCGAATATTCATAACCATCTGTCCTCTGTAATACTTTGAAGTATTTTTTATTAATTGAGATCCTTTTCCCCTCTTTGTTTTTAATGTCGAAACTATCCGATTTTCTACAAGCAACGGAACCAAACCATGTCCCTTTGTACTTGCCTTTGGGTACAACCGCCTTGACTGTATCGCCAGTTTGAAAACCGAAAAAGGTTTTTTGCCGGGGTAAGTATGACCGTGGAAAGCCGTACTTATCAAGATTTGTTCTTTTGTACTGTCCTCTTCCCTTTGCTCTGATGTGCAAAACGCTGTTTGTGGCAAAATTGATTGTTTTTGGTGTTGATTGACCTACACAAATAGCATCGAAATGATGATCTTTTGGCAGCTCTGCCCTGATTCGGTTCATTTTTGTCCTTGCACCCGTGCCGCATTCTACCGGAAGGCCCGTTTTAGTCAATACCTCGAAAACTTTCCATCTGGTAGCAGTTACAATCGCAGCATCTTTAAGCGGCTTTTTAACCAGGTTATATACTTCTGGATGCCCAAACTCTTCTGCAGTTTGACTTCCTTTTTTCTGGTTGCATTCTCTACAAGCCA
>JAQVBP010000002.1:0-10692 GCA_028690255.1 Methanosarcinaceae archaeon
GTAACAGTGTTACAAACAATACTTACAGGGGTATTTCATTATCCGGTTCCGACTACACGCTGAACAATAACAATGTTACTGATAATTATTATGGTATTTATTTGTACAATTCCAACAACAGCGCATTAAATGGCAACAATGTTACGGATAATTATTATGGTATTTATTTGTACAATTCCAACAACAGCGCATTGATTGATAGCAGTGTTACAGGCAATGATATTTATGGTATTTATTTGTACAATTCCAGCAACAACACATTGACCTGTAACAACGTTGAAGACAATGATGATTACGGTATCTGTCTGGACAATTCCAACAACAACATATTGACCGACAACAATGTTACAGACAATGTTGATAATGGAGTCTTGCTATCCGGTTCCAACAACAACATATTGACCGACAACAGTGTTACAAACAATGTTGATGACGGAGTCTTGCTATCCGGTTCCAGCAACAACACATTGACCTGTAACAACGTTGAAGACAATGATGATTACGGTATCTGTCTGGACAATTCCAACAATAACACACTGAATGATAATATAATCTCTAACAATTCCGATATTGGCTTATATATGGAAACTTCCAGGTACAATAATCTGGAAAATAACCTGATGAATAACAATTCTTATAATTTCGGTGTTGAAGAGGACTATTGTGGATTAAATATTGAAGACGCTTTTGCAAACAACATCAGCATCACCAATCTGGTTGACGGGAAACCTGTTTATTACCTTGTAGGAAACACTTCCGGGATTGAAATTAATTCATCCTCGAATGCTGGAGTTGTTTACCTCATAAATTGTGAAAATGTTCTGGTGGAAGGCCTGCACCTGGAAAATAATAACCACGGCCTCTTAGTCTATAATTCCACGGACATTCTGGTTTTTGAAAATAATGCCTCTAATAACATATACGGTATGATTTTGAGTAGTTCCGGAGGCAATACTCTCAGTAAAAACACTGTTCTTGGTAACATTAAATCAGGCATTCTTATCGTGAATTCTGAGGACAGCATTTTGACCGGAAATATTGCTTCGGCAAATGGCAGAGAGGCCTCCCTTGTAAGTGCTTCCGCTGAAAAAGTCCTGGTCACAGAGAACGGTTCCGAAGAGCTGTCATTGGATAGCGAGCTGATCTATTCGGATGGTAAAAAAGCCCCTGTAGGAGCGAGCGCCTCATATCATATACCGGCAGGAATCGGGCTGATAAATTCTCCTGCCTGCATTCTGACCGAAAATGTGGCCCGGAATTACAATTACGGTATCTATTTGAAGACATCCCGCGACAGCAACCTGATGAATAACACGGCTCAGAACAATAACTATTATGGAATTTTCCTGATGGAGTCCAGCAACAGCAACCTGACTGAAAATATAGCCCGGAACAACAGTTATTCTGGAATCTGTCAGGTAATGTCCGGTAGCAGTTCCCTGACCGGGAACATAGCCCTGAACAACAGTAAAGGTATCTATCTGGATTCTTCAAGCGGCAGTACCCTAACCGAAAACATAGTCCGTAACAACAGTTATGGAATCTATCTGAAAATGTCCGACAACAGCAATCTGACCGGAAACGCAGCCCTGAAAAACGATTACGGCATATATACAGAGTATTCCAATTACTGCAACCTGACCGAAAACAACGGGTCAAATAATGAAATCTGCGGATTTTCTCTCAGGCGTTCCTATTATTGCAACCTGGCCGAAAACAATGGGTCAAATAATGAGGAATGTGGGATTTGTCTTCAGGAATCTGAGTACTGTAACCTGACTGAAAATAATGCTCTGAACAACATTTATGTCGACGATCCTGAATATTTCCATATATCTGTTGAAAATTCCGGCATCTATCTTGAGAATTCAAATTACTGCAACCTGATCGAAAACAATGCCCGTAACAATAGTTATGGAATCTGTTTATTCATGTCTGGGGGCAGTATCCTGACCGGAAACACGGTTTCTTCCAACAAAAACCCTTCCATTCCCATAAGGGGTCTGGAAGTGGACCCGGCTGGAATTTTTCTTCTTGGTTCCATCTACAACCAGTTGATAAACAACGAGGCATCGAATAATTGTGTAGGTATAAATTTATTCTATTCAAGTAAAATTACCCTTAGTGAGAACGTCATTCTGGCAAACGATTTGTCTGGCGTTCTTTTGAAAGATTCCGGAGACAATGAGCTTTTCAACAATAAGTTCAACAATCGGAACAATACTATTTTTGAAGGTAGGACTGTGGGAATAATCTGGAACACAACGAAAACCACAGGCACAAACATTGTCGACGGCCCCTGTCTTGGCGGAAACTACTGGGGCACGCCCAACGGGACCGGCTGGAGCCAGAACTGCACGGATGTTGACGGAGACGGCTTCTGTGATACCCCCTATAATATCACGGACACCTTCACGGACTACCTGCCCCTGAAAGAAATCCCCGGGTCAGATAATGAAAATGAGAGTGGAAGTTCTGGTGGAAGCAGCCATACCCCCCACTATATCCCGGTTTCTTCCAAATCCGCAGGGGTTCAGACGGTTGAGGATGGCCAGCAGAAAGCCAGAGCAGGCCAGGAAACACACATCGATTTGAAAGGGGCGGATTCGGGAGTTCTGGGCGTCAGCTTCACATCAGAGAAATATTCCGGAATAGTGGTGGCAATGGTTGAGGTGCTTGACGAAAAAGCCGCAGTAAGTGAAATAGAGGACGAAATAAGAGAAGTCGGAGAAGAAATTGATGCTTCGGGTTCTGCAAAAATCCCGAAGGGTATCATTCTTCGGTACATGAATATCAAGGTTGGAAACGAGCGCTTTGAAAATTCTGAGAACCTTGATAGAGGGGTCGTTACATTCAAGGTCCCGAAAACCTGGATCAAAGAAAACAGGATTGACGAAAGCACAATCGCCCTGAACAGATTCCATGATGGAAAATGGAATCGACTTTCCTCCGAAAAGACCGGAGAAGACGAGGAGTTCGTTTACTTCAAGGCTGAAACCCCTGGTTTTTCACTCTACTCGATTACGGGGGATAATCTCAGAACCGAAGTTTCGAATATATCCGAAAATACGGAAAAAAGTTCTGCTCCTGCTCCCGAAACCCGGACAGAAGACAAGCAGGAAACCCCAAAATCAGCCCCGGGCTTTGGAGTACTTCTTGCAGGAATCGGTCTATTGCTGTCAGTCATGTCTGTGAGGAAAAACAGGCCTGAATGATGGCTACAATCTACAAAAAAGAGTGAATATGAAACGTGGTTGAATAAATGAGAAGACAATAGACGTCTTCTTCTCATTTGTTTTCTTTTTTATTTCCCTTAAAAGGAGTGCAGGGTGCGCAAAAAACTACATCGGTCGAACAATGCCCGAATTATATGAGTCAGGAAAGATTCTCATGAATGGTAAACTCCTAATTTTTTTGTTGCCCTGGTTACGATTATCTCCGGTTCAGGCGGCTGTATCTCACCCCCGGTAAATACACCTGATGAAGCCATAGAGGGGCTCTGGCTTGGAAACCTGGAGTTTGAGGGCGGAACGGAATTAAGAATTCTGTTCAATATTTCCGTAAATCCCGGAGGGGTCCTGAAAGCCACAATGGACAGCCCTGCCCAAAGAGTAAGCTGCATACCCGTTGAAAATATTGATTACGGGGATGGAAAGCTGCTTCTTGAAATGTCATCCATAATGGGGAGGTTTGAAGGAATGCTCAAGGAGGACGGGGAGACCCTCGAAGGCGAATGGAGACAACGAGGCAGGATTATTCCAATCGTGTTAAAGCGGGTTGACGAAGTCCCTGTTCTGCGCAGGCCTCAGGATCCTGTAAGACCTTATCCTTACGACGAGGAAGAAGTTGTTTATGAAAATAAGGAGGCCGGGATCCGGCTGGCCGGAACGTTAACCCTTCCCCGGACAGAAGGGCCTTTTCCGGCCGTGTTGCTCATAACCGGGGCCTACGAGCAAAATCGGAATGAAGAGTTTTTCGGGCACCGGCCTTTCCTTGTACTTTCGGATTATCTGACGCGGCGGGGGATTGCAGTCCTCCGGGTAGATGACCGGGGCGTGGGAGGTTCAGGCGGGAACTTTTCCCGGGCCACTATAGAAGATTTCGCAGGGGACGTACTTGCAGGGCTTGAGTACCTGAAAAGCCGCAAAGAAATTGACCCGGGCCGGACCGGGCTGATCGGGCACAGTCAGGGAGGAGAAATTGCCCCGATGGTTGCAGGCGGGGCTCCGGGGCTTGCATTCATCGTGCTGATGGCAGGCCCGGGCCAGAACGGAGATGAATTATCTTTGTCACAGAACAGGTTGAGGATGGCAGCTGACGGGGTACCCGAAGAACTAATCGACAAAAACGTCGTCATTCTGAAAAAAGTTTTCACCGTTTTTAAAGAGGAAGGGAATGACACAATCGCCGGGGAAAAAATACGAACGCTTTTATCGGATTTTCATACGAACCTGAGCGAAGAAGAAAAACAGTATCTCATGAACCCTGAAATTCCTCTTAGTGCTAAGGTGGAAACCGAAGTCCGGAGTTATTTTACATCGCCCTGGAAACGCAACCTCCTGGCCTACGACCCCAAACCGGCATTGATGAAGGTGAAATGTCCGGTCCTGGCGATAAATGGGGAAAAAGACGTTCAGGTGCCTCCTGAAGAAAATCTCCGGGCCATTGAAAAAGCTCTCGAAGCAGGAGGTAACAGGGATTATACCATCAAAGAGTTGCCCGGGCTCAACCACTTATTCCAGACCGCTCAAACCGGGTCTATCTCCGAATACGCAATAATAGAAGAAACAATATCCCCGGTTGCCCTGAAACTTATGGGAGACTGGATTTCGGAACACACCCGGGAAATGGAAAAGAGTGAGAGTAAAGTTCGGATTTAAATTTAGGGGGTGAAATTTGAGTGAATGTTCGGGTGGTGGTGGTCCTGTATTACTATGCAGGGTAATTTTCCTCTGTTATTTATGGCTGAAAACCTCTTACAATCCTCTTTTTCCAGGGTTTTCAGGGCCGTTTTTTATTATTTCTTCTCAAAACTGGGAGATCGTGACGATTTTGTTGACTGGTATGCTTCGGAGAAGGGGCTTTGCATCCTGAGTAAAAAATTAAATATTTTGTCAGGAATCCGCCTGTGACTGATTTTTTTTGATAGCACAAAGAAAAAACCGAGTTCAAAGAAACCTTGCTACTGATTCTGAAATCTTCATTTTCTCTCAAAAACGGCGGTAAAAAAGTACACATCCGTTTCGTATCATTCTTTAAAACGTTCAAAATTCCGGTTTTCTATACTCTGTAATCAATTCTGTCCGGCTGGAATGAACCTCTTTCGAACCATCTCACAAATCCGGGCCAGGCGTATGAAGAAGATTCAGGAAAAACACAGATTTTAACTACAGCGTTCTTTCTTTATTTTTTAAATATTAAATAATATATCTATAAAGTTTATATATATGAAGTATATATTAAACAGCATCTCTATAAAAAATTATATATATATATTGGATAAATATAAATATTACTTTTAAGTTACTGACTAATATCATAGAGAGTGTCAGAAAAGTCCATAATTGCCATAATTTTGGCATATTTAAATGTTGACAATAAATTCTAAAAGGCTGATAATCCATTAAAAGTTCTGAGAGATAGGGGCGGTGTGCTACATATAACAGGCATATCCAACATTGGCGAGGGGAAATAGTTTCAAAAACTGCGTTACCTGCTGCGTACTTGTTTCAAAAGCAGAGTGGAGAAATCCAAACGTGGAACGGAATACCCGAAAGTTGACGGCATTCCTCCCACGACTAAAGTCGCAGGCATCCTGCTTGAAGGATCGTGAATATAATTGTAAACTTCCATTTTTTTTTCGACACTCTCCCCGTATACATAATTAAACATTCAATATTTATATGCATGGTGTATAAATGTCAAATGCTGGTATTTTTTTCAACAATCTGTTCCAATTATGTAGGATTTTAGTGATAGCTATCACCACCATTTGCTTATTCTCCGTACTGACCTTTCCGGCTGTTGCTGAGGATGCGGTAAAAGTCGGCATGTATCAGTACGAGCCCGTGATATTCCAGGACAATGAAGGAATTCCTCAGGGATTTGCGGTTGACATGCTCGAATATATTGCCCGGGAGGAAGGATGGCAGATTGAGTATGTCCCCTGTTACTGGGTCGAGGGACTTGAGATGCTTGAAAAGGGGGAAATTGACATCCTCCCGGCAATAGCGTATACGGAAGAAAGGGATGAAAAATTTGATTTTACGGAGGAAAGCCTGCTGCTGGACTGGGGGCAGGTCTATACACGGCCGGGGGCGGAAATTTATTCGATGCTCGATCTTGAAGGAAAAACCATAGCCGGGCTTGATAAAGGAATATACTACCTGGCCCTGGGCCCTTACCTGGAAAAGTTCGGGCTTGATTACAAAACAGCCGCGGTTGAGGATTACGCAACTGTCTTTGAGTATGTTGAAAATGGGAAAGCCGATGCAGGAGTCGTACCCCGTTCAAGCAGGCCTCCTAAAGGATATGACTTATATGCAAGTCCCATAGTGTTTTCTCCCATAGAACTGTATTTTGCAGTACCCGAAAATAGAAATCAGGATATTCTTAAAGCCCTGGACAAACAACTTCTTGTCACAAAAAAAGATATGGAATCGGTTTACTACCTGGCATTTCATAACTGGCTGGGGATTGGGAAAAAGCCCCCGATACCCGGATGGTTAAAACCGGTATTGGGTTTTGGAGGGGGAATCCTGTTGCTCTTTATAGCGATGAGCGCCGTCCTGAAGGTTCAGGTCAGGCGAAAAACCTCCCGGCTTTCAGAGATGAACGATGAACTGCTTTCTGAAATCAATGAACGAAAAAAGGTTGAGGAAGCCCTCAGGGCCTCGGAAGAAAAGTATTCCACAATCGTGGAGAAGGGAAATGACGGGATATTCATTGTTCAGGACGGAATTATAAAATATGCCAATTCAAAAATGGCTGAGATTAGCTCTTATTCACCTGAGGAACTTGTTGGAAACTCAGCTTTTGATATTATCTCGGAAGAGTACCGAAAAATTGTAATTGAAAACTATAAAATAAGGTTGAGCGGGAATACTCTGGTCCCACAAAAGTATGAAATAAATATGATCTCAAAGGGCTGTAGCAAAATTCCTGTCGAAGTAAACATCTCTTTAATCCGCTACGAGGGAAGGCCTGCGTCAATGGTTATTTTAAGGGACATGACCGGGCGCAGGGAAATGGAGAAGCAACTCAGGTTCGAAAGGAAACAGTTTATGTCCATATTTGAGGGGATACAGGGGGAAATTTACGTTGTGGACCCGAGTACGTACAGGATCCTTTTCTCCAATAAATATGTAAAAAACCACAGAGGGGGAGACCCGACAGGCGGTCTGTGCTACAGGGAACTGCTTGACCTTGAAGAGCCCTGCAGGGTCTGCAGATATGAAGAAATATACCGGAAAAAAGAAAAAACCCAGACCCGGGAATATTACGACTCTATCGAGGGCCGGCATCTGCTCCTCTTTGACCGGATTATAAAATGGCCGGATGGCCGGGATGTGCTTTTTGAGTTCAGGACTGATATTACCGGACTTAAAAGGGCAGAGGAGGCCCGGAGAGTTTCGGAGGAAAAGTATTCCACAATTGTGGAAAACGGAAACGATGGAATTATTATTATTCAGGACGATTTGTTAAAATTCGCGAACGCAAAGTTATCCGAAATGCTGGGCTACGTCCTCGAAGAACTGATAGATACCTCCTTTTTAAAGTACATATCCGAAGAATACAGGGATACGGTTTCCGAAAGGCACAGGAAAAGAATAGATAAGGAGCGGGACCTGCCCCAGAGATATGAAATCAGCATAATTTCCAGTTCCGGAGAGCATATCCCGGTTGAAATAAACCCGTCTTACATCGAACATGAAGGACGGCCTGCCGTGATGGCGATATTAAGGGATATCACGGAGCGCAAAAAGGCCGAGCAGACAGCAAAAGAAAAATACCAGGCCGAGGCTGCCAACCGCGCAAAGAGTGAGTTTCTGGCCAACATGAGCCACGAACTGAGGACTCCTCTGAATTCGGTAATCGGCTTTTCGGATATCTTGCTGGCCCAGCACTTCGGTTTCCTGAATGAAAAACAGCGGAAATACGTAAACAACGTCTCAAAAAGTGGCAAGCACCTGCTGGAGCTGATAAATGATATCCTGGACCTCTCGAAGGTCGAAGCCGGAAAAATGGAACTTTTCAGGGACGAGTTTTCGGTATACGAGCTGGGGGGGGAGGTAAAAGACCTCTTCACTCCCCTTTCGGCAGCCAAGAACATTGACATGATTTACAGGTTTAGTCCTGGGCTGAGGCCCGTTGAAGCCGATAAAACGAAAATAAAACAGGTCCTGGTCAACCTGGTAAGCAATGCTATTAAATTCACTCCCGAAGGGGGGAGGGTAATGGTTGATATAAGGGCCGGGGAAGGCAGCCTGCTGATAAGTGTCATTGACACGGGCGTGGGGATTAATGAAGCCGACCAGAAACGAATATTCCAGCCTTTTGTGCAGATAGGAAAGTTCGAGTCCAAAGAACAGCCCGGTACCGGCCTTGGCCTGAACCTTGCCAGGAGCTATGTGGAAATGCACGGGGGCAAAATCCGGGTGGAGTCGGAGCCCGGCAAAGGCAGCAGCTTTATTTTCACAATCCCCCTGAGACAGAAAGATTGTGATAATCCGACTGTCTGCTGACCGGCCGGCCGGTTTTTTCAAACCATTCCTGAAACGCCCGGCCTCCTTCGTCGGGCGTTGAGGGCCCTGGTTTTCTGATCCGCAATAACCGGCCAAAACCCTTTTAAAAAAGTCCAGCTCAAAAAACCGGGCCAGGAGCTTCTAAAGGCTTTTTTCCAAAACAGGCCAACTATATTTTCCCTTGTTGCCGGCCCTTTGTCCCCGCCGTCAGTTTTAAAAAAGGCCCGAACCCACAGAAACCCGGCAACAGTCAAAATAATAAGGTCCGTTTTAAAACGGACAGTATAAATATATGCCCCTTTTTATTATACTCAAAAAAGATCGCCCCTCAGTTGCTGGGAGAGGGGGCCTCAGGTAAATCCAATCGTATTAATCAATAAGGTCCGGGCCCGTAGACCAGGAGTTTTCCCTGCTGCCAGTCGTTGATTATACGGACGGCTGCTCGGTTTTCGTCCACTTCTTCCTTCCTTTTTAGAAAGTTGCACTGCAGCCCGATTAATTCGAGCACTTCATAGGTGGGGGTCCCAGCCTCGATTTTAACTTTATAGAAGGCTTCCAGAGCCGTTTTGTTTTCCGTGCTAATTTTTTCAATAATCTTCAGGGCCACTCCGATATGGTCCTTTATGTGTGTCGAGTCCTTTACCCCGAGGAGGCCCTGGAGGTACTCATCGTGTTCCTTAAAGGGTATGACTCCGGGGGTGTCAAGGAATCTGAGGCGAGAGCCTGCATCCACGACCTGCACTCCCCGGGTGTGGCCGGAAATTGACGAGGTCCCTGCTTTATGCTTTCCGGCCACGCCGTTTATCACGGTGGACTTGCCGGTGTTCGGGTAGCCGAGGGACCCGATCAGGATGTCCCGGCCTTTTATGTCGGCAACCTCCAGGATCTTGTGCCTGAGCATCGTTGTCCCGAACCTGTCTTTTCCGGACACGAAAACCGTGGGGGCGATTTTTGAGAAGCGGTTCTTTGTTTTTTCAAGGATTTCCTTTGGGACGAGGTCGCATTTGTTGAGCACTATTATGAAAGGCTTGCCCGAACGAGAGACGATACTCTCGACCTCGCTGTTCCGGGTCTCATCCGGAAAACGGGCGTCCACTACTTCAAGGAGGACGTCGGCCTGTTTTATAACGTTTTTTACAAGGAGCTTATAGCTTGTCATGGAGGGGGCTATGGTTTGCGAGGATATAAGTTTGTCCCGGGCAGGTTCCGCTTTCCGAACGGATAATTCGCTCATTCCGCTTCAGGCGAGCTTCTCCCCCAGAAAAACCTTCATCCCCACAGGAGAGGCCTTCCCGTAAATATCTTCCAGCACCTCAAGCAGGTCCTCTTCTCCTCTCCAGAAGGGGAATTTTCCGAGCCGTCCGGGAAGGGCCGCCTGGACCGAAGGGATATGGGCTTCACTTTGGAAAGAAGGAGGGGAGGGAAGGGAAGAGGACGACCCCACCTCCACAACTATTTCAATCTCAGTTTTTTCAAATCCCCTGCCCCAGAAAATTCCGGGGTCCAGAGGGAGGGGTTCGGAGGGAAGAGAAGGCCCTTCATCCTTTTCTTCAAGAACGGGCAAGGGGCCTGCTTCTTCCCCTGTTCCCATTCCCATTCCCGGCCCCGGCTCAGCAGAGGAACCCAGTGCAGACAGAAAATCGTCCCGGTCCACCCCCCGGAGTTTGAAGATCAGGAAGGGGTCCCGGTCAAACTCCTCGGCCATCAGGTAGTAGACGGCCGCAATATGCTTGCAGGGGACCGACCAGTCCGGACAGGAACAGTCCGTATCGAGGTCCCCGATTTTCTCCGGGAAAAGAGAAAGCCCGGCCTCCTCGAAAACGGCCTCCAGGTCCTCGGGCATTTCCCCTGCCAGGAGTTTTGCCGCGAAGATGGGTTTTCGGGCAAATTCTTCGGCCAGCCGGTCCCATTCGGAAGCGGTCAGGGTCCTGACCTTGATCGTCACGGA
>JAQVBP010000002.1:10792-18394 GCA_028690255.1 Methanosarcinaceae archaeon
CGGCCTCCAGGTCCTCGGGCATTTCCCCTGCCAGGAGTTTTGCCGCGAAGATGGGTTTTCGGGCAAATTCTTCGGCCAGCCGGTCCCATTCGGAAGCGGTCAGGGTCCTGACCTTGATCGTCACGGAATAAGGCCTGGAATTCGAACCCTGGACCTTTGCCTTAACAAGCCCGGTCTCGATTTTTATGGACATGACCTGGCCCTTGCGGGCATAACTTTTTCCGCGGGTGAGCCGGGCTCCGATGTTGAAACTCTCAAGGACCTCGATCCAGCGCCTGGCCCACCAGTTCTCTCCGAACTTGCCCCGCTTTGATTTTGCCTTGATTCCTCCTTTGACCTCGATCGGTTTTGTGGGCTCGTAGTAGCCGTATTCCCAGTAAGCTGCCATATTTTTTCTTCTCCTGTATTTTGTCTGCCTGTTTCTGCTACCTTTTTTTTGCCTGCCGGTCTATTGTCTGCGGCTGAATTATTCCCCTACAGCCTCTTCCCGCAGGGCAAAGAGGTCTTTGAGTTCCTCGTTGGACATTTCGGTCAGCCACTGCTCGCCTGTGCCCACTATGTTTTCTGCAACTTCCGTCTTGCGTTCGATAATCTCATCTATCCGTTCTTCGAGGGTGCCTGCACAGATGAACTTGTGGACCTCCACGTTTTTCCCCTGCCCTATCCTGAAAGCCCGGTCAGTCGCCTGGTTTTCCACAGCAGGATTCCACCAGCGGTCATAATGGAAGACGTGGTTTGCCCCGGTCAGGTTCAGGCCTGTCCCTCCGGCTTTGAGGGAAAGGACAAAAATTGGCAAAAACTCTTCCCCGGCCTGGAAACGCTCGATCATAAGGTCCCGCTGTTTCCTGGAAACCGCCCCGTGCAGGAAAAGGACCTCGCAGCCGAAAGTGTTCTGCAGGTGCTCTTTGAGGATTTTACCCATCTCCGCAAACTGGGTGAAAACAAGAGTCTTTTCCCCGTTTTCTATAATAACTTCCAGCATTTCCGTAAGCCTTGCAAGCTTTCCGGACCTGTCCGGGATGCTCGAATTATCTTTCAGGAACTGGGCCGGGTGGTTGCAGACCTGCTTGAGCCGGGCAAGAGCCGAAAGAATGAGGCCCCGTCTCTGTATTCCCTCGGAGTCCTCCATGGCTTCTTCTATATCTTTAAGGACAGCGGCATAAAGGGAGACCTGCTCTTTTGTGAGGGTACAGTAGGTCTTCATCTCCATTTTCTCCGGAAGATCGGTGATGATCGACCTGTCGGTCTTCAGGCGTCGAAGGATGAAGGGACCGGTGATGTCCTTTAACCTCAGGGCCGCATCCCGGTCATGTTCGGCCTGGATCGGGATAAAGAAATTCCGTTTGAACCCGGCCTGGCTTCCCAGGAAACCCGGGTTTAAAAATTCCATTATGGACCAGAGGTCTCCCACGTTGTTTTCCACAGGGGTTCCGGTAAGGGCAATCCGGTATTCGGCTTTCAGACTCCGGGCAGCCACCGCCTGTTTTGTCCCGGAGTTTTTGATGTTCTGGGCTTCGTCGAGGACAATGCCGGCCCATTTTACCCCTTTAAGGAAAGCAAGGTCCCGCTGGAGGAGTCCGTAGCTCGAAACCACAAGGGCGTGCTTTTTTGCTTTGGCTTTAAACTCAGTTTCTTTTTTCCGGCTTACCCCGTGGTGGACCATAACGGACAGGTCCGGAGTAAAGCGGGCAGCTTCTTTTTTCCAGTTGTTTATAACGGAGGTCGGACAGACCAGAAGCACGGGTTTTTTTGTTTTTTGGTTTGGCCCTTCTTCCCGGTCGTGCTGGATCTGGGCCAGGGTCTGGATGGTTTTCCCAAGCCCCATATCATCTGCAAGACAGGCTCCCAGACCCCACTGTCGCAGGAAAGCCAGCCAGGAGTAGCCCCTGACCTGGTAGGGGCGAAGCGTGCCTGAAAAAGCGGCAGGAGCCGGGAGTTCTTCAAACCCGGCTTTTTCCTTTAAGCGACCGAGGAGTTCCTTGACCCAGCCGGAGGCTTCCACGCTTTCGAAATCCGGGCCATTTGTCTTCTCTGAGCCCTCGGCCCCTATGGCCATCTTCACGATATCCAGGGCACTGGCTTCACCGGTCGGGTTTTTCTTCCAGAACTCGATTGCAGCCCGGATCTCCTCCCCGTTTACCTCGACCCACTGCCCCCGGACCTTTACAAGCGGGCTTTTGAGTTCCGCAAGGACTTCCAGTTCTTCGACTGTGAGCTTTTTGTCCCCGAGAGCCATTTCCCAGTTGAAATTGATCACCTTCTGGAGGTTCAGCCCGCTTCCTATCTGCATAGGTTTGCTCTCGACCTTTGCCCGGCTCTGCAATCTGGCTTTTGTGCCCTTCCCGGTCCACCAGGCAGGGAGCATGACCCCAAACCCGGCCCGGTCCAGGGAAATAGCCTTTTCCGTAAGGAATTCGTAAGCCTTTTTTGTGTCCAGAGAGTGGCCTTCCGGGTCCGGCCTTTCAAGGCTGGACTCAACCCAGGGAATGAGGCTTGCGGCCTGCCCCAGAGAAAAGAGGAGAAACTGCCGGAGATTTTTCACGTCGTACTTCTGCAGGGGGCTTTTTTTCCCGGGTTTCCAGGCGTCTTTCAACGGGATCAGAAGGCTCGGGTCGTCGTGGGCCTGGAGGAGGTAGCGGACATTCCACAGGTTTTTGGGGATTTCGATGCCTTCATATTCTTCAGCTGTTTCTTCCTTTCCATTTAGTTCAGCTGTTTCTTTCTCTCCATTTATTTCAGCTGTTTCTTCCAGTCCGTTTTCTCTCTCTGGGCCTTCAGGTTCCTCCAGGCGGAAACAGAGCCTGAAAGGAGATGTTGTCATAACGACAATGGGACGCTGCCACTCTTTTAGCCGGCCGGCAAGCTGCAGGATTTCGTTACTTTTCCCGTGGATGAGGCTATCCGAAGCCCCTTCTCCCCGGAGGGCCGAGACCCAGGCATCGTGGACGCTGTCAAAAGAAGGTTTTTTACCCCGTTTTTTCTTCTCGGGCCCGGCTTTTCCTGAAACTGTGAAACGCACCAGGTAGTCCAGGGCTCCGGAAAGAAACTCTTTCAGAACCTCTGTGCCCGGGGTTTCCGGAGGCAGGTGTGCAGTTTCAGGGGTCAGGGCTCTGGCTGCGGGAGGCATTGCTTTTGCGTGTCCGACCAGTTCCGGGGTATGCGGTCCGAAATAGACGGGTTCCCAGCGACCTCTGAATTCCCCGGCTTCGAGCCGGATTCCGGGAAGATAGGCCTGTTCAGCGACCAGGCTTCCGGCAAACTTCAGGGCCTCGGCCCACCAGAGCAGGTCGTTTCCGGAAATTATCCCGGGGCCCGGGACTTTTTTACCCATGACAGAACAGAGCAGGTCGGAAGCTTCTTCCATATCCAGGGAATAAGCCGTAACAGTCCAGGGCAGGAGGGTTGGCCGGGCCTTCGAAGCCGGCCTTTCCGCAAGCATGGGGCTTGAAGGAAAGGGGTGACGGCCCAGGCCCGGAAGCCATGCACTGACCTTTTCAGGGTTTCTTTTCTCCGCCGAAAAGCCGAGGGATGTCAGGCCCTCCGCCAGCCTTTCGGCCCCGGCGTCATAAGGATAGGGTTTTGCTTCCGGTATTTCCGGGATTCGGCCTCTTCCGGAAGGGAGTTTACTTTCATCTTCAAGAGGGCTTTCTCCCCAGACAAACAACTGCTTTTCAAACCAGGCTGCGTGCAGTATGATCATGATTCTTACCTTTTTTTCTATTCAATTTAATTCACTGAATTATATATAAAAATAGTGATTTTCAGGGCTCCGCCTCAAATTCCCGGGCGTTTCAAATTTCCAGAACCTTTTTAATAAGGTCCCGTTCGGTCCTGTCAAGCTCGAATTTCGCCACGGCTCCGACTCTCATCCGGTTGAAGTCTTCCCTGTTAAGCCTATAGACCTCGATTTCGTTTTCCATGCAGAGCTGAACGCGAACAGAGTATTCGATTTCAGGATAAACGGCCTTTATTTTCGTTTCCATGGATTCATTAATCGGAAAATCGGGGGGTCGGGAAGAAAGAGAGAGGGAATCCCGATCGGTTATTGAAGGAAAGAATCTCTCAAAATCCGGGTAAACTTCGACTCCATCATAATTTTCACGCAGCAGTATAAATCTTTCATTCTCTCTTATTCCAGTAACGGTTTTCTCTTCTATTGCCCCTTCTTTAATGCCCGGGGAGATGTAAGTTTTAAGTGAAAGGAACACGAGGGCCGCAAGAAAAATAAGGGCCGCCCGCTTAAGGTGTACAGTATCAATATTATGTATTTCTTTTTTGTTCCGGTTTTCTTTTTTCTTCTGTATTCCCTGGTTCTCTTGCTTTTCAGTCAGGCGGCCCGCCTCCCATGATAAAATATTATTTATCTTCTGGAAGATGGGGAAACAAAACTAATAAAACTTATTCTCTTTAACTAACATCAAAAGCCATAAAGAATTCATACAAGACCCCATAAGACAATAGCAAAAAAATCGTTCTTACCAGGAGTTCTTAAAATATGTTTCAGACAGAACCGATACTTTATCTGCAGGCCCTGGCTTCCGACTGGCTTACGCCCCTCATGCTTGCGGTTTCTTCCATGGGCTCAGCTGCCTTTTTTGCGGCCGTGATAATCGGAATTACCTTCGGGATCGATTTCCGAAGAGGTTTTTTACTTTTCCAGCTGCTGCTCTGGACGGGGGCCGTTACTGAGATTTTCAAGGTTTTGTTTGCGTTTCCAAGGCCTTATTTTGCGGACTCGCACGTCCTGGACCTTGAAACGGGACAGTCAGCAGGGGTACAATTTACAGGCCCTGCTTTTCAGGACAATGGTCCAAAAAGCTTTTTTTCACTCCCGGGGAGGGAAATTCTGGAAGCTTTCCGGGCCCGGGCAAACTCCTTTGCAGCTTACGGCTTTCCTTCCGGGCACGTCTCGACAACAACGGCCCTCTGGGGGGGAGCCGCCCGGATTTTTGAAAACCGGAATCTCGGAAAACTGGCCCCCGGAGTGGTGGTCCTGATGGCTTTTTCGAGAATGTACCTGGGCCGGCACTTCCTGGGAGACGTGATAGGGGGAGCTTTGCTGGGCCTCCTTTTACTGCTTACATTTTCCAGATTTCTCAAAAGCCCCCGGGGTGAAGCTTTTTTCAGGAAAGAAAGTTTTTTCCCGATTTTCGGGCCCCCCTCCCCCAGGGTCCTGTTTTACTTCTTTATGTTCGTCCTCCCCCCGGGCCTTGCAGCCGCGGCCCTGATAGGCCCGGATGTGGCAGGTTATCTTTTAGGGACAAATGCAGCTTACCTCCTTGTGATCCGAAAAGGCCTTCCTGACGATTGCGGAAGTTTCGGAAAAAGAGCTTTCCGGGCCCTGATTGCCCTCCTGAACTTCGCCATGGCCTCCGGCCTTGTGGCTCTCGGGAGCTATGGGCTGGGAGCTCCCGGGCTTTCCGGGACAGTAATTCTCGGGCCTGACCTTCTTGAATTTACGGAAGCTTTCCTTCCGGCGGGCACGGTCTGGGTTTCCGTGGAAATATGTTCAAGCCTGGGGTTGTATGGAAAAGAAGGGTCTGCAGGAATAATCAGTGTGTAAAAAAAGAAATAAAGGGTTATGCTCATCTGCAGGTGTCGAGCAGAGACCTTTTTTTGCTCACTCTCTCATCATGAGGGTGTATGGGTTCGACAGTGGCTCCTTCTTTCTTTTCTTCATTTTTTCCCTCTTTTTCCCCCTCATTTTTCTCCTCTTTTCTCTCTTCTTCCATAATCCGAATTTCCTCCAAAAAAATCTTTAAATAATGTTTAAACTCAGAATTTTCCGAAAAGGCTTATTCCGTCTTGTCGCAACTCAGAAGATGCTTCTTTTTTCCAACACGAGAGTCTTCAAAGTGTATGGGGTCAACCCTTGCAACTTCTGGCTCTTCTTTCTCTTCCTGCTTCTTTTCTTCAGTCATTTCAATTAACCCCCTGTATATCTCAAACCGGGAAATTCTTCCCTTTTATTATATATCCGGGAATTATTTAATTTTTTGTAAGGAATGTTTCATTATTTTACAATCTGGGGGTTGGGGGGCCTGCTCCCCAAAAGCCGGTCACACACTCAAAATAATTAAAAATTATTCGGGAGAATATATAAGTTATCAGTCGTTATATTATTGCCTCCGGCGGGAAAAACTATCTTACATAATGGTTTGCCCGCGTATTTCCCAATAAATAGCCCTTCTGACTTTCGTAAAGGATAAAACTCATCGAGTTATTTCATAAGAGATGCTTTTATCAGGAAAATGTGATTCGATGTCATATAAAATACTAGAAAAAGAAGAAATAGCCCCCTCGGTGCACAGGATGAATATCGATGCACCTGATGTGGCAAAGGCCGCAAAAGCCGGCCAGTTCATAATCCTGAGGATCGACGAAACAGGGGAAAGGATCCCCCTCACAATTGCGGATTTTGACCCGGAAGCCGGAACAGTCGCAATCATATTCCAGGAAATGGGTAAGACCACAAAGCAGCTTGCAACCCTCGGAGCAGGCGACGTGCTTGAGGACTTCGTAGGTCCCCTCGGGACCCCGGCCGATGTCCGGAAACTCGGGACGGTCATTCTTGTCGGCGGAGGCGTGGGAGTTGCCCCTATTTACCCCCAGGCCAAAGCCTACACGGAAGCCGGCAACAAAGTCATCTCCATCATCGGGGCCAGAAACGAGGAATTGCTCATCCTTGAAAAGGAAATGGGGGAGGCAAGTTCCGAACTTTACATCGCAA
The DNA here is from genome assembly GCA_028690255.1 of Methanosarcinaceae archaeon. Taxonomy (GTDB): domain Archaea; phylum Halobacteriota; class Methanosarcinia; order Methanosarcinales; family Methanosarcinaceae; genus JAQVBP01. Next base: position 17,523 of record JAQVBP010000002.1, read on the forward strand.
CCGACGACGGTTCAAAAGGCCACCACGGTTTCGTAACCGATATCATGAAGAACATTCTGGACAGTGACGAAAAGGTTGACCGTGTCGTAATTGTCGGCCCCCCGATCATGATGAAGGTGGGTGCAGGGGTTGCGGCTCCTTACGATGTGGAAATCCTGGTCAGTCTGAACTCCATCATGGTGGACGGGACCGGCATGTGTGGCGGTTGCCGGGTCACGGTAGGCGGGGAGACGAAGTTTACCTGCGTGGACGGGCCCGAGTTTGACGCCCGCGAGGTTGACTTTATTCAACTTATGAACAGGCTTTCCATGTACCGGGGAGAAGAAGCGGAAGCCACGGAAGAATACGAGCACAAATGCAGGTGCGGCCTGCACTGATGGAGGAATAAATATGGCTGAAAAAAGCAAAACCAGAACCCCTATGCCCGAACAACCTGCAGGGGAAAGAGCCAGGAACTTTGATGAGGTGGCCCTTGGCTACTCAAAGGAAGCCGCCCTTGCCGAAGCTTCCCGCTGCCTTAACTGCAAGGAGCCGAAGTGTGTGGAAGGCTGTCCCGTAAATGTGGACATTCCCGGGTTTATCAAACTTATCTGTGAGGAAAATTTTGAAGGAGCAATTGAAAGGATAAAAGCCACAAACGCCCTCCCTGCAATCTGCGGCCGGGTCTGCCCTCAGGAATCCCAGTGCGAGTCCCTCTGTGTGCTTGGTAAGAAAAGCGAACCTGTTGCAATCGGACGGCTTGAGCGTTTCTGTGCCGATTACGAGAGAGAAAAGGGTCTGGTAACTCCGGAAGTTTCGGCCCCTTCTCCCGCTGAGGGTTTAGCAGAAGGTGCAGAAGATTCAGAAGATTCAGAAGATTCAGAAGATTCAGA